>CAJUQT010000026.1 GCA_910588225.1 uncultured Acetatifactor sp.
GATCATAAAAGTCCTCGCACAAAGCACCGCTCGTTGTGTGTTAAACGCGAAGTTAACAGCCAATAGCTCTACTCAAAAATGATAAAGGTGGTAATTCTCATGGAACATATCTTAATTGTAGAAGATGATACGAAAAATAATCAAATGCTGCGGGAATACCTGGAAAGCCACGGCTATACATGCACACAAGCCTTTTCCGGCAGCGAAGGAAAATTGCTTTTTTCCATGAAAAGCTTCGATCTGGTCCTGCTGGATCTGATGCTTCCCGGTATCACCGGAGAAGAGCTTGTCTCTGTCTTTGCCCGGAAAACACCCGTGATAGTCCTGTCTGCCAAAAGCGAACTGGACAGCAAAGTAAATGTGCTCTCGGCAGGAGCTGATGATTATATCTGCAAGCCCTTTGATCTTCCGGAACTTCTGGTACGGATTCAGGTACAGCTGCGGAGACGCACAAGAGATGTAAACGAATTCGAGGATGCGGTATTTGAAGACCGGATTTATCAGTACCGAGAATGGATACTGAATCCGGATACGCTGGAGATGCGGGCCTGCGGCAAACAGATTGTTCTGACAAAGCACGAATTTCTAATTCTGGAACTTCTGATACGCAATCCGAAACGTGTTTTTTCCAAACAGATGATATATGAATATGTCTGGGGCGAAGACTATGTTGCCGATGATAAAACCATCAATGTACACATCAGTAATATCCGTACAAAATTAAAGGAAAGCAAAACCGATTCCTATCTTCAGACAGTGTGGGGAATGGGGTTTAAACTTTGTTAGTGCTCTCCTGTCTTTACCTTTTCTTAACCTTTTCTGAGAGATATCTGAACCTTTAGCTTTTAATATATCTTTCAGAAAAGCACATACTGCTTTTGCAAGGAAAGGAGATTGGAATGTAATGGATAAAAAATGGGATTCACTGGCTGTGGAAACAATGGCCCTCACCAAAACCTATAAAGGAAAAGCAGCCGTAAACCATCTGAATCTGCAAGTTCAAGAAGGGGCGATTTACGGATTTATCGGAAGGAACGGTGCCGGTAAATCAACCACTCTGAAAATGCTGTGCGGTCTGGCTAAGCCTACGGCAGGTGATATCAGGCTGTTTGGAAAACCTGTAACGGATCCTCTGGTTGCCCGGAGAATCGGCTGTCTGATTGAATCTGCCGGTTTATATCCCAAAATGACCGCAAGGCAGAATATGCTTATGAAGGCCAGATGTATGGGCCTGTCTGACGAAAAAAGCGTGGACCGGATACTGGATCGGACCGGCCTTTCCAACACCGGAAACAAACAGACAAGACTTTTTTCCATGGGAATGAAGCAGCGTCTCGGCATTGCCCTGGCCCTCCTGGGGAATCCTGATATGCTGATTCTGGATGAACCCATCAATGGCCTGGACCCGGAAGGTGTCCGGGAAATTCGCCGGCTGATATTCTCACTGAACGAGGAAGGGAAGACTTTCCTTATCAGCTCCCATATTCTGGGTGAGCTCAACAAGCTTTCCACCCACTATGGAATCATCAAGGACGGAAACCTGGTAGAACAGATCAGCAGACAGGAATTAGAAAGGAACTGTGCAGATTATTACCAGATAGAAGTGGATGATGTAAAACGTTCACTTCCGCTGATTGAGGAACATATAGACAATATTCAGGCAAAAGTACAGGATAATCGAACCATACGGATCTATGGCCTGGCAGATGGTGCCGTGCTGAACCAGATTCTTGTGGAGAACCGGATACAGGTCTATGCATCCGGCTTCCATCATATGGACCTGGAAGAATATTTTCTGGCCCGTATGGACAGCAGTTATTTAGATGGCAGTCAAAGCGTAAAGAAAGGAGAAGCCAATGTTTAATTTATTGCGGATGGATTTATACCGGCTGAAAAGAAGCCGTTCCGTTTATATCTGTTTTGCCGTTTTACTGGTAATATCCATACTTTGTTTCTGGCTTGTATGGATGGAATCCACTCCTCAGGGACTGACATTTGCAGCGAAAATCGGCATCTCTGAAACGCTTCAAGGCGACAGTCTCCCTGTAGAAGCCTATGATTCTCTGCTGATGTTCCGGGAAATCGCGATGGATGGCGGCGCATACAGCGCTATTCTGGGAGTTCTGGTTACTCTTTTCGTCTGCCTGGATTTCCAGAGCGGTTTCCTGAAAAATATTATGTCTCTGCATCGGCACAGATGGAAATACGTAATAAGCAAGGTAATGACCGCAGGAATTTTAAGTTTCTTTTACCTTACGCTGCATTATGTCTTCTGCGTCCTGCTTAACGTGCTGTTCGGGCATCTGGTTCCTTTTACTGATTTCAGAAATATCCTGTTCTATTTGGCAAATGCCTGGGGCAACACCACGGCATTCTCGGCATTAATTATTACGGTATGCTTCTTCACACGAAGCATTGCCGCCGGTGTGCTGACTTCATTACTGCTGGCAAGCGGTATTGTTCAGTCTCTTATTTATGCCTTCACAAGTTTATTCCATATAGAAGGCTGGCAAAATTATACTCTGTATTATAATCTTGTCTTCGCCCCGTCCTCCTATGTCAAAATCGGCGACCTGAGAGGATTTGTCGTAGGACTGGTATTCCTGATTCTTTATACCGTTATTTCCACTGTTTCTCTTACCCGTCAGGACATCTGACAGGAGAGAAGTAACAGTTTAGACGTAACAGTTCAGACAGCCCTGAACTGTTACGGATAGAAGAATTGTTTGTAAAGTTAAGACTTTGTCCGAAAGGAAAAACATTAAAATGTATGTTTTATTTATCTTGTCAGTTATGACCTGTGTCTTTCTCATTTTATTTCATATACGGCTCTGTCTGGATATTCGTTCTCTATGCGGTCAACTTAACGAAATCGCCCGGGGAAGCCATCTGGAGCTGGCGGTTAACAGCCGCCAGCATGTTTTGCTTACCCTGTGTCGAAAAATGAATCAGGTTCTTGCCGCTAAAGATATAGAGCACTTCCGATATAATAAGGCGGAAAAACAGCTGAAGCAGAGTATCACGAATCTGGCTCACGATATTCGCACTCCGCTTACCGGAGCTTCCGGTTATATTCAGCTGGCACGGGAATGCCGGAATTCAGAAAAGAGAGATCACTATCTGGAGATTTCTTCCATCAGGTTAACTGAACTGGAAGATATGCTGGAAAAACTGTTCCTGTACACCAAACTCACAAACGAGGAATTCACCTTCTCCAGAGACAGCCTGAAAAAAGTACAGGTATTTCCCCTTCTGGAAAGCTGTCTCTTAAGTTTTTATACGGAATTCGAAAAAAAAGGAATTTCACCGGAAATTTCCTTTTCCTCAAAGTCTTTCTACGTTTCAGCAGAAGAAGATGCTCTGAAACGTATTTTTCTGAACCTGATTCAGAATGCTCTCATCCATGGGGCTGGCGGGCTTGCTATCTCCCAGATGGAAATTACCTCTGAACTGATCGATGCAGCTCATTCCTGCATGAACGCAGCTTACCGGCCGAAACTTTTGTCTCAGAAAGTTTCGGTTATTGTTTTTGAAAATCCGGTACAAGTAGACAGTACTTTGGATCCGGCCCGGATATTCGATCGTTTTTACAAGGCGGATCCGGCCCGGGGTAAAAGCTCCTCCGGCCTTGGCCTGTTCATTGTACAGGAACTTATGAAAAAAATGGGCGGAGATGTGAAAGCAGAGCTTCACGACAATATGCTTCGGGTTCAACTGCTCTTTTCGGTACAATCCGACAGAAGTTCTTCTGATCTTTCTTCGTAATTTCCCATCAATTTCAAAAAAGATTTGCATCTGTAATCTTTCTGTGGTATAGTCACTTTAGCGCTTTAAACTTTCAATGTATTAAAATATTGAATGAAACATATAAAGGAGCATTATCATGAAACTTATATTACTTATCATCTATTTCACAGTATTAGTTGGAATCGGTCTCTACTGTCGTAAGCACTCTACCGATGTCAACGGCTTTGTGCTTGGCGGACGTTCTGTAGGTCCCTGGCTGACCGCATTTGCCTATGGTACTTCCTATTTCTCGGCGGTTGTGTTCGTGGGTTACGCCGGACAATTCGGTTGGAAGTATGGCATTGCAGCCACCTGGGCCGGAATTGGAAATGCCCTCATCGGCTCTCTGCTGGCCTGGGCAGTGCTGGGGCGCAGAACACGGATTATGACCCAGCATCTGAATTCCGCCACCATGCCGCAGTTTTTCGGGGAACGTTTCGGAAGCCGCTCCCTTAAAATCGGCGCTTCCGTAATCATTTTCATCTTCCTGATTCCGTATACTGCCTCACTGTATAACGGTCTGTCAAGGCTTTTCGGAATGGCATTCAACATTGATTATTCTGTCTGCATTATTCTCATGGCCGTACTGACAGCAATCTACGTCATTGCAGGAGGCTATATGGCCACTGCCATCAATGATTTCATTCAGGGTATCATCATGCTGGGCGGTATCGTTACCATCATCGCCGCCGTTTTAAAAAGCAAAGGCGGCTTCATGACAGCGCTGGACAGCCTGGCAAAAGTCACGGACGAAACTGTCTCTTCCACGCCGGGAACGTTCTCCTCTTTTTTCGGCCCGGATCCGCTGAATCTGCTGTTTGTAGTCATTCTTACCTCTTTGGGCACCTGGGGTCTGCCGCAGATGGTTCAGAAATTCTATGCGATTAAAAATGAGGCGTCTATAAAAAAAGGGACTGTCATCTCCACCTTCTTTGCTCTGGTTGTCGCCGGCGGCAGTTATTTTCTGGGCGGCTTCGGCAGATTATTCTCCGACCAGGTAGATATCGCCGCAGACGGCTTTGACGTCATTATTCCCGCTATGCTGTCCGGATTATCTCCCCTGCTGATTTCGCTTGTGGTAATTCTGGTTCTGTCGGCCTCCATGTCCACTCTGTCCTCTCTGGTCATGGCCTCCAGTTCCACTTTGACGATTGATTTTATCAAAGAATTATTCCGCAAAGAAATGAGCGAGAAAAAACAGGTACTGTGCATGCGTGCCCTGATTGTTGTATTTATCGCCATTTCTTCGATTCTTGCTCTGATTCAGTATAAAAGTGCCGTAACCTTTATCGCGCAGTTGATGGGAGTGTCATGGGGCGCCCTGGCCGGATCGTTTCTGGCTCCTTTCCTGTACTCGCTGTATTCCAGAAGAGTCACCAGAGCATCCTGCTGGGTTTGCTTCCTGTTCAGCTCCGTGCTGATGGTCACCAACATTTTCTTCCGGTCTTTTTTCCCGGAGATTATGCAGTCCCCTATCAACTGCGGCGCCATCGCCATGCTGGCAGGTCTGGTAATCGTTCCAATTGTCAGCCTTTTCACCCCAAAACCGGATCAGAATCTGGTAAACAGCGCTTTCGCCTGTTATGAAAAAAAGACAGAGGTTGCTCAGAAAACTGCGCTGAACAATTAAAGCCCCGTTTTTCTACATGTTTATACTATAGAAATACGGCAAAGGCCCTGCAAATGCAGGGTCTTTGTTACTTTTCCCTTTATTGTTCATGGCAGTATGTCCGATTCCTGCCGAAACTACATGGTGACAAACCAGGGATTTCTATGATAGACTTAATCCACATCAATCTGCCCGGCGAAGAGGAGCGCCTGTACGATATTATATGCCATTCGTTGGCAGGCCTCTCTCTTTGCGGCAGTTACAAAGGGGAAATCAAAATGACAGTGCAAAAAAATAAAAGGATTCAGAACGCAAAAGATAGGTTGCCATTTTCCACACGGCAGTTAGCGGAGGAGACAACAAAAGCGCTCCGTGAGCTGCAAGATCGAATTTTGAAGCAGGAGGTACTGCTGGCTGAAAAAGACACGGAATTAGCCAAGGCAAAATCCGCACTGGCAGAGAAAACCATGGATCTGGCAAAAATCAAAACCGCCCTTGCCGACAAGGACATGGCGCTGGTAAAAATAAAAGCGGTACTTTCTGAGAAAGATACGGCACTGGTCAGACTCAAAGCGACACTGGCAGAAAAAGATGTCCGTATCGCTTCACTTATCTCTGAGATAAAGAACCTGAAAAATCCTAAAACCTGACTCTGCAGCTCCGCCGGGTGCTTCATGCTCTTTTGCGCGAAATCCCAGGCAGCAGATTGATTCGTGTGCATCAGCTAAGCCCCCAGCGCTTTTATGAATGGGGGCTGGCTGCATGAGCGTTTAGTTTAGACTTGCCTTTTTCACTGATACCAACACTGGCAGTGCTGCAATCCCTCCCAATAATGCCGTAATAAGCTGAGAAATCGAAAACATCCCTGAAATCACTTTCGCCTGAGGTTCCGGCAGCTTTAACAGCAACGGAACCGCTATTTTCACAATTCCCAAATACAGCACCAGAAATTTCACAATTGCTGCCGCAATCACTGCTGCTGTCCGTGCGGCGAAGAGCGAGATTCCCTTCCTGCTGCCCAGGAAATGCCACACAATCACAAGCACCAGATTGCCTGCCGCAATGAAGGGAATCAGGCTCCAAAGCGGTCCTATTCCCAGAAGCTTCGCCATAACAGGCGAAACGGCCGCAACAGCCGCACCTGACCACATTCCCCCTGTCATTACGGAAATAATCAATACAGCATTTACCAGCGTACCCGTGATAATGGTATTCCCCAATGCAGCAGTGACAATCTGTATCACAACCAGCAGCGCGATAAAAACCGCTGTATGTGTAATCCACAGTGTCTTCCGTTTCCTATTCTCTTCCGGATTGCTTTTTTTCTTCTCCGCCATTTTATCTTCTCCGTTTTGCAGCTGTATCTTTACTTTGAAGTCCTTTTTACAGAAAGCATAGCTTTATTCCGCTTCTTTGCAAGCGGCAAACTCCCACTGATAAGCCCTGTACTCTCCCATCTCCACAGGCATTGGAATCCCCGCCTCAATCAGTGCGGAGCCATAATAACACTTCCCGGAAGCAACATCTCTGTACAGGACATCCGGCATCAGACCTTTCAGCTTCACATAGCTCACCGTCATGTTCCCATGGTTTTCCAGCATCACCACATTCACCAGTGCCTGTCCCCCATCCTCCGACACGAACATCCACGCGCCGCAATCGTCCTGAAAGGGATTGGACAGCCGATAATAATCTCCTGTCTGAATCAGATGCGCATATTTTTTATATTGCTTCACCTGTCCCTTTATAGTCTCTTTCTCTTCTTCCGTCAGTTTTCCCGGGTCAAGCTCATAGCCGAAAGTGCCCGCCATGGCCACCACTCCTCTGGTGTTCAGGCTGATGCGGCGGCCTGTCTGATGATTGGGCACTGCAGACACATGTGCCCCCACCGCTGAGGCCGGATAGAAAAAGGATGTCCCATACTGAATCCGTACCCTGTCCGCCGCGTCTGTATTGTCGCTGCACCAGATCTGGGGCGTATAATACAACATACCCGCGTCAAATCTTCCGCCCCCTCCGCTGCAGCCCTCAATCAGGATGTCCGGATATCTGGCAGTCAGCTTTTCCAGAAAATCATACACACCCAGTACATAGTCATACAAGACCTTTCCCTGTGGCTTTTCCATGGAATACACATCGGAAATACTCCGATTCATATCACATTTCACATACTCGATGTTTCCCTGGTCCAGAACGTCACAGATACGTTCAAAGACATAATTACGCACGTCCTCCCGGGAAAAATCCAGCACCAGCTGATTCCTTCCCCGGATCGGTTTCCTTCCCGGAACCCGCATGGCCCAGTCTGGATGCGCTCTATTCAGTTCGCTGTCCTCGGAAACCATCTCCGGTTCAATCCAAATCCCGAATTTCACGCCCAGGGCATTCACCCGCTCAATCATCTCTCCCAGCGTGCAGCCCAGCTTCTTCTCATTTACCTGCCAATCTCCCAGGCCGCTGTTGTCATCTTCCCGCTTTCCGAACCATCCGTCGTCCATGACCACCATATCGATTCCCAGCCCGGCGGCATCCTTCGCCAGTCTGACAATGGTCTCCCCGTCGAAGTCAAAATATGCAGCCTCCCAGCTGTTAAGCAATATCGGCCTGGCCTGATGAGCATACTTTCCCCGGCAGATATGATTCCGGATACAACGCTGGAACAGATTCGACAATTTTCCCAGACCTTTGTCCGTATATCCCAAAATGGTCTCAGGCACCGCCAGCCTCTCTCCCGGCTTCAGCGGATAGTGGAACAAATCCTCCTGTAGTCCCATCAGCACTCTGGTCTGGCCGAATTGGTCCTTCTCCGCCTGGCACAGGAAATTCCCGCTGTAGACAAACACGCAGCCATAGCAGCTTCCGTGCTCCTCCTTTGTATCCCGTCCCGCCAGGATTACCGCCGGGTTGTACTGGTGACTGGAAGTCCCCCTGCGGCTTCCGATGGAAAAACAGCCATGTTCCACCTTCGTCCTCTGAAAATTGCGCTCCATGGCATGTCTTCCGTAAAAAGTCAGCAAATCATATTCCCCTGTGACAAAATCCAGGCAGGCCGAGGCTGCTTTTTCCACAGTTATCTCACTGCTGCCATTATTCTCAATAAACGCACTTCGGGTAATGATATCTTCCCTTGCCAGCACTCCGTACAGCAGTCTGACCTGTACCCTGCTCACCGGGTCTTCCAGCAGGATTTCCAGAGTCTCTGCTTCTTCCTCCGATGCATAAACTGCCGGAAGCCCAGGCAGCGCATATTTTCCTTCTTTTATCTCATATCCCACATAACGCAGATCGCAGCATTCGGAGCCATCTGCTCCCCGCACGGCAATAGCGCTGTTCCGATAGTCTCCGGTACCAAGGTCCGGATACTCTCTGGGCAGCGCATCCATGGAATAGGTTCTGTCTGCTCCCGCATCAAAAGGATTCCCCGAGAATCCCCTGTCAAGATAGGTGAGTAGATAGTCCATATCACCGGATACTTTTTTGCCATAATACAGATGCAGCAGAAAGCCAAAGGCATCCACCTTCATCTGATAAGTTGTATTCTCTGTGTGTAGAGTAAAAATACGTTTTTCACTTTCATATTTAATTGCCATAACGTTCGCCTTACCACCTTTTCACAATTGGATAGTATTATTTTAACCAATTTTTTAATACTGCGCAAGCTTAAAAAATGTCTTCAGCACTGTTCTCATTCCATATCCATCTGATGACGGGTTTCCCATAATATAAAAGCGGCCGGCCTTTTGGGCCAGCCACGGAAGGTCCCTGTTCAGTTCATACACAATACCCTGAAAGTTTCCTTTACTATAAAGGCGGATTCCGCATTTTCCTGTTTACTTCACTGCACCGTTGGTAACACCGTTGAGAATCTGTTTCTGGCAGATCAGGTAGAAAATCAGTATCGGAATCAGCGAGAGCAGGTAAGATGCAAACGCCAGGTTGTAGTTTGTGCCAAACTGAGACTGGAAATTCAGCTGTGCCAGAGGCAGAGTATTCTGTCCGGAACCAGCCATGATAATCAGCGGAGTCATCACATCGTTCCAGACAGCCAGCGCGGTGATAACCGCAACAGTGGCATGCATGGGTCCCATAATCGGAAAAATAATACTCCAATACGTTCTCCAGGTGGAAGCACCATCCACTCTTGCCGCTTCCTCCAGCGCGATGGGAATATTTACCAAATAACCGGAATACAGCATGATGTTCATTGGCATATAAAATACCACATACAGAATAATAACACCCGCCCAGTTGGCCAAATGCAGCTCTGCCGTCTGCTTTGCCAGGGGCATCATCAGAATAGCAAAAGGAACAAACATACCACTGACGATAAAAAGGTATACAAAACTGTAAAATTTGCTCTTTGCCTTATTTCTGCCCAACGCATAGCCCATCAGGGAATGAATGGCTACTGACAGGACAATGGTTGTCACGGAAATCAGCAGGCTGTTCCCCAGGGAGCGCCAGAAGTCCGTGACTCTCATAGCCTCTCTGAAATTCTCCAGGCTCCAGGTCCTCGGCAGGGACAGAATACCCCCAATGCTGTTAGTCATTTCCGAAGGCTGCTTAAAGGCAATCACGATAGTCATATATAAAGGGAAGATAATCGTGGAAAGTCCCAGAATCAACAGGACCATAATGGTTTTATTCGATTTGCCAATTGTGGATGTATGTTTCATAGCTGCTCCTCCTTTGAACCGGAAAATTTCATCTGGGCAACGGAAATAATGACAATCACGATGAAGAATACCACTGCGTTGGCGCTCTGGAATCCGAACTGACCGCCTGACACACCGTTATTATAGATCAGGTAGGAGATAGATTCCGTACTCTGAGAGGGCCCCCCCTTAGTCAATGCAACAATCTGGTCAAATACCATCAGAAAATTCTTCACACTAAGCACCATATTGATGGAGAAAAACGGTATAATCAGCGGGAATGTCAGGTGCTTGAACTGTTTCCATCCCGTGGCGCCGTCCAGGCCGCCGGCTTCGTATACATCCTCAGGCACAGTCTGAAGTCCTGAGATATAAATGATGGTATTCATTGCAATCGCCTGCCATGCACACACAATCATAACGCCAATCCAGGCCTTACTGGGGCTGGACAGGATGCTGGTGCTCATGGACTTGATTCCGGTCATGTCCGCCAGCGCCGGAATAATATATGTAAAAAAGTAATTGAAAATATAACCTACCACCAGAGAGCCAAGGATATTTGGCAGGAAATATGCGCCCCGGAAAAAGCCCTTCGCTCTGATTTTGCTGTTCAGCCCCAGTGCCAGAATCAGACTGAGCACATTTACCACAATAGTGGTCACCACAGCCAGCTTGATAGTAAACCAGTAGGATTTTCCAACCCGGGCATCCGTAAACAGATCCATGTAATTTCGGAATCCTACCCAGTCATATTTGCCGAAGCCTCTGAAATTTAGTTATTTTATGCCATTATGCGACTTTTCCCTTTTATATTTGAAGTCACCACGCATTTTGGTATATAATGAATTCGAGGTGATCTATATGAGCGAAGTAATCTTCTCCGTATTTCCAAGTGAAAACTTTATCGACTTAGGGTTGTATCAGTTCGGCTGGGAACAATGTGATCCTTCCCATTCTTTCGGGCCTGCCGCCAGAAATCATTATCTCTTCCATCTGTGTCTGTCCGGCACAGGAAAGCTGATCGCAGATAACGGCAGGGGAGAAGATGTGGAATACCAGGTCAAAAGCGGACAGGGATTTATGTTATTTCCCAATCAGGTCTGTACCTATATTGCAGACCGTCAGCTCCACCGCCACTCAGATAAGCAAGGGAAACCGTCTTAGAGATTTTTATATTAAAGAAGCTTTCGCTTTTATCGAACAAAATTTTCAGAATGATATCTCTGTGGAAGATATTGCGGCCGCCTGCGGCCTGAATCGAAGCTATTTCGGGAAAATTTTTCATGAGAGCATGGGAAAGACACCCCAGGAATTCCTCATTTCCTACCGCATGACCAAAGCCACGGAGCTTTTAAAGCTCACGGATTTATCCATCGCTGATATCGGAAATGTGGTGGGGTATCCCAACCAGCTTCATTTTTCCAGGGCTTTTAAAAATGTATACAGGGTTTCGCCGAGACAGTGGCGGAATGAACACAGACAATAGAATCCACACTTTGAGAGGATTCTATTGTCACAAATAAAATCAGGCCTGAGATACACTTCCCATCTCAGATCTGTGTGGCAGAAGACCTGTCTGCGAAGTAAAAAAGCAGATAATATCCTCAGCTATAATGAATATCTCCCAGCGGAGCAGAGTTAATCACCAGTCCCTCACAGATATCCGTTTTCACACAGTCGCCGAAGCGGTATATGGCGGGCAGATCCGGCTGATTGGGATGATACACTGCGATGGCCTGCTTCTCCGGATCCACAATCCAGTACTCCCGCACACTTGCCTCCATGTAAGCCGCCTGCTTCCTGCCATAATCAAGCTTCCTGCTGAAGGGCGACACAATCTCTATCACCCAGTCCGGCGCGCCGTGGCACCCTCTGTCATCCAGCTTCTTCTCATCGCATATCACCACGATATCCGGTTCCAGATAATTCTTCCCGTCGTCCTTCAAAAGAACCGCAAAAGGCGCCGGAATCACCTGACACTTCCCTTTTTTCTCCCGGATATGGTTGGAAATCTCCACAAAAAGCCACCCCAGCACTCCCTGATGGGTTGTGGCCGGGGACGCCATCATCACCATCTCCCCGTCAAATAATTCCGCCCTCTGCCCCTCCGGCAGCGCAATAATGTCCTCCACGGTATTCGTCCTGTTCTCTGATGCCATACTGATACTCCTTTTCCTCATTTCCATATGCTCCCCTTTTCCGGCAGAAGTCACATATGGATATACTCCTGCCACTGTTTTTCATTAATTTGTTTTCCTTCTGAGTAAGTGGCAGAAACGCCTGAATGTGCGTGATGCACGGTTTATTGATTATTCTTGATTTATTTATTATAAATCAGATGTTTGAATCTGTCAATAAAAATTACATTTCAAAAGTCAGCAAAGGCGCCATTCTCTGCATGGCGCCTTCTTTGATTCCGCTTGATACCAAAAATCCGCTGGCCTGGACTATCACATCCGCTGTATTCATCCTCCACTATCTCCACGGCAACTGGATAGAGCATCATCTCCGCAGCACCTCGTCCAGCATCTGATACAGCTTATCCACCTCCACAGGCTTGGACAGATGTCCGTTCATGCCGCATTCCACAGACTTCTTCAGATCATCGTCAAAAGCATTGGCAGACATGGCCACAATGGGTATGGTATGGCAGTCTGCCCGCTCCATACCACGGATGGTCCTGGTGGCATCCAAACCATCCATCACGGGCATCATAATGTCCATCAGAATGACGTCATAAGTGCCCGGGGCCGTATCACGAATCCTCTCCACCGCCTGAACTCCGTCATAGACACAATCCACGCCAAAGCCCCTTTCTTCCAGAAGACATTGGGCAATTTCCGCATTGATTTCATTGTCTTCCACCACAAGAATACGATATCCCTCGAAGCTGACCTCTCTTTCCTGGCCCTGGGCTTCTGCATCCTTCCCGGGCGCCAGAAGAACCGTGAAGCTGAATGTACTGCCTTCTCCCACTGTACTTTCCAGACGAATACTGCTTCCCATCAGCTGAACCAGTCTGCTGCTGATAGAAAGTCCCAACCCTGTTCCCTGCTGCTTTGACGGATTCTTATCCACTGCCTGTTCAAAGGAACGGAATACTCTCTCCTGATCTTCCTTTGCAATACCGATGCCTGTATCGCTTACGGCAAATGTAACCAATACTTTTCCCTCCGGATTTTGTTCTGCCCCTTTGCCGTTCTGTATCTCTTCCTGTACTGTCAGTGTCACCCTCCCTTTTACCGGGGTAAACTTCACCGCATTGCCCAGCAGATTAATCAATACCTGACTGATTCTCATTCTGTCCGCCATAAAAAAGCGCTGCGTCAGCCTGATATCCTGCACAAATGTGATTTCCTTAGCCGCCGACTGCGGTGTG
The DNA here is from genome assembly GCA_910588225.1 of uncultured Acetatifactor sp. Taxonomy (GTDB): domain Bacteria; phylum Bacillota; class Clostridia; order Lachnospirales; family Lachnospiraceae; genus Acetatifactor. Next base: position 13,430 of record CAJUQT010000026.1, read on the forward strand.
ATGAGTTCTTTTATAGTATCCAGCATTTCTTTCATATCAAAATTGACAGGTTCCAGTCTCATCTTGCCGCTTTCGATTTTGGACATATCCAGAATATCATTAATCAACCCCAGCAGGTAATCTGACGAAGACTGTATCTTCTGCAGACAGTCTATCATTCTTTCCTGGCTCTGATCCTGTTGCAGCGCAATGGCAGTCATACCGATAATGCCGTTCATTGGTGTACGGATTTCATGGCTCATCCGAGACAGGAATTCTGACTTTGCCTTGCTCGCAATGTCATGCTGCTGTTGATTCAGCTGTGTCTGAATCACTCTGCCCAGCTCCGCCAGATTCTGGCGCTCTTCCGGATCTTTTGCAATACGTGTATCTATGCCAAGAATACATATATTTCCCATATAACTTCCATTATCATACATGGGCAGTACAATTCCTGTCTGTCCCGGCGCAACATTCAAAAACAGACGAACCACTTCCCGGCTGCTGTCCTGTGCTGTAAAGCTGTGCACTTCTTCCTGTCCCAGCCAATCATGGAATTCCCTTTTCTCTTCTTCCCTGTACTTCCTTACGCTTTCGGCAAATTTATCTCCATTCTCATGCCATTGGTATTCCAGATAATTGGAATTGAAATCTGTCTGCAGCACAGAGATCAATACGCCCCGTGCCTGATAGTACCTGCCGATTTTCCGTACCATCAGCATCATCTGCGCCGAAAAATCTACTCCCTTTCCAAACAGATTCAACGCCACGGACACCAGATTCACATCATCACCGTAGTCCAGACTGTTAATCTCACGTCCCTGCAGCTGAGGCAATGCTCTCTGTTCCTCCGCAGGGATGTCTTCGTAAAAGAAATATTTCCCTCCTGTACCGGAATTTATAAGTGTCCGGGCCAGCTTCGCCCTGCAAATCAGCATCTCCGCAGTCTGTCTCTTCTCTCCACAGGCCAGCCCTGCACATACGTCCACACTGAATGTTTCCCTGTCAAAGCTTACTGCAATCTTTTCCAGCAATTTTTCCACAAATTCTGCAGCCTGCTCTTTAGACTGATTCTCCATCCACAGCACAAATTCGTCTCCGTCCAGCCGGAAAGCCACTGCCTTTCCCTTCGTTTCATCGGTAAACGAACGGCAGCTGTTCTGAATCAGGTTCCCGATTTCCTCGAGAATCATATCTCCAAACACAATTCCGTTTTTCTCATTGGTCTCCTTCAGTTGATTCAAGACCAATTCTATAATAACTCCGGACGGCCGGACACTGCGGCACCTCTGCAGCTGCTCCATCCCTGCACTGAAAGCATAAAGGCCGGTGACACCGTCTCTTGTATTTTTCCGCAGCTGCCGTTCTTCTTTCTCCTTCTGTTCCTGGATATCACGGATACTTCCCATCAGCTTGCGCCGATTTCCCTCCGTGTCATAAACTGCCTTCGCGGAAAACAGCACCCACTTGAACTCTCCGTCCATGGGCCATTTTAATCGGAATTCCGCAGTCAGCTTGTCAGCCCTGGCCTGCAGTGCTTTTATAGCAGCCTCCCGGTCCATATCATAAATACATTCCGGACTGATAAAACTGCTTTCGAACTCTTCACAATACCACTGTCCGCTCAAAGTATCATGGTTTACAATGTCTACAGTATGATTCTGAATGTCATAGGAAAAGAATACATCTCTGGAAGATTCCAGTGCCATGCGATAGCGCTCCTTTTCCTCCAGAAGAATGTTCTCTGCTTCCTTCTGTCCATCTGTCAGCTTCTTCATTACATCATATAGAGCGTCAATTTCAAGGATATTGGATGCTCTGAATTCCGCAAGACCCTCTCTTCCTCTGCTGATACAGCTCATCAGCCTCTGCACCGGTCTGGTCAGATGCTTTACCAGAAAATAGATGCCAAACACCCCAAAAACCAACCCAATCAGAACAGCAATCACCGTCCACACATAAAGCTGACGACTCATTCCAAAGAGATCTTCTTCCGTTTTCAATCCCAAAAGCATCCATTCTGTATTCTCATAAGGCACATTATTGCCATATAGTATCAACGGGCAGATCACAGCGTAAACCTTCTGCTTATCCAACAAAATCCCCTCTACCTGTGAAAGGCTTTCATAATCCGTCTGCTGCAGAGTAAATGAATCTTTCGCAGAACGAACCAGATTATAGAGAACTCCTTTCCCTATCAGCGGAGCATAACTGTCGTCTTTCTGCCTGACAGCCATCATATACCCGGATTGCTGAGAATTATCCAATTCCACAGCCGGGAAATAATTATACAGCATCCTGCTGGAAATCTCTACCCCCAGTACGCCATACACCTGTCCTTCATGCCGAAGCGGCACGGAATAAGTAATCATTTCATAGGAATCTGCAGTTTCCTTTTCCAGAGAAAAAGGCAGCGACCAATATCCCAGATCTTCCGTATTCGCATCCGGGTAGTTCTTCCCTGCTTTCCATGGTTCATAAAAGAACCTATCGGATTCCTTTTCTCCCTGCCCGTCCATATGAAATCGGGTGGTCCAGCAGGTATCCAGGGGAATATTCCACTCTCTGGACAAATGTTTCCCGCCTCTCTCCAACAATAAATCCGTATAATTCGCCGGGTTTGTATTGGGATCGGAATCTCTGATAAAAAAGCCGTCAAACTCTGCCTGTAATTCCATGTCCGGCCCTGTCAGTATGACGAAAATTCCTGTGGTAAAATTACTCTGCAGCACACCCAGACACTTTGGAAACATCTGCTCCAGCAATTCCTTTTTCTGCTCCTGAGATTCCAAAAGTTCATCCACACTTGAATCCCTGCTGTCCAAAAACTGCATTAAAATACCTTCCATGACCACTTCCTGCTCATGGATTTTCGCCCAGCGCTGATTCATGTCATTCTGTAAAATCACCCTGCGGTTTTCAACCAGCTGATTCATCATTCCCACAGAATATGCTTCCAACGCTTCCGTGGTCCTTCTGACCACTAAAGTACCGATGGTAATCACACTCTGTATCAGCATAATCAGAATCAAAGGAATCAGAAAGATTCTGAATATTGTAGTCTTTTTCTTTTGACGTTTCTCTCCCGTCTCACTCATACGCATCCCTGCTTATTCATTTCCACTCTGCTCCGCATCAGTTTTAATATCTCATCAGGCGGCCGCGAAGTATCTGATTATGGGAACCACGGCTTCCCATTTTGCACTTACTTAACTGGAGAAGAACCTGCCGCCACGTTTAACGCTTCACAGAAATCCTGATACCATTCTTCAAAAGCAGTTTCCGTTATGTAAGGTCCCGCCGCTTCCTCCAGGCTCTTCCCCTGCTGCAGCAATGCCTCCACACTTGCCCGGTCCTGAATTGCTCTGTCAGTAAGATTATACTCCAGCACCTTCCTGGCGGCAGAGCCATTTTCGAAGCTTTTGTTGGCATACAAAGTCATGCTCTTCATTTCCTCAAAAATCGTCATCAGACAGTCATAAGTTTTAGGCGACACCTCCAGCTGCTGCTCCTCGATTACCTGATCAAGCTTTTCTACGCTGTTCGCCTCCTTACATACCGGAAGGTACCCGGATACACATCCAAAACGCAGATTGTTTTCCGCCTCTGTAAACCATTTCAGGAATTCCACAGAAGCATACTCATGCTTTTCATCCGATTTGCTGACCACCATTCCTGCTCCCTGCTGTACGGCATAGCGTTCCCCACCTTCAAATATCGGTGCCGGCATTGCAATATATTCAATGGGATAACTGTACTCATCCAGCTCCACCTGACTGGGAAAATACATGGCGGACGAAGTAGAGCCCGTATAGGCAAGGAGATCTCCAGTCTTCACGTCATCAGAACGAAACGAACCATAGGCTCCAAAATACCCTTTCACCATGGGCACATAGTAATTCTCCCAAAGGCGATGTAATTCTTCTTTTGGCATATTCAGAGTCAGCTGTCCATTCTCCACCTGAAAAATCTCCACTCCCAGCTGATGCATACCAATGATAAAATAATTTGCCACCGCATCTCTTCCATAAAAAGCTTTGCCATCTCCCGATATATCCGGTGTCTGGCTGTCCGTCCATTCATAATATGTCTGCGCCACTGCAGTGACACCTTCTATTGTCTTCAAATCATCCAGAGAGACTCCTGCCGCTGCCGCAAAGGTCTCCCAGTCTGTCTTGTTGATCATCATAATCTCCGTAGACTTTGCCGTGGGAAATATACGCAGGGTGCCATCCCCGGCAATGCAGCCTTCTTCAATATAAGAATCCACATACTTTTCCAGCTCTTCCTTCCCGAGATAATCAGACAGATTAGCCAGGGCTCCCGCCTGCTCCACTTCATAGGCGGTATCCGCATAGGAAGAAAACATGTCCGGCATTTCCGCGGCTCCCACCTTTCCGCTGATAGAGTCTCTCACTGCCGTCTCCAGATCGGAAACCGACCCCTGACTGTAGCTCTGCACATAGATTCCCTTTTCTCTGCCCACGGTATCGTTAAATTCCTCTACCAACGCATCAAAAGCCGCCTGCTGAGAGCCGTTATAGTAATGCCAAACGGTCAGTGACACAGGATTGGCCGGATCCAGAGGACTCTTATTCCCGCATCCTGTCAATCCAAAGGCTATAATTACCGCCAGTCCTGCCACTCCCGTCAGTTTTCCTCTCTTTTTCATAATTTTTGTTCCCTCCCCGTGCAATCATAACGTCAGTGCTCTCATTCTTTGCCTGCTTCTTTACCCTTTTGTATCATTATATAATTATACAGGTCAAAAAGCAAGCTCTCGAACCACTGTCGTCCTCTGGAGCTCATATCCCGGTATATGTATCATAGAGCGTGACCACATTTTCTTTTGTATCATACAGGGTAATTTCCCCACAGTCGATTGGAAGAACAAGCGCAAAGGGTTCACCAGGATTCACCGAAATGAATTCCGCATCAGACTCATCTCCCACTTTGATTTTGCACACCTTATCCTGATTCAGCGATAAAAGTGCAATGCCCTTGTCTTCCAGCACCACAGCCTCCACATTTTCCGTCATGTAGACATCCGTACCCCCTTTTCCGAAAAAGTATCCGAAAGAAAATCCTTCCCGGCTCACATAGATGGAATAGGTACACTTGTCCCTCTCCTGATCGTAAAAGAGCATGGCACAGAGGTCTTCATTCATCCCCTGCGCTACCTCCCAGCTGTTGTCAATACTCTGGTTCTCTCTCGCATCCTGTTCCAGTCTGCCTGCGGACACCCCCAGAATATCTGCCTGCCACACAATCAAAAAGGCCAGCAAAATCATAACAATGGCGCCCAGCAGCATGGATATTTTTTCCAGTTTCACGTTCTCCCGCCTCCTCATCTATTGTTTCATATAGGTAATAAACTGATTCCCGTTTTCCTCAAACCATTTTGCGGAATCATTCATTCCCATTTTATCAATGCTTCCTGTCAGAGGATTCAGCATTCCCACATTATATTCGTTAAATCCTACCAGCAGTACGGCAGACCCGTCTTCCAGCAATGACAGTACGGGAATATCCTGGTTTACATAATAAAGTACCGCATCCAGAGGACATCCCGTCAGGTCCAGTATCTCCACTCCCTCCATATTCTCTTCCAGAATCCGCAGAACATTCTCTCCTCTATCCAGGAGATACTGTGAATTCCTTGTAATTCCCTCATTGGCCAGCATGGCGTCAAGACATACGGCCAGGGGGCCTTTTTCTTCCGTGACAGCCTCTTCCTTAATGGCCATAATCTGATTCCTTGCCACCCGATTCCCCCGAAGCCAGACACAGGTTCCCTTTTCGTTCACTACCACCCCCGGTAGGTTGTATGCGAGATTCACCGCACCCGCAGGTGAATTAAAAATTCCGTCCACTCCATATGGTCCGTACACATAGTATCTGATATTGTCTTCCGCGTCCGGCAGCTGAAGCGTTCTTCCTCCCTCATAGACGATTTCCTTGGGAGTCAGTGTCATTACCGTCTGACTGTCCGTCTCATTTCTGAGCTGTATTTCCACATAACGCTGATATTTCTCTGTATCGGCGGTCACAATCGTGTTCTTCCCTTTTTCCGCCTCCAGATTATTGGTAATGTGCTCCTGTTCTGTCTCCTGATATGCTCCCGTCTCCAGACGCCTCACTCTTTCCAGGGTAATCTGATTATCCGTCACGGTACATTCCGTTACATAGACGTCCTGCTGCCTGTATTCCTTCAGCAGCTCTCCCGCGGAATTGCAGATACACACTTTATACATGGGATAGAAAATTCTTCCCGAATTTTCCACCACAATGTCATCGGCCCGGGCCACCCCGTAAATGATATCCTCCTCCATGAATCCCAGGGGGCAGATTACCTCCCCCTCCTGAACAGATACCCTATTCCGTGTATCACTTCCGAAGTTTCTGATTTCCAGCGAAGTACTGTGGTAGATGTCTTCCCCCACCGGCCATACGGCAATCTTATGATCCTCCGACACCTGCAGCCCCTCGTCCTGAGCCGTCTCAAGCAGTCGGGAATAAGTCCTTCCTGCCAGATCAATCCCATATACGGCATTGTTCAGCATCAGATACAGTTTCTGTTCCCGATTCAAATACAGAAGCTGCCGCATCTCTGCGTCCAGCACCGCATATGATTTCTCATAGGGAATATACAATAGCTCCTCAATGGTATTCTGAGCGCTGTTGTAGGTATAGAGCTGAATCCCCACCTCCCCCTCATGCCTTCCCCGGTTCATATAGCCATAGACGGCAAACTGTACATTTCCGCCCTCGTCCACATACAGTATCTTGACGGAATGTTGATTATATATGGTTCTGGCGTCTGCATTATCCTCATCGTAAAATCCAAAAATAATTGTCAGCTTATTCGTGGTCACATTATAGCTAAACAATCTGCCTGCCGCCTGAAATATCACCACATTGCCGTCTTCACTCTCCATCATGGGAACATCTGTCCCCGTAATTCCCAACAATATCTTGTCATTTTCAAACATTTGTTCCGCATCTGGAATCTGTGTCATGGTACGCTCGTAATCCAGCAGATAGATTCTGTCCGCCGTGTAACGTATGCGATAATATTCTGTTACTGTATAGTAGGTCCTGTTTCGTCCCTCCTCCGTAGCCACAATATAGTCCAGCAGCATGGAAGCAGTCTGTGCTGCAATCTCTGACAATCGGATTGCAGGCGCCTGCACTTCCGTTACATTCAGTTCTCCCCAGGTAATCTGTCGGAAGCTGCTGTGAATGTTTACCTTGTGAAAGGAAATATTGCTCTCCAGCTTTGAATTTGTCTCCAGGTATTTTGCCAGTTCTCTGGCGGCTTCCCTGTCGTAAAGCCTTTCATGGAAATCCAGTACATAGTCCAGCTTCTCGGTCAGGTAAAGTGCATCGCTCCATATCACTTTCGTATAATAGGAAACCAGATTTTCTTCGCCCAAATCCAACAATATGGTAAGCGAATATTGCGTATCCTTTTCAATCAAATCCTTTAAAGCGATATTTCCGCTGATTCTGCCGCCGTCGACCTGAAACTCCTTTATCTGTGTGCTTTCAATCAGCCTGGTGCCATCCTCACTCCGCACTTCAATAGAGATTCCCGACACATTTCTGCCATAGGTATCCACCACAAATCCGGTATCTCTGGCTTCTCCCAGTACAGTCACATGCTCTCTCTGAAATGCCACATCTGTATCTGTGCAGTATCCGTGAAGCTGGTTATATTCCATCCCGTCAGTCACCATGGTAACCAGAGGCAGGGTAGACGGCGCCATTTCCATAGTCAGATTATCATGCCCTCTGTTTCTGATTTTACTGACTATGACCAGAGACAGTACAAAAACCAGAAAAAAAACACAAAGCTTGATTATAGTTTTCCTCATAACAGCTCCTTCAAGGTAGGATTTACCTGTAGAAAATCCATGAGCCTGCAGGTGGAGTCTTCCTGCACACCTGTCCGTCCTGCCGGACGGATTGCATTGCTCTTTACCGCCCGTATCATCAGATTTTTAGGCGTGTGCCCCATATCTATAAATTCCAGAATCTGTGTGTCATATCCTTTTTGTTCCAGCAGATTAGCCCGCAGCGCATCTGTAATCAACGCCGCCATCCGTTCTTTAATCACACCATACTTCAGCAGGGGCTGCAGTGTCTCACAGTGAATTTGTCTATTCAGCTCATGCTGGCAGCAGGGCACTGCCATAATCACCGATGCCCCCCATTTCACAGCTTTCTCCAGCGCATAGTCCGTAGCCTTGTCACAGGCGTGGAGAGACACCACCATGTCCACCTGCTCTTCTCCCCGGAAGCTTTGAATATCGCCTTCCTGAAATGACAACCCCTCATAATGCAGCTTTTCCGCCAGTGCACTGCAATGCCTTATCACATCAGCTTTCAAATCCAGCCCCATCACCTTGATATCCCTCTGCTCCACCTGATGCAGATAATAATACATGGCAAAAGTCAGATAAGACTTTCCGCAGCCGAAATCGACAATGCGGATAGTCCTGTCCGACGGAAAAATGTTTAATATATCTCTTATAAACTCCAGATATCGATTTATCTGTCGAAATTTGTCGTATTTTGCATTGATAATCCGCCCATCCGGGGTCTGAACCCCCAGTTCAATCAGAAAGTCCACCGGAAGTCCCTCCGGCAGGACATAGCATTTGAATCGATTATGAGACAGGTCGGGAAGTCTTTCTTCATTTCCACCCACATTCGGGTGACGCCTGCGCTTCACCGTAACCTTTCTCTTCCTGCTGACCAATACTGTTGCCTCTTCCGCCACACTGCTCAGCTGAGCCTGTCGGAAACAGCCTGTCATATACTCCACCAGCCGGTCCTGCATTTCCTCCTTTGCATGATTGGAGTGAAACACCTGCGTTCCCCGGAAAAGTGTCTCCTGAAATACCAGTTTTCCTCCGGTCATCACCGGCCGTACTTTTACCTTAACCGCCCGTTCCCTGTCGACGGTATTGCTCAGTGTTATCTGTATTAAATCCTGATTCAGTATCTGCTGAAAAAGTTCTTTGAGTTCATCCATATTCTGTCCTATATAAAATAATAATTTCCTCTGTGTCCCCCATGTCTGCGTTTATATACCTCGTTAAAAAGAAGAATCTGAATCATAGCCTCACCTGGTGCTTCCGATTCTTCTTTCTCCAGAACACCGCAAATTGTTTTCGTCATGGCAAGCAGACTGTACCTGTCCGGATACTCGTCATAAATCATACTTCCCTCATAGTCTGCCTTATCCAGCATATCCGCTATTCTCTTCTGATAACGTTTCACATCATTTGGATACATTTGCTGCAGATACTCCAGATCCTGCAGCAGCATTGCCTCTCTGTTGGAGGTCTGATAGTCAGGGTACGTCATATAAAAAGGAAGGGGCCCATTCCAGCCCCTTACCTTATTTTCCGGCAACGGCTGCAACAGCTTAGAATGAAATTCCATACGCATTCCTCTTTGTTTTTTAACAGCATATGCACGTTTTCATCTAATTGTTACCGGAAAGTGTTCTGCGTATGCCGCAGCTGCATTTATTTATTGCGTCAAAAACCAGAATAAATCTTAAGAACTATTTCCGGTTTCGGCTAATTGCGAAGCAATTTGCAGGAATGGTTAAAATTTTTAACCATTCCTTAATACCTGAATCCTCGCCATAGCCCTCTGCAGCGCAGTCTCAGCCTTGGCAATGTCCGTATTCGGTGCTTTTCCGCTTAATCGTTTCTCCGCACGCTTTCTTGCGGATTTCGCGCGCTCCTCATCAATCTCTCCAGGCCATTCGATAATCTCAGCCAAAATAGTCACACTCTCCGGCAAAATTTCCGCAAAGCCTGAATGAAGCGCAGCTTTCTTTTGTTCATCCTGCTCACTGATATGCAGGATTCCCGGCTTTACAATCACCGTCATCGGAATATGGCCGGGCAGTACGCCTATCTCACCTTCGGTGGTATTAAACTCCACCATGTCCACCGACTTCTCATAGAAAACCCGGTCGGGCGTAATGATACGCAGAAGGAACTCATTCTTATCCGCCATATATATACCTCCTGTTCCGGTCCGGCAGCCTCCCTCCGGCCCCTTCCCTATACTCTGGCCAGCACATCGTCTATGCTGCCTGCATTCAGGAAATAGCTTTCCGGAATATTGTCATGTCTGCCTTCCAGAATCTCTTTGAAACCGCGGATGGTCTCATTGATGGGTACATATTTGCCTTCCATACCGGTGAACTGACCTGCCACGAAGAAAGGCTGGGACAGGAATCTCTGTACCTTACGGGCACGGGACACCACCAGTTTATCCTCTTCCGACAGCTCATCCATACCCAGAATGGCGATGATATCCTGCAGTTCCTTATAGCGCTGCAGAATTTCCTGCACACCGCGGGCCGTCTGATAATGCTCTTCCCCAACAATTCTGGGATCCAGAATACGGGAAGTGGACTCCAGCGGATCCACCGCCGGATAAATACCCAGCTCCACGATGGAACGGGACAGTGCCGTGGTGGCGTCCAGATGAGCGAATGTGGTGGCCGGCGCAGGATCGGTATAGTCGTCCGCAGGCACGTAAACAGCCTGAACAGAGGTGATGGAACCGTTCTTTGTGGAAGTAATTCTCTCCTGAAGAGCACCCATCTCTGTCTGCAGCGTAGGCTGATACCCCACTGCGGAAGGCATACGGCCCAACAGTGCAGACACTTCGCTTCCTGCCTGTGTAAATCTGAAAATATTATCAATGAAAAGCAGCACATCCTTGCCGCCCTTGTCACGGAAATACTCTGCCATGGTCAGACCCGTAAGGCCCACACGCATTCTGGCTCCGGGGGGCTCGTTCATCTGACCGAAAACCATGGTGGTCTTGTCGATAACGCCCGACTCCGTCATTTCATGATAAAGGTCGTTCCCTTCACGAGTACGCTCTCCTACACCGGTGAATACAGAATAACCATTATGCTCTGTGGCAATATTACGAATCAGCTCCTGAATCAGAACGGTCTTGCCCACGCCGGCACCGCCAAACAGACCAATCTTACCGCCCTTCTGATAGGGGCAAAGCAGGTCAACTACCTTAATACCGGTCTCCAGCAGCTCCTTCTCCGTAGCCTGCTCTTCAAACTTCGGAGCCGGTCTGTGGATGGGTTCATAAGATACCCCTTCCGGGGCCGGCTTATTATCGATTGGCTGCCCCAAAACATTGAAGATTCGCCCCAACGTCTTCTCGCCTACCGGAACGGAAATAGGGGCGCCGGTTGCAACCGCATCCATTCCCCGCACCAGACCATCGGTACTTCCCATGGCAATACATCTGACGGTGTCGTCTCCCAGGTGCTGGGAAACCTCCACAGTCAGCGAACTGCCCTCTCCGGTAGGAATGCGAATTGCTTCGTTAATCTCAGGCAGTTTCCCCTCATCGAAACGAATATCCAGAACTGCTCCGATGACCTGAGTCACTTTGCCTTTGTTCTCTCCTGCCATTTCTACCTCTTTCCTGCCCGTTCGCGCGGGCATAATCTCGTTTCATAATTACCTGTACACACAAAAAACATCGCTTATCACCCTATCGCTTCCGCTCCGGCGATAATCTCCGTCAATTCCTGTGTGATGGAACCCTGACGGGCTCTGTTGTATTTCAGCGTCAGATCGCTTATAATTTCTTCCGCATTGCTGGTAGCACTGTCCATTGCCTGCATACGCGCACCATTCTCACTGGCTGCTGACTCCCTCAGCGCACCGTAAATCAGACTGGTGACATATTTGGGAATCAGCATATCCAGCGCTTCCGAATCCTCCGGCTCGAAATTCATAATGGCGGAAGTCTCCTTCTCCGCCGGCGCCGTGTTCTCTCCCGAAGTCTCTACCGGAAGCAGACGAAGCAGTGTGGGGATATGGCTCACCGTATTCTTGAAAGCGGTATAGGCCAGATAAATCTCTCCGATTTCACCTTCCGCAAAGGATACCAGCAGCCTGTCGCACAATGCAGCCGCATCCTTATACTGCGGGCTCTCCACAACCTCCGCTTCGCATTCCTTTACACAGTAACCGCCCCGCACGAACGCATCTCTGCCCTTGGTACCCAGGCAGTAGATATCCAGCTCTTCTTTTCTCCACTGGGGGTGTCTGGTCACCAGCTTAATCACATTAGAATTATAGCCGCCTGCCAATCCTCTGTTGGCTGTAATCACGATGACAGCTTTCCTGGAGGAAGCACCGGAAGTCAGATATTTGTGCTCAACCTGTCCCACCCGCTGCAGGATACTGTTCACCGTATCATACATACAGGTAAAATACCCTTTGGAACGTTCCGCACTTGCTCTGGCACGCTGAAGCTTTACGGTGGACACCAGCTTCATGGCCTTTGTTATCTGCTGGGTACCCTGAATACTGCTCTTGCGGCGCTTAATATCACGCATTGATGCCATATTCTATATCCTCTTTCTATTAAAACTGCTTCTTGAATTCCTCGATTGCCTTCTGAAGCGTCTTCTCGGTCTCATCGGAAATCACCTTCTCCGACGCAATATTGCCCGGAACCTCGGGATACTTTGTATCCAGGAATTCAAGGAATTCCTTCTCGAATCTGGTAATCTCTTCTGTCGGTATATCCAGCAGGTATTTATGTGTCACCGCATAGATGATGATAACCTGATATTGAACAGGCATGGGTGCATACTGAGGCTGCTTCAGCACCTCACGGATACGCTCGCCCTGTGCCAGCTTTTCCTTCGTATCATTGTCCAGCTCGGAACCAAACTGAGCAAAGCTCGCCAGTTCTCTGAACTGGGCCAGCTCCGTACGAATAGGGGCTGCAATCTTCTTCATAGCCTTAATCTGTGCGGCACCTCCCACACGGGATACCGATAATCCCGCATTGATAGCAGGGCGGAAACCGGAATTGAACATTTCCGTTTCCAGATAAATCTGACCATCGGTTATGGAAATTACATTGGTAGGAATATACGCGGACACATCTCCTGCCTGGGTCTCAATGATGGGAAGCGCAGTCAGGGAACCCCCGCCGTACTCCTCGTTCATTCTGACCGCACGCTCCAGTAATCTGGAATGCAGATAGAATACGTCTCCGGGATACGCTTCACGACCGGGCGGACGTCTCAGGAGCAGGGAGAGCGTACGGTATGCCGTTGCGTGCTTGCTCAAATCATCGTACACCACAAGCACATCCTCTCCGTTCTCCATCCATTCCTCCCCGATTGCACAGCCTGAATAAGGCGCAATATACTGCAGAGGAGCAAGGTCACTGGCCGTGGAAACCACTACTGTGGTGTAAGCCATCGCCCCGTATTCCTCCAGGGTTTTTACAATATTCGCAATCGTGGATGCCTTCTGGCCGATTGCCACATAGATACACTTTACGTTCTGTCCTTTTTGATTGATAATTGTATCGATTGCAATGGCCGTCTTACCTGTCTGACGGTCACCGATAATCAGCTCACGCTGTCCCCGTCCTATGGGGATCATGGCATCGATAGCCTTGATACCCGTCTGAAGAGGAGTGTCAACGCTCTTTCTGGTAATAACACCGCTTGCCACTCTTTCAATCTTGCGGTACTTATCTGTCTGAATGGGGCCTTTGCCGTCAATCGGCTGTCCCAGCGAATTAACCACACGTCCCATCAACGCATCGCCTACCGGCACTTCCACCACACGTCCGGTGGTTTTGACGGTATCGCCTTCGTTGATGTTCCTTGCGCTGCCCAAGAGTACCACGCCCACGTTATCTTCTTCCAGATTCAGCACCATGCCATACACTTCGCCGGGAAATTCCAACAGCTCACCCTGCATGGCATTTTCCAGTCCATGTACACGAGCAATACCGTCCGCCACCTGGATTACCGTACCCACATCGGATACATCCAGGGTGGATGCGTATCTCCTGATCTGATCCTTGATAACAGAACTGATTTCTTCCGGTCTTAAATTCATGGATCTGTCGCACCTTTCTTCCAGCCGGTCACCCCAGCTGAATTTGTAATAATTGTTTAGTCAAACCGTTCAACTTCGTGCGGACGCTGCTGTCCATCACTCTGTCTCCTATGCGGATGATCATCCCGCCTATAATCGAGGTATCCACCTGGTAATTTAATTCCATCTTTCTGTATCCGCTGGTCTCCAGCAGCTTTGCCTCCACAGCGCTGCACTGCGCGGCGCTGAGCGGTACGGCGGTGGTCACATAAGCCACTCCCACTCTCTGCTGTTCCTTGACCCGCTCGATAAAATAAGTAAAAATTGCCGGCAGTTCGCCATAGCGCTCTTTGGATACCACAACCTCAAAGAGGCCCGTCAGCTCATCACTGACCCGCCCTTTAAAGACATTATCCACCACCTGCAGTTTATCCTGCTTTGGAATCCCCGGGTGTTTCATCAATTCATCAAACTGGGGATTCGCCGCCAGCAGCTCACGGATGCCGCGGATCTCCTCCAGCAGCTCACCGGCCCTGTCCACGCCTGATTCCATGGCTATCTCATACAGGGCTTCGCCGTATGTTTTGGATACTAATTTAGCCATGTCTTATCACCCATTTCTTTCAAGGTTTCGTCAATCAGCTGATTCTGCATGGCAGCATCTACGGATGCAGACACAATTTTACCTGCCATAAGCGATGCGACAACGACGATTTCACGTTTTACGTCGTCAGACATCTTCTGCTTTTCAAGCTCTGCCTCCACACGGGCCCGCTCCAGAATGCGGCCCGCCTCTTCCTTAGCCTGGGCCACAATCTGATTCTCATTGGCCAGAGCCTTTTTGCGCGCTTCACTCAAAATGCTCTCCGCTTCCTTGTCAATCTCCTGCAGCTTTGTCTCATATTCCTTTTTCAGGCTCTGGGCATTTTCCATAGCCTGCTTTGCCGTATCCAGCTCACTCCGAATCTTGTCTTTGCGGCTGTTCAACATCTTCCTTGCCGGATTGAACAGACAATAGCTCAAAATAAGGAACAGGAAAAAGATGGCAATGATCATCAGAACAGAATCAGCCAGCAGCTGCCAGTCCAAGTCGAACAATCTTGTCATGGACCCGCCTCCTGATAAAAATACCATTTTAACCTCCTTTCTGCCTTCTAAATACGTTTCTGGAAGAACGCTGCTCCTGCGTTCTTCCGTGTGAAGTTTTAGTATTTCTTAGTCTACACCCTCTTGAGGTGTGTTCTATACCCTCTTGCAGATTTAGAAATTCTCTTCACACGATTAGGGCAGAAGGGGTTTCACGAACATCAGCAGAATGGCAACCAGCAGACCATACAGACCGGTGGTCTCTGCAACTGCCTGACCGAGAAGCATGGTCTGCATAACCTTGGGCTGAGCGCCGGGATTACGTCCCACTGCCGCCGCCGCATGTCCGGCTGCAATACCCTGGCCCACACCAGGTCCGATACCGGCGATAACAGCCAGACCTGCACCAATTGCGGAACATCCTAAGATAAAGTTTTCATTGAAATCCATTCTATTTTCCTCCTGAATATAAAAATAATAATAAGGTTTTGAAAAAAATCCGCCTGCGGATTCTCCTCTTACTACTAACGGCGCGTGCCATCGCCAATCTCATTTGAAATGTATGTCATGGTCAGCATACAGAATACATATGTCTGAATTGCTCCGGAGAACAAATCAAAGTACACATGCAGCGCCGCAGGCCAGGCTGTGGCAAACCATCCCAGCAATCCGTAAAGCAGTGCCATCATGGCCGTTCCCGACAAAACGTTAGCAAACAAACGCAATGACAGCGAAATCGGCACCGCAACAGCACTGATCACGTTAATAGGCAGCCAAATAGGCAGCCACGGCGGCAACGGAGAACAAAGGTCTGTCCAGATTGTCAACGGTTTCTGATATTTCCACTTGTTATAGTGAATCAGGGAAAATGTCAGTATTGCCAATGGCAGGGTAACGCCATAATCCGCCGTCGGAGGCCGAAGCCCCAGCAAGCCGGAAATATTGCTGACCAGAATAAAGATAAAGATGGTTCCGATATAGTTAAAATATCTCGGAGCTGCCTGCCCCATGGAGCCGCCTACCATATTGTCCAGCATCTCGACAATCATTTCCACCACATTCTGGAAACTGCCCGGTACTTCCGATGCCTTCGCCATACATCTCTTCGCTGCGATGGCAAAAACTGCCAGCAGCAGCATAACAATCAGAATGCACACATGTGATGTGGTTATCCATACCTGATGTCCGAAAAAGGAATACTGAAATACCCCGTGGATTGTAAAGTCAACGCCAGACTCACCGGACAGCAAAATTCCATGTCCCATACTCTCACCTCTCTTTCCTAAGAATTTTGTGCAGGAATCTCTCCCTCCTGCGCAGCAGCCTCTTCCTCCAGAGGTTCCGCCACCGGATCCGTCTCATGGAACAGCTTATTGCACAGTTTATGAGTAATCGGCTGAAGGTAAGCCGTTACTTTCAGACTCATATAGCCAAGGAAAAAAGTCAGCGGGTCCATCGCCCCCGTCACGGAAATGACAACCAAAACCACCGCCACCATAGCATATCGAAATAGATATCCTCTCGTCACGATTCCAGAAGCATCCTTGCCAGACAGAAGCGCCCTGTCCAGCGTCCGGCACATGTGAACACTGCCGGCCACAGCAAAAGCAACGCCAAACCAGAGGCTCAGCGCATAATGTCCTTTCTCTTCCACGAACCAGACTCCTGCTGCCTGACAGATGATGCCAAAAAACACCATCCCCAGATGCATCTCCAGCAGCGTTCTATTCGTCCTCCTCAGTGTCTCGATTATCTTCATTGACGTCTCCCTGTTCCTTATCTTCTTCTCTGCCGCCATACAGGCGTTTCGCCATACGGTACACATTCTGCCCCCCTGCCACGGCCCCTATGACAAACAGCAGAATCGTCAGATAAGAGGTACCAAATTTTCCGTCCAGCCAGACGCCTGCCGCAGATAATAAGCAGATGGGAACAATCATATTCAGGCCGAACTGTGTGACCATCGCAAGGGACTGATACACTATTCTGTCTTCGCCTTTCCGCTTCTTCATCCGCCACCACCAAAATCAATGCTTCCAAAGACCAGTATATTTTTCCAACATCGTATATTATAACCTTTTTTATTGGAAATGTCTAGGGTATATTTAGAGGTCCAGCCCATGCAAATCCGGCAAAAATTGCAAGATGGCCTGATATCGGCCCTGAAACGCAGCTTTGACTTCTCGTGAAAAAGTTGCTGAATGGTTATAAATACAAAAGCATCATCTGCAAGATTACGTTCATGGACTGCACAAAAATATTCAACAGCTGGCTGCCAGCGCCTGCTCTGACGGCAGCTTTTGTCCCACCCGACTCTTATCATTCATATTCTGAAAGAAACAGAGCTATACAAATAAAGTACAGCCCTGTCTTTTAAATTCTTCTATTTTTTCATCTATCAGCTCCGGCGGCACATCCAACTCCTTCGCAAGGCAGTTACGACACAGAAACGTCGTACTGCCCCGGTTGATAAACTTCCTATGTGCGCCGATTTCATTGTAGGTCAACGTTTTTCCGCAATGCATGCATACGGAAGCCATGGCTACTGTTCCACTACTCGGGCCCGGAACACTTCGCAGTCAAATGGCTCTAAATTGCGTGAAATCGTACCATTTTTCGCAGTGATTTCCTCTCCCGTCCATACTTCTGTCATTTCCAGTGTCTTTCCGGTACTCATGGGAAGCCCCAGCTCATCCAGGTTAAATCTTCCTGTGCCTTTCTCTTCACTGAGGTTGAACAAGCCTATGGCAATATCACCATCCGAGAGCATCCTGGCATACATCACCATGTCTTCTCTGCTCCAGATACCTGTCAGCTTCACCGGCTGGCGACAAAGCGGGTCCTGATTGATGCGGATTAATTCCCGGTTCATCAGTATCTTCCTGGTCTCTTCGTTCATATTACGAATGTCACAGCCAATCATCAGAGGGGAGCCCAGCAGGGCCCAAACAGAATAATGGGTCTTATACTGGACATCAGTACAGCCCTTCAGTCCCACATTTCCCTTCCCGTACATTCCCACAATCAGCATGTCCATATCATTAAAACAGCCCACACCATTATAAGGATGCAGTTTCTCCTGCTGTTTAATCAGTTTTTTCACCGATTCCCAGGTGTCAAAAATATCTCCCGTGGAACGCCACATACTTGCGGCCGATTCCTTAATCCACTCATGGGTTTCATCTGCTCCCCAGGAACAGGCGCTGAACAGAATGTCCCTCCCGCAATTCTCCAGTGCAAGACCCATTCGACGGTAGAGATACTTCCCGGCTACAATGGGACTGTGGTAGCAATAGTCATACTTCAGAAAATCCACACCCCATCCTGCAAAAGTCTCCGCATCAATAAACTCATGCTCATAGCTTCCGGGATACCCGGCACATGTCAGATTCCCCGCGCAGGAATACATACCGAATTTCAAGCCTTTGGAGTGAACATAGTCGGCCACTGCCTTCATGCCGTTCGGAAACTTTTCAGGATCCGGAATCAGTCTTCCCTCTTTGTCTCTTTCCTTCAGAGACCAGCAGTCATCAATGACCAGATAATCGTATCCGCTTTTCAGCAGACCGCTTTCTGCCATGACATCAGCCGTCTCCATTATTAGCTTCTCATTGATTTTCTCTCCGAATGTGTTCCATGAATTCCATCCCATGGGCGGTGTCAGTTTTACCATACACTTCCTCCTTTTCTCCCCTCTTTTTTCATCATATTCTATCACCGAATAACCGTCAAGAGTATTTTCCTGTGTTCTGCCATTCTTATCCCTGAATCTATTTCAGACAGCCCACACATCTCCGTTCCTTCTATACAACTCCTGATAGATTCTGTAAATGCGCTCATATGTCTCCACCCTGTCCCCGTCCGGCAGATACCGTTTCTCTCCGTAAGTCACAAAGCGTTCCGCCGCTTCCCGCAGATCGGCAAACTGTCCCGTCGATGCTCCCGCCAGCATACAGGCCCCCAGACAGGCCTGCTCAGCCACATTGCACACTCTGACTTCCCGGTTCAGGATATCCGCCTGCATCTGCAGCCACACCGGACTGGACGCTCCGCCGCCGGAGGAAATCACACTGTCTCCCCGGATTCCCATCTCCGTCAGAATTTCCATGCAGTCCCTCAGAGCAAAAGTGACACCCTCCATCACCGCCCTGGCCATATGCTTCTTCGTATGCGCCAGCTGCAGACCATAGAACATCCCCCGGGCCTCCGGATTCATATGCGGTGTCCTCTCTCCCGTCAGATAAGGCAGGAAGACAAGTCCGTCGCTTCCTGCAGGAATCTGATCTGCCATACGGCTCAGCGTCATAAAATCCTTTTCCTCCAGGATATTGTCCTTCAGCCATTTCAGGGACATTCCGGCGTTCAGAATAGCACCATATACAGAATATGCCCTGTCAATCCCGTGACAGAAGGTCTGAGTGCGCAGCTTCCGATCGTAAACCGGCTCCCTGGAAAAAGCGGAAACCTGGCCGCCTGTCCCTATATTGCAGATAAAGGTTCCTTCTTCAAAGACGCCGTTTCCTATACTCTGGGCCTGCTGGTCTCCCATACCGTATATCACCCGGGCGGATATCGGCAGTCCTGTAGCTGCCGCACACGCGCTGCTTACATTTCCCTGTATCTCCCCCGACTCGTGGCACTCCGGAAAAATATCATGCGGAAATCCGCACAAATCTATCATCTGCCTGGCCCAGTCCCTCTTTACCACATCGAACAGCAGCGTTGCCGACGCGTCCGTTACCTCGCTTCCAATCAGTCCGGTCAGCTTATAGCGGATGTAGTCCTTCGGCTGCAGCACGTAACCTGTCCCGGCGAAAATCTCCGGCTCCCTGCGCTTCACCCACAGAAGAGAAGTCAGCGTAAATCCCGGGAAAATGCGGTTGCGAATCCCTTTGTGAAGAAGCTCCCGGGGGATTATGCTTTTCAGTTCTTCGCATTCCGCCTCCGCTCTCTGGTCCAGCCACAGAATTGCCGGACGAAGCGGCCTTCCGCACTTATCGGTCAAAGCCAGTCCGTGCATCTGCCCAGACAGCCCGATTCCCCCAATATAGGAAAACAGAGAGCCATACCTCTGCCTCAGCCTTCCGATGCAGTCCTGTACCGCTCTCCACCATAATTCCGGTTCCTGTTCCGCATATCCGGACTGCGGAACAGACACCTCATATTCTCTCTTCTCCACTCCCAGTACGCCTTTTTCTGCGTCCAGAAGCATCACTTTTGCGCTCGAAGTTCCTATGTCAATCCCCATCAGCAAGTTCATAACTTACCTCCGCAAAATTCTGATTTTCTTGCCAACCAGCAATGGCAGATCCATGTTTTATTCTCTCCGATAGCGAATCCCTGAAATGTCCCTGCCTCACCGATTACAGCTCATCAGCCACATCTTATCTGCTGCTTCTCTCTGCTGTTTACCGGCCGCACCGCACCTGCAGCTCCTCCCAGCGTCTGTCCACTTCCTGCTGGAACAATCCGATCAGCTCTTCGTTTCCGGGCTTGAACAGATGCCGGAAACGGCGCTGGGGACGCAGAAATTCTTCAATGGGCAGCTTCGTTTTGGGCTTATAGCTGAGAATCCACTTTCCGTCCACTACCTCATACAGCGGCCAGTAACAAGTGTCCACAGCCTTCCTGCAGATGTCCATAAGCTCCGATGTCTCATATCCCCAGCCTCTAGGGCAGGGCGCAAGGATATTCAGAAAAGCGGAGCCCGGCGTATAAATTGCCTTTTGCGCCTTTGTGTGCAGATCCTTGAAATTTGCGGTAAAAGTGGTCTGTCCCACATAAGGAATGTGGTGCTCTGCCATAATGGCTGCCAGGTCCTTGCGCACCTGCACCTTGCCGTCGGACACCTTTCCCGCCGGTGTGGTGGTAGTATCCGCGAACTGCGGCGTAGCGGAAGAACGCTGGGTTCCGGTGTTCATGTAGGCGCCGTTGTCATAGCATACATACACCATGTCATGCCCCCGCTCCATGGCGCCGGACAGGGACTGGAATCCGATATCGTATGTACCGCCGTCGCCGCCGAAGGTAATAAATTTATAGTCTTCCTTCACCTTTCCTTTCTTTTTCAGAACCCTGTATGCAGTCTCCACACCGGAAAGTGTGGCCCCGGCATTTTCAAAGGCATTGTGGATATAGCTGTCCTCATATGCCGTATAAGGGTACATAAAGGAAGAAACCTCCAGGCATCCCGTGGCGTTGCCTATCACGGCCCGGTCTCCCTCATGCAGCGCGCGCAGTACTCCGCGAACCGCAATGGTGCCGCCGCAGCCGGCGCACATTCTGTGTCCCGGCGCCAGCCTCTCCGGTTTATTCATCACTTCTTTCAAATTATATGCAGCTTCCATATTCTGCTCCTTCATATCTATCTGCGTTCTTTGCATACACTTTTCATGTATTTTCCATTCATTGTAAAACTCATATTCCCTGTAACTGCTGTGAAAGTTTTCCGCTTTGCCTTTATGGCTCCGCAAGGTGTTTCGTGTTCTCCTGCGCGAAATTCCGAGACTGCAATACACCAAACCGCATGCCTAAAATCGGTCTTCCGACTTGCAGGTTTGTTTACATCCTCACAATACCCCCAGGCAATTCCCTTTATTACCGGCTGCGCAGTCCTATGTACTCATACATGTCCGTTATCCTGTGCTCTGCCGCAATTTTCTCCAGCTTCTCATATACCTGGCAGAAATCATCCACCGTGATGTCCCGGCCGCCCAGGCCGTACAGGTAATTCACGGCTTCCGCCCGGCACTTTGCCTGGTACAGCGCCGCCCTTACCTCCGCGCCCAGAGGGCCTCCCGTGGCGGAGAACATCTCCGAACGGTCCAGTATGGCAACCGCCTTCACATGGGCCAGCGCCGCCGCAATTTCCTCCTCCGGAAAGGGACGGAACACCCTGATTTTCAGCAGACCCACCTTTTTCCCGGCAGTGTTCCTGATCTGGTCAATAGCCGCCTTACAGGTCCCCGCCGCGGAGCCGATAATCACCACCGCATATTCCGCATCCTCCAGCTGATACTCTTCAAAGAACCCATATTTCCGTCCTGTCATGGCCTCGAACCGCTGTGCCACTTCCAGAATCACCCTGCGGGCATTGATCATGGCCTGCCGCTGTCCCCGCTTTGTCTCCATATAGTAGTTGGACACGGCGTAAGGTCCCACCGCCAGCCGTTCCTGCGGATTCAACAGATAATGCTCCGGCTCCCTCTCCCCCACGAAATCCCGAATCAGATCATCTTCCACCAGCAGAATATTCTCCACTCCATGGCTGGTGATAAAGCCGTCCTGGCAGATCATCACCGGAAGCATCACATCTTTGTGTTCCGCAATAGGATATGCCTGTAAAAAATTATCATAGGCCTCCTGATTGGACTCCGCATAGATCTGTATCCATCCGCTGTCCCTTGCCCCCATGCTGTCGGAATGGTCCGCGTTGATATTGATAGGACCGGACAGGGCACGGTTTACCAGCGCCAGCACCACAGGCAGTCTGTTGGAGGCCGCCACATACAGCTCCTCCCACATCAGCGCCAAACCGCAGGAGGAAGTGGCTGTGAGGGCTCTGGCCCCGGCTGCCGAAGCACCCACGGTGGCGCTCATGGAGCTGTGCTCGCTTTCCACCGGGATAAATTCCGTGTCAATCTCTCCGTTTGCAATATAATTCGCCACATACTGGGGAATTTCCGTGGAGGGCGTGATGGGGAAAGCCGGCATCACATCCGGATTGATCTGTCTGATGGCATAGGCCACTGCCTCATTGCCGGATAAACGTTCTCTCACAGCCATTTATTTTCCCTCCTTCATGGTAATCGCACCAAAAGGGCACACTTTTGCGCAGATACCGCAGCCTTTGCAATGGTCATAGTCAAATTCCACCCGCTGTTTCTCCTTCACGGGAATAGATGAATCCGGACAGACCGGTGTACACAGGAGACATTGCTTACATTTTTCCTGATTCCACACCGGGGTGGAGGTCCGCCATTCTCCCGTATGGAATTCCCTGGAAGTGGCGGCCTCATAAATCTGATTGCCTTCCGTGATATCCTGCCAAGGACTTTTCTCATTTATCCTTTCACTAATCATATTCATCCTGCCTTTCTCTCCTTCTGCAGCTGTGTGTCGGTTCCCTGAGAAGCGTGTCTGCTTTTTATAATTTCCCCGAAGGTCAGCTTCAAAGCTTTCATATTCCCTTCAATGACTTCCGGTTTCTTGGCAAATTTATGCCGGAAAGAAGCCTCCATCTCCCGAAGGAATTCTTCCTGTTCCATGACGCCGGATACCGCTACCACTGCTGCCAGCATGGGAGAATTGGGATAATTTTTCCCCAGCGCCTGAAGGGAAATGGCCTTTGCATTCAGGGTATAAACTTCCCCTTTATAGCCATGCAGAAGAGGAATCAGCTCTTCCTTCCGCTTTTCCGTATTGATAATCACAGCGCCGTTCTCCTTCAATCCATGAGTCACGTCCGTGCTCTCCAGCAGTCCGTCGTCCACTACCACCACATAATCGGGATCATAAATATTGGAATGTACTGTAACAGGCTCGGTGCTGATACGGTTGTAAGCCGTAATCGGCGCTCCCATCCGCTCCGGACCATATTCCGGGAAGCCCTGCACGTACTTTCCCGCCTTGAATGCCACATCTGCCAGCAGAAGAGCCGCCGTCTTCGCTCCCTGTCCGCCTCTGCCATGCCATCTGATTTCCATTGTGTTTTTCATATCTGCTCCTGTCTGCGTGTTCCTGCACACGCTTTTATTTGTCTGTCGTTTCGATTTCCCATTCCGTTTTGCTTCCGGAGGAGCGCCTTCTCTTGCCCGCTTCGAGGCCCGCATGCCACCTCCCGTGTAACCTTCCCGTTCCCGCTGCCAGGCCCGCATGCCATCTCAGTGTCAAACGTTCATATGCTGGCCTGTGCATAAAAAAAGACCTCCACCGCAAACGGTAGAAGCCTCCATTTTCTGCTTAATCCCATCTACGACATACCAACATATGCGTCCTCTTTTACGGAAGGAACCCGTCAGCATCTACTTGCATATCTGCTTTGGTGCTGCAACTCAGGAGGGATTTTCCATAGATTCTACTCACACCGCTTCTCAGCTTTACGCGGCTCTCTGTAAGCTTTCAAAAATATGTACTCACTCCGTCATCGTCTTTATTAGTTTTTTTCTATTCTAATCACAATTTCTGCTGTTGTCAACAATTTTTTCATTTTTGTAGAAATTTATGCCTTCCATACCGTCCAGAATCGCCAGTTTCATTTTCTCATACAAATAGGCTTCGTTCAGCTTACTCTTATTGTATTTGAGATAGGATTCCAATTGCCGCACCATCTGCAATTACCAGCGTCGGTTTGTTACCCAATTTTCTCACAACCGTTTTCAGGTTAGACTTTCCCCCTGCGCTGATACAGACAATCTGATTTTCATCACAAATTACACTGAAAAATTCATAACCTGAATTAGAGTCTTCCACCACAAGGCCTCCGGCCTCTGTTTCCCGTAAAATGTTTCCGCGCTATAGATATGATACAATTCATTATAGGTTCGCTTCAAGTCATGATACCTGCCGGAAGTATGGATACCATAAATTTCATCCACCGAATAAGGTAGATTGGGCAAATCCTCTCTTGTAACTATCACAAAATAATTGTCAGTCATGTTTATAACTATAGCATACCCGATTTTCAAAAAACAGTCGTTATCTGACGCCATGGAGTTGGATTCGTTGCACAACATTATGCTTTATGGCATTCACTTATTTTGCTTTTTAATGCCGGAAAATGGATTCCCTCCGTTTTTATTCAGTTAAAAAGTTACTGCCCCGCTTTTCTTCCGTCAGGACAGAATCTCCTGTGCCACAGTCTTTCTTCCCTCCTGGGAAGGCGTATATTGAAAATACTTTGTATAATCTCTGTAAAAAGTGGAATAGTTCCGGAAGCCATAGGACAACGCCACTTCCGTAGGCTTTTTCCCCGCCCGGATTTCCCGTTGAGCTCCGAGCAGCTTTTTGGATATGATATACTGCTTCGGACTGACTTTCATATGCTTCAGGAACAGCTGGTGCAGATAGCTTTTGGTGATGTGAAGGTCGTCGCAGACAGCATCGATGGTAATGGGTTCCGTAATGTGCTCCTTGATATAAATCACGGCGCTGTTGACCAGCGGATTCACTGTGCAGGCGCCGTTCAGATTTGTTTCTGCCGAGGCCAGCGCTATATTATACAGTGCCTCCTCCACCAGATGCAGAAGAATATTCTGCAGGATGACTCCGCCAAAATGTCTGCAATAATAGTCGAACTTCCGGAAAAGATCGGAGACCAGCGCATTTCCGTCGAAACGGATGACAGAGAGGTCCTGGGGAATCCGCTCAAAGATATCAGAGTTCAGTTTTCTTTTGTTGAAGAGAATATTATATCGTTCGTACTCTGTGATACCGTTGGATTGGATAGAATGGCTTTCTCCGGGCCGGGAAAGGACCAGGCAGTTTCGGGAGAGCGGGTATGCTCTTCCGTCCAGACAGTAGGACATGTCTCCTTTTTTCAGGAAAATCATTTCGCAGATGTCGTGCTGATGCAGGGGAAACGACATGACCCCCTGAAAGCTGGCATGGTCGAAATAACAGTCGGCGGATCGATAGCTGGAAAAAGTGGTATCGGACATGGGAATCCTTTCTGTGAATGAAATTCCATTATCAAAGGGCTATACTCAAAGTTTTATTTTGGAATAGGAATCTTTATCACACATTTCAGTATAAGAGAACTGTGTATTTTTTGCAATATAAAAAAGGATTTTATGTGATTTACATAGCAAAATTATACTGTAAAATAGAAGAAAAAAGGAAAGAAAGGTTGGAGGAGCATGAAGAGACTGAAAGTTGCCATAATCGGACAGGGAAGAAGCGGCCGGGATATACACGGTGCCTTCTTTAAAACGGAGGAGAATGTGCATTTCCAGGTAGCGGCAGTGGTAGAGGCCAATGAAGTCAGACGCCGGCGAGCAGAAGCGGAATATCCGGGATGCAGAAGCTACTCGGATTACCGCGAGCTGTTTGGACAGACCGATATCGACCTGGTGGTAAATGCCTCCTATTCGGACATGCATTATTCCATTACCAAAGATCTGCTTGTGCATCATTTTCACGTACTGGTAGAGAAGCCTTTCGCGCGCAATTACTATGAATGCTGTGATCTGATCAATACCGCAAAGAGAAACGGAGTACTGTTGGCGGTCTTTCAGCAGACCTTTTTTGCTCCCTATTACCTGGCGGCAAAGGAGCTCTGCGAGAGCGGGAAGCTGGGAGAGATCCGACAGGTCAGCATCCGCTTCAACAATTTTGCCAGGCGCTGGGACTGGCAGACCCTGCAGAAGAAAATGGGCGGAAGCGTATACAATACCGGCCCCCATCCCCTTGGAATTGCATTGGGGCTGCTGGGTTTTGACGATAATACGCAGGTCGTCTTCTCAAAGCTGGATCGGGTTCTCACCAGCGGTGATGCGGAGGATTACGCAAAGATACTTTTGACGGCGCCCGGAAAGCCGGTGGTAGATGTGGAGATCAATTCCACGGATGCCTTCCATGAGTATGCCATCAAGCTTCAGGGTTCTCTGGGGACCTACAGGAGCACTTACCAGAAGTATCAGATGAAGTACATCCTGGCGGGGGAAAATCCGGAACAGCCTGTAATTGAGGAGAGCCTGGAGGACGAGAATGGGCTTCCTGCCTATTGCAGTGAAAAGCTGAACCTGCACGAGAAGGAGGGAACCTATGATGGCACGGCTTTCGACGCGGGCACCAGAGGATTGTATGAGGATCTCTATCTGGCGCTGACGGAAGGGAAGCCTTTGACGGTGACCTGCGAGGATGTGGTAAAGGTTGTCCGGGTAATCGAATGCGTCCATGCCCAGAATCCTCTGGATGTGAAATACTGAGAGAAGCACTGGAAACATGCCGGGGCAAAGAGAAAGCTAATCTGACCATTTATCGAAAATAAGAAACAGATAATGAGATACACAGGCAAATTAAGACTTTAGCAGTAAGAAAAGGATGGAGAAAGGTTGACTATGTATAAAGTAGCGATACTGGGATGTGAAAATTCCCATGCGGACTCTTTTCTGCAGTATTTTCTGGAGAAAAAAGCAGTGAAGGACGTGGAGATTCTGGGAATTTACAGTGATGAGGAAGAGGCAGTGAGAAAGCTGCAGGACAGATTCGGCGTCAGCGCCATGGAGCGTTACGATGAGCTGACAGGAAAGCTGGATGGATTGATTATAACCGCACGGCATGGAGATAATCATTACAAATATGCCAAACCTTACATAGAGGACAGGATTCCCATGTTTATTGACAAGCCTGTCACAATATCACCGGAGGATGCGAAGAACTTCCGACGGGAACTGGAGGAGAACCGGATTTCCATAAGCGGAGGCTCCATGTGCAAGTACAATGACTGGGTACAGGAATTGAGGCAGGCGGTGGAGAAGGGAACCTATGGCAGGCTTTGCGGCGGAGCCTTGAGAGCGCCCATCTCTCTGCACAGCAAGTATGGCGGATTTTATTTCTATTCTCAGCACCTGATACAGGTGTTGGGCACAATTTTCGGATATTACCCAAAGTCCGTGCAGGTATTTCCCAGAGAGGACGTGTACACCTGTGTCTTCCGCTATCCGGATTACGATGTGACCGGCGTGTATGTGGACAGCAGCTATACCTATTATGCGGGACTGCACTGTGAAGAGAAGTATGTGGGCGGTATGTATACTCTGGATCACTGCGCGGACCGGGAGGTGGAAGCATTTTATCGGATTCTGTCAGGAGGTGCTCAGGAGATAAGCTATGAAGACTTCTTCGCTCCTGTGTATATTCTGAATGCCATGGACCGTTCTGTGAAGAGCGGTGTTGAAGAGGTTATAACCTATGAAAATACTGTTTAACGGATTTCAGCACGGACATGTGGACCTGCTGTACCGGCAGGCTCTTAAGATTCCGGAGCTGGAAATCGCCGCCTGTCTGGAGGAGGATAAAAAGGCTGCTTCGGCAGCGTCCGGGCGGCTGGGAATTCCCATCGCTCAGGACAACTATGATGCGTGGCTTTCCAGAGATATCGATATCGTGGTGATTGGAAGAAAATATGGCGAAAGAGGTCAGGCAGTTATCAGAGCCTTAACGGCCGGCAAGCATGTGATCTCTGACAAGCCTCTGTGTACCCGTATGGAAGAGCTGGATGAGATTGAAAGGCTTGTGACTAAGAAGCAGCTTAAGCTCGGCTGCATGCTGGATCTGCGGGACCTTCCCCAGGTGAACAGGGCCAAAGAACTTCTTAAGAACAAATGTCTGGGAGAAGTACGCAACATATCATTCAGCGGGCAGCATTATATTGACTATTCCAACCGTCCTTCCTGGTATTTTGAAAAAGATATGCACGGAGGAACCATCAACGATCTGGCCATTCACGGAATTGACCTGGTCAGGGAGCTTACCGCTCTGGAGCTGGAAAAAGTGGACGGAGTGCGCACCTGGAATGCCTATGCGGTCAGAAATCCGGAATTTAAGGACAGTGCTGTCTTCCTGGCACGGCTGAGCAACGGGGCCGAGCTTCTGGCAGATGTATCCTATTCTGCACCGGCCCAGGTCTTTTCCATGCCTACTTATTGGAACTTTAAGTTCTGGTGTGAGAGAGGGCTTCTGACCTTCCAGTATACGGACAGTCGAGTAACCGTTTTCCAGGAGGGTGTCACAGAGCCTCAGATTCTGGAGGGAATCCCGCCGAAAAAAGGCTATTTTGAGAAATTCATGGAGGACATACGGGAGCATTCCAACGCCGGGACCAGGAGCGTCATTGCTTCCGCTCAAACGGCGCTCCGGATTCAGAAAGAGGCGGACTGCGCGGATTACGCAAGGCAAGTTACAGGACCCCTACAGTAAACCAGGTTGGAGTTCTTTGTTCGCAACATAAATGTAAGCATCCTCAAGCGTCGCTTCACAGGAACTGCATTCCATTTGGGGCGGCGCTTCACTGATTAATTTCATCTGAACCTCATCCCCTACATACTGTTTTGATGAAACATGATATTTTTTCTCCAGTTCCCTGGCCACCCTTTCATTCTTTGTTTTACAAATCCAAACATGGCCTCCTGCCTGTTCCAATAATTCTTTTATGTTTCCGGAATAAAGGAACTTCCCCTTTTTCATAACCGCAAGCCGGCTGCAGGCAGCTGCCAGATCTTCCACTACATGGGTGGAAAACAAAACGGTTCGCCCTTCTGAACCTTCTGAATAATCAGCCAGCAGATTTCTAATGCGGATACGTTCTTCAGGGTCTAATCCTGTGGTGGGTTCATCCACAATCAAAAATTCCGGCTCATTTAAAAGCGCCTGAATAAGTCCCACTCTCCGTTTCATGCCGCCTGACAACTGCTTCATCTTCTTTCTGCGATGCTCTGCCAGGCTTGTCTTTTCAAGATAATAATGGATGCGTTCTTTATAGGTCTGTCTGGGTATCCCGGCTAAATCCCCCATATATTCCAGACATTCCTGTACTGACAGGTTTGGATAGAGGTCGATCTCCTGGGGCAGATATCCTATTTTCTTACGTATTTTTTCAAAATTCCCCTCACTGTAAAGGATTCCATCTAGGCTTGCTGTACCGCTGGTGGGTGATAAAACAGTTGTAAGCACCCGCATAAGCGTTGTCTTTCCCGCCCCGTTTTCCCCCAGCAGCCCGAAGATTCCCTTTGGGATTTCCAAATCCGCATGATTGATTGCCGTTACGTTATTCTTAAATGTCACTGTCAAATCCTCTATCTGAATTCCCATAGTCTTACCCTCTTTTCTTGATGATTTCAGGCAACGCCGCCGCTGCCAGAATTCCGATACAAACACAGACAGCTTTCCCGCATATCCAGCTATAATCACTGTTGTTCTCTGCGTTTCTGAAAGTATAGGAGAACAGGTTCCATGCCCCGAAGATCCTGTCGCCGATGGTCGAATTTGTAATCAGCCACAACAGCAGACAGCCGCCGATACCCACCCACATATTTCGAAACAGACAGGAAAACAGGGTTGATAAAAGCCCCCAGAAGCCCAGCGTGACAGCGATGGCTGCAAAATATACGAAAAACTGATATATTTCACCTTCTATACTGCCTTGCCCCATTCCGTTTCTGTATGGATTTTGGAATAGAAAGAACAACCCGTATCCGATGACTGTGAGAGCCAGCAGGAACATTTCCTGTATCACAATCCGCCTGTAAATAGAATGCATCCGCTTTTTCATGGGGCACAGCTGCCAGATCTCTGACCGCTTGCTGACAATCTCCTGGGCATAGGTATCCGCACAGAATGTGAAAGCAAGAAGCGCCATTGGAGTTTCTAACGCAATCCCTATTTCATTGGAATAAGCTACCCCTCTGACCAGGCTTAAGATTACCACAAAAAATACTGCATAAGCCTGCTTTTGAAAGGTCAGGGAGATCTTCATTTCACGTATCAATATACCCGCCTCCTTTTCCAGATCTGCATGGAGAGAAGGATGATGCAGATTGCGGCTAAAATGAGAAAGATCTGGTTTAACAATGTCATCGGCGGAGGGGCAGTATCAAAAAACTTCCCCGGGAACCGCACCATAATTGCCAGGGGTCTGCCATAATATCCATAGACGCCTTCCGCATTCCTGCTTCCCATATTGGAATACACGATATAAAGGAACAAAAACGGCACTGCCGGCAGCGGGCTTTTGAACAACAGGGAAAACAGGCTGTAAACGCTTACGATCATCAGCATATTTGGCAGGATATAGAAGCAGCTTGCCAGTAAAAAGTCCGTCAGACGGACCTCAAAGCCGCTGCTTCTCGTGGATGCAAGACAGATACCGAAGAATATCAGGTTTAAGGCCGCGAGTGTTATCAGGCAGACCGCAAAGCCGCCTCCCACTTTTCCTGACACATATTTTCCGGCGCTGACAGGCTTTGTGTGAAGAAGCTCATAAGTATTCCTCCTGGTATCCTGCATAAATAAAGCAGACAATAAAACGACTGCGAAAAACCCCATAAACACCCCTGCAAAATCGGCGAATTTTCTGGAAAAATAGTATGAAAACGGCCTGTCTTCCAGTTTTTCTGCAATATAAGAATTGATTTCTTTACGGGTTCCTATATGGCAGGCTGTAGCCGCATAATCATAAAACGCACCGTAAAAGCGATAGCTTTCCAGATGGGTGCAGGCTGCCGGGATATCCATTCCTTTCATTTCATCAATCACAGACTGCGCCCCCACATGGTCCATCCCCAATACGGAAATCAGGTTTTCCCGTATCCGTTCTTCCCACAGTTCCCGCCGCAGCGCGTCCTCTGTGGGCACATATCCGTTAAAGACATCTCCATCCCCATAGGTTTCCGGATTTTCATTCACAATGTCTTCCCCTTCCCTGAGATAATGGATGTTCAGATAGGGGCTTACATTATAAAATACCACAAGAACACCCATTGCGATGCCCAGCCAGAACAGAGGGTTCTTCACATAATTTTTGACCTCTCTTTTCAAAATTGACCACATCGTTCCGTCTCCTTTATTTTCGTGATTCTATTATCTAAAGGCTATAATAGAATCAAAGAGAGAATTCTATTATCTAAGTGCTATAATAGAATCAAAGAGAGAATTCTATTATCTAAGGGCTATTGTAAAAGACAAATCACAACAGAAAAACAATCAAATATCCCGGCGTAAAACAAAATGCACTAAACTGTGCGGGGCTCCATCTTACAACGCTGCAGGCAGCGGCCCAAAGTCACCCCGTTGACTTGACTCATTATTCGCTGGAATAAAAAGAAAACGCCGGATTACTTACGCAATCCGACGGAATATTGCTGTCATCACAGCCCCTCCCCGTTCATCATTTCCCAAAACCAATTTTCCACCATGCTTTTCACAATACAGCCTGCTGATATACATTCCCAGCCCCGCGTGCTTCAGGCTGTCTTTCACATTCTGCCCATAGAATGCTTCTGTGATTTTATCTGCATCTTCCCGAAAGCCATCGCCGTCGTCCATGACACAGATGCTTAACTCCGCATATCCGGTCTTTACCATAATCGTAATCTGCCGTTTCCCATGACGCAGGGCATTTGACAGAAGATTTTCCGTTACCTCCAAAATAATTTCCTTATCCCCGTAAAATTCTTCCTTTGATTCTGACACTTGCAGCATACATTGTTTCCCATGCTCTTTCTCCAAAACGGCAAGCTCTCCCTGAATATCCCGCTCTAGCTGGCCGGCAGAAATATTTCCTGGAGTCAGCCGCCGATTCTCCAAACTGCTCAATTTCCGCATGGTTTCTACAAAGGCATCCATGCGTTGAATCTGGCGTCCGCACTCTGACAGCATTTCCATTGCCTGTCCCATATCCATGTCTTCGCCTGGCAGATATTCCGTCAGCATTTCCTGATACCCTTTCAAAACGGACAATGGGGCGCGTATATCGTGGGCGATAGCCGCCCGCAGCATCTTTTCCTCCTCAATAGTCCGCCATACTGCCTGATTATTTCTGGCG
Organism: uncultured Acetatifactor sp.; assembly: GCA_910588225.1. Taxonomy (GTDB): domain Bacteria; phylum Bacillota; class Clostridia; order Lachnospirales; family Lachnospiraceae; genus Acetatifactor. The sequence goes on from CAJUQT010000026.1 coordinate 45,959, forward strand.
AGCTGCTCCCGCATCCGCTCAAACTCCCTGCAGAGCTCGCCCATCTCGTCCTGATTCTCATAGGAAATGCAAAAATCCAACTGATTCTCGGCAATCTTTTTTGAGCCTCCCGCCAGCTCCTCCAGGGGCTTTCTTAGCTTGTTCTGATAAAAGAGGAAAACCGTCCCACAGCTTCCGGCCATAGACAGTATCACTACGGTCCAGGTCTCTAAAAAATCGCAAAACTCTGATAAAAATAAGTCCGACGGTGTCATCTCATAAGAAGACGGTCTTGGGATTTCCGCTTTATAATAAGGGCCTTCCTTTTCCACCGCTTCAAAAAATGCTTCTTTATCCACATATTTCCACCAGATATGCATATGTGTCCGTTCGACAATCCTACCAATGGCTGCCGAGAGAAAGAAGCCGCAAAATAAGGCAACTGCCATATAGAGAAGAATTGTTTTTCTCACGGAGAGGTTTCTTATTTTTTCCATCGGTATCCCATCCCCCATATGGTTTCGATATATTCCGTATCTGTATATTGCTGGAGCTTCTTTCTGATTCGGCGGATCAGCTCTGTAACTACCCTGCTGTCGCCCTCTGCGTCATATCCGCAGACCCTCTCGTAAATCCTGTCTTTATCAAAGACCATCCCCGGATTCATGGTCAGAAATTCAATGATTCCATATTCTAATCTGGTCAGCTCCAGATAATCTGTGTGAATCTGCACGGTCTTTGCACTGTAATCAATAGACAGCTCTCCCTGGAAGCACATCTCTGTCTTTTCTTTACGTCTTGTTTCCCGTTTCAGGTGCGCCGAAATCCTTGCATCAAGCTCCTTCAGGCGAAACGGCTTTAAGATATAGTCGTCCCCTCCAGAAGAAAGCCCACTTACAACGTCCTGTTCATCTACCCGTGCGGTCAGAAACAGAATCGGGCAGGCTACTTTATCCCGTACCCTCCTGCATACCTCTATCCCGTCCATACCCGGCATATTCACATCCAGTAATATAATATCCGGCTGCAGCTTTATTTTATTTAACCCCTCCAATCCATTCTCTGCCGTAATGATTTCATACTTTTTCATTTCCAAAAATTTTTTCAGCATTTTGAGAAGTTCGGTGTCATCATCAATAATCAATATCTTATAAGCCATTTCCGTCCCTTTGCCAGTCAATATTTAAAATTGATTATACTACACAAATCCCAACAAATACACAACGAACACTTTGTTTTATTTACTGTAAAAGTCCTGTATCTTGCCTTGCGGAAACCGCGCAGTCAAAATGAGCTTCCTTGCTCATTTTGCAAGACAGCTATGCGCCAAACCGCATGCTCTTGCGGTTTGTGTACATCTTCTAAACTCCCGACTTTCGTATATGGTGGAGCATTGGGATGCATGGGAGTTTAGAAAGAGCTGTCAGATTCCATGATATGTGCCGCACCAGGCACAAGCACCGCTGTCTCATACTCTCCCAATCTGCCCGAAAAGCCCTCTTCTGTTATCAGATTCCGCCATCCCTCCAGACCGGACAGCTGGACATTTCCTTCCCTGACGTGAAAAATCACGATGATACGCAGTTCCTCCAGCTTTCTCTCTATATATAGGATCCCTTTCTCATCATCGGCATGCTGTACCGTTATCATTCCCTTTGTCAGCGCCGGATACCTATGCCTGATCTGTATGAGTCTGCGATAATATGCAAGGCAGTCTTTCTTCTGTCTGCTTTCCTCCCACAGCATTCCCCGTCTGCAGTCCGGGTCCGGGCCACCCTCCATACCCACTTCATCACCGTAATAAATCATGGGCATACCGGGAAGCAGAAGCTGCATGGCCGCCGCCAGCTTCTGTTTCCCCATATCGTTGCCGGCACTGTGCAGGAATCTTGCCGTATCATGAGTGTCTATGAAATTCCACAAATACCCTTCCAGGGCTTTGTTCAGATTTCCTTTCACAAAATTCAGCTTCTCCCAGAAAGCCGATGGTGTCAGTTCTTCCCGGACAATCAGGTCCATCACAGCATCGTAAAAAGGGTAATTCATGACACTGTCCCACTCGTCCCCCTCCAGGAAATCGCCGGCGTAGTGCCAGATTTCTCCTATCAGCAGAATATCCTTCTTCACCGCCTTCATTTCCCTCCGGAACCGTTTCCAGAAGCTGTGACTGATTTCATCCGCCACATCCAGCCGCCAGCCGTCAATATCGCATTCCCGAATCCAGTAAGAAGCCACATCAATGACATAATCCGCCGTTTCCGGGTTCTGCAGATTCAGCTTCGGCATGTAGCCTGCATAACTGAAAGTCTTATAATTGGGCCGCTTCCCCCACTCCATCACCAGCGGGAAGCTCTCGATATAATACCAGTCCAGATACGCCGACTGCTCCTGCTTCTCTCTGATATCTCTAAACGCAAAAAAGTCGATTCCCGTATGGTTAAACACACCATCCAGAATCACATACATGCCTGCTTCATGAGCCAGCCCCACCAGCTCTTTCAAGTCCTCCTTGTCTCCAAAAGAGGGATCTATCTCATAATAATCGGTGGTATTGTACTTATGGACGGAATCAGACCAGAAGATCGGCGTCAGATAGAGGATATCCACCCCCAGATTCCGGATATGATCAAAATGCCGGATAAGCCCCCGCAGTGACCCCTTCAAATCTGCTTTGCCTCCAATGGGCGTCTGATACCAGTCTTCTTCTGATACCTCCTTATCCGTTGCAAATCGGGAAGGAAAAATCTGATAGATGACTTTGCTCTCAGCCCATGAGGGCAGTTCGAACCGCTCTTCCTCCCTCAGCGTCTGGGGACAGTCGAACATTCTGTCTATACTGGTAATGCACTGGTCATAAAAGCCATGATTTCCATAATAGACCACCTTTCCTGTCCAGTCCTCTATCTCAAAAAAGTATCGAAGACACACCACATCCAGGTCAATCTCCGCCTGGTAATAGTCTATGTAATTGTCGGAATATGCCAGTTCCATGGCGCATTCCTGCCGGGTATCCATATACGCCAGAGGCAGGTATTTATTCTGGGTATGAAGAACTACCTTCGCCACATCCCCCTTCTTCGTTTCAAGCCTGATTACAAAATGTCCCTTTGCTATCGCATAGCAGTATCTCTTGTCCGCAAAATGTCTGATTGCCGCGTATTCCATATGCTTGTTCTCCCATTCTTGATAATAATATTCTGCTCTCTTCCACCGCTTTCACTGCATGGTCCAAAATTCATTTACCTTATCTGCTTGCATTATACACTTATAAATGTTAGAATTCTTGTAAAATAATCCTTTATTTTTAACACAATCCTATTTTTCAGAACAGTTCAGACAGATCCTGAACTGTTACAGTTTTTCAGAACCTGTCGGAGGACTCTTATGGAGCACACGCCCCTGCACGAAACCAAAACCCACGGAACCGCTACATTTCCCTTTACCGTTTATCGGGGTATCATCCCTGAATATTTCCGCTCTTTTCCTCTGCACTGGCATGACGAATTTGAGCTGATTTACTGTGTGGAAGGGACAGTTCTTGTGACAGTTTGGGGACAACCCTACACGCTTTGTGCCAACTCTCTCCTGATTGTGCTTCCCCGTGCGGTGCACTCCATTGACCAGTGTGGCTCTGCCATGGGGGAATATTTTAACATTATGTTTCATCCCATGCTTTTCAGAGGCTCTGAAGATGACCACTGCTATGAAAAATACATCCTCCCTTTTCTGAACGGAGAGAAGACGCTGGAATGCTTTCATCCGGCGGATTCTCCCTTCAACCAGGCCGTAACTCCCTGCATTCTGTCCATGCTGGAGCATCGCAGAACCAGCTTCTCCACCCATGAGCTGCTGATGAAATCCTGTCTGTTTCTGCTCCTCCACCACATGAATCAGCAGAGTACCGTCGCCAATCCTGACAGCCTGCCACAGTTGTCCTATGGCAGGCTGAAAGATGCGCTTTATTATGTCCAACATTTTTATGATCAGGAAATTACAGTACAAACAGCGGCCAGAGAATGCGGCTTTTCAGAAAGTCACTTTATGAAGCTGTTCCGGGAATTTACAGGCATGAGCTTCAATGCCTACCTGGTGAATTACCGTCTGGAGCTGGCCGCCAGACAGTTGTCGGAGACGGGCCTGAAAGTCATTGATATCGCGGAGAACTGCGGCTTCCGCAATCATTCCTATTTCACCCGGGCCTTCCGGCAAAAATATGGGAGAACGCCTGTGGAATACAGGAAGGAGGCCCATACGCCCCACAGTCAGTCCGCCCCTATATCTTCTACTCCGATGTGAAAAGTTCCGATATGATTTCTTGTAAAAAATCCTCTGCTGAAGGTTGGAATGGAGCAGATTCTGAAATATGGAATCGCCTGTTATAAGAATGTAAAGTGCAGCTGGCCTGTTTTCCAGCTGCTTCCTGAACTTTCGTCTTAAACAGCTGCCCCTGTCGGTTCGCCGGCAGTCCGGAAATCCTGTAATAATTCCGCTCATGTACTTTCGCCGCAAAAGGAGGGCAATTCCTGTCCCTCGTTCTGCAGCCTCAATGATCTTGCTCTCCTTCAGATGGTTTATCTTACACCATCCACCTGGTCAGCACCACGCTGGCCACGGTCCCCGCCAGGGTGGCCAGTAACGCTCCTGTCAGGGTATAACGGGTCTTCGTCACTTTCGCCGCCAGAAAATACACGCTCATGGTGTAGAACACCGTCTCCGTACAACTCATGAGAATAGAAGTCAGCATCCCCGCATAGGAATCCGGTCCGGAGGTGCGGAAAATGTCCAGTACAAGCCCCGTTGCGGCAGAGGAGGAAAAAAGCTTTACAACTAACAGCGGCATCAGCTGCGCGGGCAGACCGACCACAGCCGCGGCCGGCCCCAGCAGACTGCCCAGCATCTCGAAAAAGCCAGATGCCCGCAGCATCCCCACTGCCACCAGCAGACCGATCAGCGTGGGAACGATGTCCACCACAATTTTCAGTCCATCTTTTGCTCCTTTCAGAAAGGTCTCATACACTTTTACTTTGGAGACAAATCCATAACCCACAATAAAGAAAATCAGAATCGGAATAACGATGTCCGAGAGATGTGCCAGTGCGTTCATACCGCTTTCCCTCCTCTGTCCTTGAACTTGCAATACACAATCGCCACCAGTGTACTCACCAGCGTCGCTGTAATGGCCGGCGCAATGATTGCCGTGGGGTTAGCGCTGCCGTACTGCGCTCTGTAAGCAATCATATTGACCGGAATCAGCTGCAGGGAGGATATATTGAGTATCAAAAAAATGCACATCTCATTGCTGGCCCGCCTGCCTGCCCCCTTTCCCTGGCTGCCCCGGCCTGCACTCTCATACTTTCGAAAGCTTTCTCCTGATCCGGCTCCCCTTAAGCTCCTTCCTGCCGCTGCCGTCTGCACATAAGTCTGTTCCCTGGTATCCCTATCCCTGCGGATATCCCTTCCTCCGCGGACATCTCCTCTGTATTCCGTCTCCAGATAGTCCGGATTCCCCCGCTCCGCTTCCAGCTTCGCCAGCTCCTCCATGGCTTTTAACCCCCCTTGTGTCAAGTTAGTGACACGAACTTTGTGAAAAATATCTTGTAATAATGGTTTTTTCCTTTCTCTTATTGTTGAATAATACCAAAACAAGAAAATCAATATAATAAAAGCAGGATTTCTCCGTTTCATGAGTTCCTGCTTTCACAATCCACCGCAAAATTCATTATGCCAGTTGTAAATCATTCTCAAGTCTTTCCACTACACTCAATGGCAAATCTAAATCCTCTGCAATTTCCTCTTTTGTCATTTTTCCTCTTTCCAGCATACGCTTTGCTGCTTCAATTTTTTCTTCATTTAAAAGTTGCTCCATGATTTTACTCATAATTTTTCGTCCTTCCTCATCTTTCTTGAAATATCTTGCCCGGTCTGCTAATTCCTTATAATTCATATCGTCTGGATCAGCACAGCTTAAATCGTGCATCAACCGCCCTAATGGTGTATCATCTTTAATCTCTCCGTTTACATATATAATATGTGCTTTATCATTAAACAACGCCCCTGTTTCTTGAATTGTCCTGTCAATATGATAAATCGGGAGATTACCTTCAAGCACATCATTCTCTGTAATAAATACCACATACGTTTCCGCCAGCATTTCCGTATCATCTCCCGGAAGAATGGAATTTGCATCCATTAAACTGCTGTTATATCTCGCACGTTTCGGCTTTGCCCCACTGTCGGCTCGTTGCAGTTCTACATCGTACTGTTTCTTTGACACATCATTTGTCTTAACATCCATTCTGATAGAACGCCCTTGCAGGTTCTTTATTACCGCCTGTACCTGTGCTTCTTTTACAACTAACTTTGCATCATTCATAATAATGCGCAGCATCAGTTCTACCCCTTTGGGATAATCTTCCAGACATTTTGTCATAAATTCGTCATCAAAATAACTCATTTCCTGTAAGCGTTCTAAAAGCAGCTTCTGTTTCTCTTCCCTTTTCTGCTCATTTGTCATATCCTATTCTCCTGTCCTTATAATATCATAAAAACCTTAATTTTTCAATGTTTCCACGCTTTTGTCCTGAAACTTAAAGACAACCTCAACCCGGTTGCCGCCATATACATAAACCGCATCTACAAGCTGTCTGACAACCTCTTTTGTAAGGTCTGTTAGATTTTCTTTTCCTTTTAACAAGTTTAACAAATCAGACTTTTCATCCGGTACTGCTGTTTCTTTTGAATGGCAAGCCCTAAGTTCTGCTTCATATATTTCTATCTGCTTATTGTTATTTTCTTTTTTCTGTAAAAAACAGTCAGCATCAATCTCACCTTTTGCATAGCTTTCATACAGTGAAAAATTGCTATCTGTAAGTTTTTGAATCTGTTCCTGAAGCTGCTCCTTTTGCTCCTGATCCGCCTTGACACGCTCCTGGAACTGATTGTTATATAAATCCTGTAACCTTCCCATTTCCCCTGCCAGCATTGCCTGATTCCTGATTGCTGACAAAACAACTGCTATGAGTTCCGTTTCCTTGACATTCTCCGGGCAACATCCCTCCTGCTTCGTTTCATAGTAATATCTGCAATAATAAGACGCATTTAATCTGCTTCGACGCTGCATATTGTGTCTGCATCCACCGCACTTTACCAATCCCTTAACAGGCGAATCCGCACTTCCCCTTTTTCTCTTTTCTCCCTCACAATATACCGTCTTATCTAAATTTTCTCGATCTGCCAGTTTTTTTATGCTGCTTGTCCGGGCATCCATGCTGTTCACATATTCAAATAATTCCTTTGATATGATTGGTTCATGTGTGCCTTCGCAGACTTCCCATTCATCTTTCGACAGGCATTTCGTTCTTCTTGAACCGACCTCAATAGTTTCCTTTTTGTGAAAAACTGTATTTCCCACATATATCTCATTTTTCAAAATTCTTCCTATGATAGAGCCATTCCACACCTTTTTTTCGCCCTGATATTTCCATTGGTAGGTGCTGCCGCTTTTCACTGCATAGATTTGTGGCGTAGGAATATCTTTCTGGTTTAAATACCTCGCCACCTCCGCCTTAATTCCACATTCTGCATACTTCTCAAAAATCATGCGTACAATAGCCGCCGCTTCCTCATCTATTACTATACGGTTATGGTCAGTAGGCGATTTTTTATAACCAAACGCCGCAAATGTAGCAAGGTATTTTCCTCTCTTACGCCTTCCCATCAGGTCATTTTTAATTTTAACAGAGTTTTCTTCGCTAAAATAATCATACATCAGATTCTCAAACGCAACATCCATATCTGGTGTCGTTCCTTTATAGTCTTTGCTGTCAAAGCTGTTATTGACAGCGATAAATCGAACATCCAATAATGGAAATATCTTTTCAATGTAATTACCGACTTCAATATGGTTTCTTCCAAAGCGTGAGAAGTCCTTCACAATGATAATGGACACTTTACCGGATTTTACATCTTCCAATAGTTCCTGAACCCCCGGTCTTTCAAAATTTTTACCGCTGAATCCGTCATCTATGTATTCCTTTATCTCAAAACCCGCAAATTCCGGTTTTTGCTCCACAAACTTGCGTAGAATGAGCCTTTGATTTGTGATACTATTGCTTTCATCAACCATATCACCATCTTCTTTTGACAGCCTTAAATACAGTGCCAGAATCATAAACAGCATAAAATCACACCTCCTTTTGCATCCAACTATCAAGAACCGAAAAGCAATCCTGATACCTTAACTTTATTTCCACCCGGTTATCAGTAAAAAGCTCTATTCTGTCAACACAGATTTCTACCATTGTTTCCGTCAATTTCCTTGTATTCTGAAAGCAAAGCCAGTCCGACAATAGTTTTTGCAAAGCCGCCTGACACTTCTTTATCCCTTTTACCTCTTTAGCACAAACATCCTCCTGTTTCCGACATAGTTCCATTTTCTCATGATAGGTACTTTTATATTGCAGAAATGCCGCCTGTGAGATACTTCCTTCCGCATAATCTGAATATTTCTGCATATACTCTTGCTCCAATAGGTTCTTTGTACTCACAATCTTTTGTCTTTTCCATTCTGTCTGTTTCAGATTTTCTTCAAAGGAATAACGAATATCTTTTTCTATCTTTTTCTTTATCCCTTTTATCAAACTCAAATGCCTGCGTATCGTGCCATACAGAATATCACACAGCAAGTCCTCTGCAATCCACCTTGTATCACATAAATCGCAGTGATTTCTATGAGTACTGCACTTAAAAATCTTGTATTGCTCCTTTACCCCATTGACAGAGCGATAAGCGCCTACCCTGACCATATTTGCCTTACAAGAGCCGCAGAACAGCTTCCCTTGAAATATATTTCTCTCAAATACAACCGTTTGGCGTTCACAGGCAGATTCGGTTTTTTTATCCTTTGTCTGACTTAGTATCTTCTGGACAATCTCAAACATCGACTTTTCAATAATCGGTTCATGGTTATTCTCAATAACAATCTGCTCCTGTTCCGGTACTGGACTTGCCTTTTTCCCCGCAAAAAAGCTCTGCTCTGATTGATGTCTTATAACCCTTCCGATATAAACAGGGTTTTCCAGAAGCCGCTTAATTGTAGAACAATGCCATATTTTCAGCTCTTCTTCCGGCTTCCTATATACACTGCCTGTCAAAGCATATTGCTGTGGTGTATAAACATGGTTATCATACAGCCATCGGCTTATTGCATAATTAGAAATCCCCTCGCCGCACTGTTTAAATATCTCCCGTACAATCGGAGCTGTCTGCTCACAGATCATATAATTCGTACCACTTCCATTCATCTTATATCCATAAGGAATCGTAGCACTGCGATAGAACATCCCTTTTTCCTGTTTCGTCCGAAAGGTGCTTCCTACTTTCTTGGAAATATCCCTTGCATACATCTCATGCATAAGGTTTTTAAGAGAAATAAGCAAAAGTTCTCTGCTGCAATCTGCATCAGCACTATCATACCTGTCAACAATGGATATAAAGCGCACACCTAAGAACGGAAATACCTTCTCAATATAATTGCCGGCTTCTATGTACTCCCTTCCAAACCGGGATAAATCCTTGACAATCACACAGTCAATGATTCCTGCTTTCATATCTGCTATCATCCGGCTAAATGCCGGACGTGAAAAA
>CAJUQT010000027.1 GCA_910588225.1 uncultured Acetatifactor sp.
GCCGTTTTCTGCCACAAGCATGTGCATATTATACCATGTGCACAGCCCGCACATGGTATGGATGGCCATTCGGCCGTTTTCTGCCACGAGTATGTGCATATTATACTGTATTTTGCCGCAAAAATCCATGCCCAAAATGCAGATAAGAGATTTCGCCGGAAAAAAGGGTCCCAACAGCGGACCTTTGCCGAATAAAACCATTGCTTTCCCGGGCAGTATCGTATAAAATTAATTTATAAAAAAGTACTGTTGAAGCAGGAAGAACTGGAAACAGTAACAGTCCGAACAGTACCGGAAATATATCCATAGGCAGGTGCACTTGAGGACTGTTACGAAACTGGAATAGGAGGGCAAAAGGATGAAGCTGATTTTTGTCGGTGCGGATCATGAGGTGACGGGAAGCTGTCATTATCTGGAGGCGGCAGGAAAACACATGTTAGTGGATTGCGGTATGGAGCAGGGCGTGAATGTCTTCGAGAATGTGCCTCTCCCGGTGGATGAATCGCTGATTGACTATGTATTTCTGACTCATGCACATATTGACCACACGGGATTGCTGCCGCTTTTGTATGCGAAGGGATTCCGGGGGCAGGTGTATGCCACGGATGCCACGGCGGATTTGTGCAGCATTATGCTTCGTGACTGTGCGCACATTCAGATGATGGAAGCTGAGTGGAAGAACAGGAAGGCGAAGAGAAGCGAGTCCCTCACCGCTGCGGAACCCATGTATACTATGGAGGATGCGGAAGGTGTGATTAAGAGACTGGTTCCCTGTCATTACAATATGGAAGTGAAAGTATGTGAAGGTGTGACCATTCGCTTTACGGATATCGGCCATCTGTTGGGCTCTTCCAGTATAGAGGTATGGCTGACAGAGGAAAACGAGACGAAGAAAATCGTTTTTTCAGGAGACATCGGCAATAAAAATCAGCCTCTGCTGCACAGCCCTGTCTGTACGAAGGAAGCGGATTATGTGGTCATGGAATCTACTTACGGAGATCGGCTGCACGGAGCGGAGCGGCCGGATTATGTACATGAGCTGGCCGCTATTCTAAAGGAAACCTTTGACAGAGGCGGCAATGTGGTGATTCCCTCCTTTGCGGTGGGCCGCACGCAGGAACTGCTCTTTTTCCTGCGGAAGATTAAGGCCCAGCGGCTGGTGAAGGGACATGAGAATTTTCCGGTGTATGTGGACAGTCCTCTGGCGGTGGAGGCTACGGGAATTTTCCAGGACAATCGCATGGAATGCTTCGCCGGAGAGGCACTTTATCTGGTTCAGGCGGGAATTAATCCCATTTCCTTCCCAGGCTTAAAGCTTGCCATCACCAGCGAGGAATCCAGGGAAATCAATTTTAACGAGACACCGAAGGTCATTATCTCCGCTTCCGGAATGTGCGATGCCGGACGTATCAGGCATCATTTGAAGCATAATCTCTGGAGACCGGAGTGTACCATTCTGTTTGTGGGCTATCAGGCGGTGGGAACACTGGGCAGACTGCTTGTGGACGGAGTCGATGAGGTAAAGCTTTTCGGTGAGTCCATTCAGGTGCGTGCCGAGATTAAAAAGCTGGTGGGCATGAGCGGCCATGCGGACAAGAACGGCCTGATTGAATGGCTCTGCGGCTTCGAGGAGAAGCCGGAAAAGGTATTCGTGGTACATGGTGAGGACAGCGTATGTGCCGGATTTGCAGAATGCCTGAAAATAGAGTACGGCCAGAATACCTACGCGCCGTACAGTGGAACCGTTTTTGACCTGCTCTCCGGTAAGCTGGAATACGAGGCAAGGCCCGTTCCGGTAAAGAAGAAGGCGAAGAGTGTCGTTTCCACTGTCTATGCCAGATTGCTTGCCGCTGCCCAGAGGCTGCTTAACATGGTCAAGGGAATCGACGGCATGCCGAATAAGGACATGGCAAAATTTGCCGACCAGATTAATTCGCTCTGTGATAAGTGGGAGCTGTAACAGCTGGCTTAAGTCGGGAGCCGCAAAGAAAAACGAGTACCTGGGGAGGGAGAACCTATTTATGAATATCATAGCCGCAGCAGATAGAAACTGGGCAATCGGCAGAAAAGGCCGTCTGCTTGTCAGTATACCCAATGACCATAAATTTTTCCGGGAAGAGACCACAGGGAAAGTCGTTGTCTTCGGGCGAAAGACCTTGCAGACCTTTCCGCAGGGTATGCCTCTGCAGGGCAGGACGAATATTGTTCTTTCCAGAGATGCGGCCTTTCAGGTAAAAGGAGCAGTGACGGTTCATTCTCTGGAGGAGCTGAGGCGGGTGCTGGAGCCTTATCCGACACAGAATGTTTATTGTATTGGCGGCGAGAACATTTACCGCCAGCTCCTGCCCTGGTGTGATACGGCCCATATTACCAAAATAGATCATATTTATGAGGCAGACGCATATTTTCCCAATCTGGACCGGGATTCAGACTGGGAAATCACTGGGGAGAGCGACGAACAGACTTATTTTGACATTTCCTATACCTTTTTTCGTTATGAGAGAAGAAAATAAAAGTGGATATATTGACTTTTTGTGGGAAAAGGATAATAATGTTATAAACTCTCATGGAATGCCGGATGCATGGAGGGCCATAAGGGAAAATGGGAAGCTGCTTTTACAATAACTGGAGGAAAGAAGGGAACGGCAATGGAGAAGAAAAGTATAGACTGGGGCAATATCGGTTTCGGATATATGCAGACGGACAGGCGATATGTTTCATTTTTTAAGGACGGAGCATGGGATGACGGCGTGCTGACAGAAGATGCCAATATAGTTCTGAATGAGTGTGCGGGAGTGTTGCAGTATGCGCAGACCATATTTGAGGGATTAAAGGCTTATACTACCGAGGATGGGCATATTGTGGCGTTTCGGCCGGATTTAAATGCCGAGAGAATGGAAGCCTCTGCAAAACGTCTTGAGATGCCGGTGTTTCCGAAGGAACGTTTTGTGGAGGCCGTGACGAAGGTGGTGGAGGCGAATGCCGCGTATGTGCCGCCTTACGGCAGCGGAGCGACATTGTATATCCGTCCGTATATGTTCGGATTCAATCCGGTTATCGGCGTAAAGCCTGCGGATGTGTACCAGTTCAGAATTTTCTGTACTCCAGTGGGACCTTATTTCAAGGGCGGAGTAAAGCCGCTCACTATCCGTGTCAGTGATTTCGACCGGGCGGCGCCTCACGGAACGGGAAATATCAAGGCAGGTCTGAACTATGCCATGAGTCTGCATGCCATTGTGACAGCCCACGAAGAAGGCTATGACGAGAACATGTATCTTGATCCCGGCACGCGCATGAAGGTGGAGGAGACAGGAGGTGCAAATTTCCTGTTTGTGACCGGGGACGGCAAGGTGGTTACACCCAAATCGGACAGCATTCTGCCTTCTATCACCAGACGATCTCTTGTGCATGTGGCGAAGGAATATCTGGGACTGGAAGTGGAAGAGAGAGAAGTATATCTGGAAGAGGTAAAGGATTTTGCGGAGTGCGGTCTCTGCGGTACCGCGGCAGTGATTTCTCCTGTGGGGAAAATTGTCGATCACGGCAAAGAGATATGCCTTCCCAGCGGAATGACGCAGATGGGGCCTGTTACGAAGAAGCTTTACGACACCCTGACCGGAATTCAGATGGGCAGAATCGAAGCCCCAGAAGGCTGGATTCATGTGATTCAGTGAAGCTTTGTCTCGAAGGAAAGCGAACGATACTGTCAGGTTGAAAGTGAAATTTTAAAAGAGGAATCGATATGTGTGCTGAAATGCCCATGTTCTGTACGAAATTCTTTCTTCTGCGGAGGTGAGATGAAAGATGTATGGGACATGGGCAGATTTATCTGAATGGATGCGGAAATCTGTTAATTACTGCACAAATAATTCACAGGCTGCAGAAAGGCGTGAGTATGAATAGAAAGCTTTTAAATCTTTGTAAAAAATGCGGATGCATATTCCTTGTGCTGGCGCTGCTGACTGCCTGTGGAAAGGATAGCAGCGGGGCAAAGGTGGTCTTTACCACTGGACTGGGAAAGGATGATGTGTTCCGCATTGGGGATGCGGTCTGTACCAGACCGGAGCTGATGGTCTATCTGACCAACACACAAAATCAGTACGAAAGTGTATATGGACCTGAGGTATGGAAGGTCTCTCTGGACGGGGTCACCCTGGAAGAGAATGTAAAGGAGACAGTGCTGGCTAAAACGGCCCAGATTAAGACCATGTATCTGTTGGCGGGAGAACGGGAATTGGAACTGGATGAGACAGAAAACAGACAGGTAGAACAGGCAGCAGACGAGTATTTCGATTCTCTGAGCGAGAAGGAACAGGAACTCATGGGCGTGAATGCAGATATAATAGAAAAGCTTTACAGAGAATATGCCCTTGCAGACAAAGTATATCATTATATCATTCAGGATGTCAATCCGGAAATCAGTGATGACGAGGCACGCACCATCACGGTACAGCAGATTCTGTTTCGCACTTATACCGTTGACGGCGCCGGGAACAGAGTTGATTATTCCGATGAAGTGAAACGGACGGTCTATGATAAGGCCATGGAAGTGTACCGGGAAGCTCAGGGTGAGGAAGCCGATTTTGTGGAGCTTGCATCCCGCTACAGCGAAGATGCTTCAATTACGCTTTCCTTCGGCAAGGGAGAGACGGAGGCTGATTTTGAGGAGTCGGCTTTTTCACTTGAAACAGGACAAATCAGTGAGGTAATTGAGACCACAGAGGGGTATCATATTATCAAATGTGTCAGTACCTTTGACAGAGAGCAGACGGATTTGAATAAGCTTGCTATTGTGGAAGAACGGAGAAGAGAGGTGTTCGGACAGGAATACGATGCTTTTGTGGAGACACTGGCCCGCCAGCTGAATGCAAAGCTGTGGGAAGAAATGGCTCTGCTGCATGACGATCAGGTAACTACCGCGGATTTCTTTGATATTTATGCGAAATATTTTCCGGAATAGAAATTTCGAGGGTGCTTGCCTTCTATTCCGAAGTAGTTTAGAAAAATTTTAGAAAGCGGAAAAAGCTTGTTTTCTGGGCTTTTTCATACAATTATTAGCACTCGATTAAAATGAGTGCTAATTTTGCCTTGACTTTTGCATAAGTCGGTTTTAAACTATGTTTCAGAGTGAAGCGACCAGGTTTTGGCGCAGCTGCTCCTGCAGAGAGCAGAATCGTTATGATTGTTTCAGAAATTATACAGAAAGGGATTTTGAAAAATGGCGAAGAGCGGTAATTTATCTATCAACAGTGAAAACATTTTTCCGATTATCAAAAAGTGGCTGTATTCCGACCACGATATCTTTTACAGGGAGCTGATTTCCAACGGCTGTGATGCGGTGACAAAGCTGAAGAAGCTGGATATGATGGGGGAATACACGCTGCCGGAAGGGTATAAGGCCCGGATAGATGTGGTGGTGAATCCGGAAAAGAAGACTTTGACTGTCACGGATAATGGTCTGGGAATGACCGCGGACGAAGTGGAAGAGTATATCAATCAGATTGCTTTCTCTGGTGCGACAGATTTCATCGAGAAATATAAGGACAAGAGTAATGCGGATCAGATTATCGGACATTTCGGGCTGGGATTTTATTCTGCATTTATGGTGGCGGACGAAGTGCATATCGATACGCTTTCTTATAAAGAAGGCGCGAAGGCGGTTCACTGGGAATGCGACGGCGGAACCGAGTATACTATGGAAGAAGGGGACAGAACTGAGGTAGGTACTTCTATTACATTGTTCCTGAACGAGGACTGCCTGGAGTTCTGTAATGAATACAAGGCCCGGGAGGTTGTGAAGAAGTACTGTTCCTTCATGCCCACGGAGATTTATCTCTCCAAAGCCAATACTACAGAGACGCAAATCATCAAAGAAGACGAGAAGCTTGCGGATGATGAAGTCCTTGAGGTAATTCAGTCTGAGAAAAAGGAAGAAAAGAAAGAGGAAAAGGCAGATTCCGAAGATACGGGTGCGGAGGATAAAGAGGAAGAAGAGCCGGAGCCGGTTAAGCTGAAGATTAAGAAGCGCCCCGAGCTGATCAATGAGACTACGCCTCTCTGGACAAAGCACACCAACGACTGTACCAAAGAGGAATATCTGGAATTTTACCGCAAGGTGTTCCATGATTATAAGGAGCCTCTGTTCTGGATTCATCTGAACATGGATTATCCTTTTAACCTGAAGGGAATTCTGTATTTCCCGAAGATTAACATGGAGTATGAGTCCATTGAGGGGACCATCAAATTATACAATAATCAGGTGTTCATTGCGGATAACATCAAGGAAGTTATTCCGGAATTTCTGATGCTGCTGAAAGGTGTCATCGATTGTCCGGACCTGCCTTTGAACGTATCCAGAAGTGCTCTGCAGAATGATGGCTTCGTGAAGAAGATTTCCGAGTATATTTCAAAGAAGGTAGCGGACAAGCTTTCGGGAATGTGCAAGACGGAAAAAGAGGAATACGAAAAATATTGGGATGACATCAGTCCCTTTATCAAATTCGGCTGCCTGAAGGATGACAAATTCTGCGAGAGAATGAATGATTATATTCTGTTCAAGAATCTGGACGGAAAATATATGACTCTGCCGGAGTGTCTGGAAGTGAAGCCTTTGGGTGATGGGGAGGAAGATGCCGATACGACGGAGGAGAAGGAAACTTCCGGAAGCGCCGTAGATGAAAACGGAGAGAAGGTGGAAGCCGAAGTCGTCACCGACGAAGAAGCCGAAGACACGGCCGAGGAGGAGAAAAAAGAGAAGACCATTTATTATGTGACAGACGAACAGCAGCAGGGCCAGTATATCAGGATGTTCCGGGATAACGGAATGGATGCGGTCATTCTGACGCACAATATTGATCAGCCCTTCATTCAACAGCTGGAGTCGAAGAACGAGGGCGTGAAATTCCAGAGAATTGATGCGGATGTAACAGATGTGCTGAAGTCCGAGACTTCTGAGGAAGCAGAAAAGGAGCTGGAAGAAGAGGCAAAAGCGCTGGGTGAGATCATGAAGAAGGTCCTGAACAACGATAAGCTCACTGTCAAGGTGGAGAAGCTGAAGGATGAGAAGATTTCTTCCATGATTACCCTGTCTGAGGAATCCAGGCGTATGCAGGACATGATGAAGATGTATTCCATGCCCGGTATGGACATGGGCGGCTTCGGCAGCGAGGGCGAGACGTTGATTCTCAATGCGAACCACCCGCTGGTACAGTATGTCAATGAGCATCAGGAAGGCGAGAATGTGGACATGATCTGTCAGCAGCTCTATGATCTGGCAAAGATTCAACATGCCCCCCTTGCACCGGAGGCCATGACAAAGTTCATTGCCAGAAGCAATGATATCATGATGATGTTGGCGAAATAAAGAAAGGGAAATACTATATTCGACACAGGAACGGGAAAAGGATGCCGCTGAGGAGCCTTTTCCCGTTTTTTACATTATGTGGTGTGCCCAGTCAGGGGTGCGGTGTTTAATGGGTGGAATTCCCGTCTGCCAGGGTGCCGGCCATACCGGCAGCGAATCCTGAGTGCTTCTTAGGGATAAAGAGCGCTAAGCTCAGACAGAGAGGCAGCAGGACGGGAACGCCTACAGTCCGTCATTAAAATGAAAAGGGCAGGCTGACATGCCGGTGCCGCATTATCCAGGTTCTGAAATCCGAGTCACACCCACATAAATTTCCGATATTTCATACCAGGTGGGATAGTCTGTGACGCCGGTCTGAGGCAGATTGAAGATACCCTGGAAGGTACGTACTGCCTCCGCTGTGGCGGAACCATAGATGCCGTCTGCTGTTATCCTGGGAATGGCGGGGTAATTTCTGGCAATTCGATTCAGCTGAGTCTGGAGCTGCCGAACTTTCTCTCCTGAAGAACCTATGCCCAGATCATAGCCGGGCCAGGAGGAAGGAACGCCTGAGATGATATCCGCGGTGTTGATATACATATCATTCCCGTAATAATACCGTATGATTTCAATAGCGGAGTACCCCTCGCCGGCCAGGTACATGGACCCCCACTGGCTTAACCCGGAACAGGTCACTCTTTTTCCGTCACAGTAGGAAGTAAAGATGGGCTGGCGTACTCCGGGCCTGGACAGATAATTGGCAAAAACCGTATCTACAAGGTAATCAATATTCTCGAAAATATTCCTTCCGTATACCCATTTTTGATCATAGGCCGTGGAGGAGGTGATGGTAAAGTTATATCCCTGATTCCGATACCACTCGGTGTACACTCTGTTCAGAGTAAAAGACATAATCACCAGAATATTGGCATAAATCGCGTTTTCCGGCCAGGTGGAATAAATTTCACAGGAGGCTACATTTTTGATATAGTCTTTATAACGCACCCAGTAATTTGGGGCGGTGGGATCGCTGGGAACGCCGTCGTGCACGATGATATATTCCGGAATGACCACCCGGCTCAGGACGATTTCACCGGTCTCGGCCATGGGCTTGATTTCTTCTTCGGGTATTTTTGGGGGGAAATCTCCAAATAAGGTATGAGCCGGTATAATAACCACCTTTTCGTCTTCTTCCGAGGCGGCCAGCGGATTCATCCGGACAGGCTGCAGGGAAAGCTCATTTGCGAAGATTTCAGAACCGGAGACCAGGACCGGTTCATATCCTTCGGCTGTGACTTCAATATTATACTCAGAATAGGGCTGTTGTTCGTTTTCCGGCTGCAGCGACAGGTCCAGAGGAGGTGCCGGGAGCTGGACGACGGGAGTCTGACCGGAGCTGTCGGTGGTGAGCACATCCAGAGGAGAGCCGGGGTCACCTGTGTAAGATATGGTGACGGAAGCATTCTCCACGGGAACCATTCCAATGGAGGAAACTACGCTGATTCGAATAGAACCGGTATAGGATATGGATTCGCTTTCTTCGTTTGGCATTTCTGTTAAATTGGTATCAGGCATAATGTCCTTATGCGCCGGAGGGCGCGGATATATAGAGTTATGCTATTATATGCAGCAGGCTGGAAAAGGTTACAGGGAAACTTCGGGTATAGTCACTAAAGGTCTCTGTACGAGGCACTGCCCTTTAGTCACTAAACGCGAATTACTGCCAATTTTGAAAATATGTTTTACTTTTAGGAAGAAAACAGGTAAAATAGCAAAAAGAGAAACGGAGGGTAAGATGGAAGAACAACAAAACGCTGTAATATCCATAGAGGAAATGGATCCAACATTTCTCTTTATATGGAAAGGGACAAGGAGTAAAAACTGCGGAAAACCGGAATATCACAGTCATGAACATCTGGAGATGGCCTACATCCTTTCCGGCGAAGGGAAATACCGCATTGAGAACAAAATATATGACATTCGGGAAGGAGATCTGCTAATCATTAATCCCGGTGTCAGGCATCAGGCTCTGATTTGCCCGGAAGCTGATGTTCCGACCACAGAGTTTTTTGTGGGATTTTCTGATATTCGGATTACGGGATGCCCGGCCAATTATATGCCTCTTCCGGGAGGAGAGTGTATTCTGCATACCGCAGGAGAGCTGAGTCAGAGACTTTTTAAAATCTGCTCTTCCATGGAGGCGGAGAATGCCGTCCGCAGACAGGGGCGTTATTTTATGCTGAAATCTTATCTGGTACAGATGCTGCTTCTGGTCATCAGAGAGCAGTGTGAGCCCATGGAGAGACCAAAGGGCTGCGCATTTGAGTCCGCCAATAAAAAGTATGTGGTAGAGCAGATAATAGACTATATAGAAGATCACTACAGCGAGAAGATTTCCCTTGACCAGATAGCGGAGAATATGTATCTCAGTTCTTTTTACATTTCCAGGATTTTTAAGAGCGAGACGGGGAATACTCCTATACGACATTTGATTAATGTTCGACTGGAAAAGGCAAGGGAGCTTCTGGAAAACGATTATCAGGGGAGTATTCAGGAAGTGGCGTCTATTGTCGGTTATGACGATGCGTATCATTTCAGCAAGCTGTTTAAGAAACGCTATGGCATTTCGCCTTCCCAGGCCAGAAGGAGTTCCTAAATTGTTTATTTTTTAACTTATCGAAAAAGTATTTTCAAATGCGGCAGGACTTGATACAATATTCTTGATTTCTGATAAAAGGGACGACGGGCCCGGAGCGGAGGTAAAGCGTTTATGAGATATTTCTTTGAGTCGGTTGTAGAGAAGAAAGAAAAGGGATATATGATTCGGATTCCTTTTAATGTGTGGGAAGTCAGCAAACACAGAGATGTCATACAGGGTGAAGTGGTGCTGGACAACAGGATTATCGAGTGTGAGCTGCTCCCGATAGATAAGGGAAATTATGAGATCCATATTGCAGACAATGATGCGGTGAATGTGGAGCCAGGCATTGCTCATAAGATTCTGCTGCACATTACTGGCAGCCTGATTCGGATGGACCAGAACAGTCCTTATGATTTTGAACATCCCATTCGGGCGATTGACAGTATGAAGGTGATTATTCAGCCGGAGGATGGGCTCTGCGGGCAGGCCTGTGTGGCGATGCTGGCGGGAAATACCATTGCGGAAGTGATCAGTGTCATGGACTGCCGCGAATGGCAGGCGACTATGGGACGTATGATTTCGGCACTGAATTATTATGGAATCGATCACAGTGATGTGATTAATTATACGGAAGGTCGGGATGCAGTACTGCCAAAATGCTGTATTATGATGGAGAAAATGGGGCGTTTCTGCCACTATCTGATTCATTATGACGGAAAATTTTATGATTCCAATTTAGGTGTGCTGGAAGAATATGATATGTCGAAACTGTTGGGATATCTGGAGATTAAGTGTAATTGATATGGTTTACCGTAACAGTGCGGTGACCTGTCTCGAACATTTTCTATATCGGGTGAAAACAGACGAAATAATAAACTGGAATTAACATGGAACCACAAAGAGACTGCCACAGAAAGCATTTACAGAGAGAACATTTTCCGGCAGGAAAATAGCAGGTCCGCTGTATATGCTTTTGGGCAGTCTCTTTGTGGTTTCAGAAGGTATATTCTTTGCGATGGTACTGGAAAGTCTGAAGTCTGCTGTTCCTGTCATAAGTCACGGTATAGCAGTCGTCCGGAACTTTCGTTTCCTCGACTTTGTCCAGCAAAACGTTGAAGAAAGCTTTCTGGGACCTTTTCTGTTCCTGATGTTCAGAATCCCTTTTTTCCTTTTTCAGCCTGGGCATACTGACAACCATCTGAACCGGGTACACTTTGAAATCGTTTTGAATGCCAAATCCGTTTGCTCCGTGAATCCCTCCCTGGATGTATATTTCAACAGTGACTTTTGTATTATATATATCGGCAGAAGCACGGAAATATTTTACTGAAAAACAAAATCTAAAATAAATATTAAATCAGCGGACAAGGATTAAAGTGAGATAAAGAAAGAAAACAGAAGATAATAGGAGAAAAAAGGACATATTGTAATTTAGTTTTCCGTGAATATGTTTGCAAAGACTTCCATATAAAACTATTATATGTTCTAGTGATTAGCACTCGTATTAAAAGAGTGCTAACAAAGAATAAGCTTAATATATAGGAGGCAATTATCATGAAGTTAGTACCTTTAGGTGACAGAGTCGTATTAAAGCAGTTAGTTGCAGAGGAGACTACAAAATCCGGTATCGTTCTTCCCGGACAGAGCAAAGAAAAGCCCCAGCAGGCAGAAGTTGTGGCAGTAGGTCCTGGCGGCATGGTGGACGGCAAGGAAGTCAAGATGGAAGTAAAGGTCGGCGACAATGTTATTTATTCAAAGTATGCGGGCACAGAAGTAAAGCTTGACGAGGAAGAATTCATCATTGTAAAGCAGAACGATATCCTGGCCATTATTAACAACTAGGAAATGGAAACCTTATATCAATCAAAGAAAACGGAGGCATAATCATTATGGCAAAAGAGATCAAATACGGAGCGGAAGCCCGTGCGGCATTAGAGTCAGGTGTCAATCAGCTGAGCGATACGGTAAGAGTAACCCTGGGACCGAAAGGAAGAAATGTAGTATTGGATAAATCTTTTGGTGCTCCCCTGATTACCAATGACGGTGTAACCATTGCAAAGGAAATCGAGCTGGCAGACGCATTTGAGAATATGGGGGCACAGCTGGTGAAGGAAGTGGCGACGAAGACCAACGATGTAGCCGGTGACGGAACCACCACTGCGACTGTACTGGCCCAGGCAATGGTAAATGCAGGAATCAAGAATCTTGCGGCCGGCGCCAATCCGATCATTCTGAGAAAAGGAATGAAGAAAGCTACCAACTGTGCGGTGGAAGCCATTTCCAAAATGAGCCAGAAGGTGAATGGCAAGGAGCATATTGCCAGAGTTGCAGCCATCTCTGCAGGAGATGAAGAGGTAGGCCAGCTGGTGGCAGACGCCATGGAAAAGGTAAGCGGAGACGGTGTCATCACCATCGAAGAGTCCAAGACCATGCAGACTGAACTGGACTTGGTAGAAGGTATGCAGTTTGACAGGGGGTATATCTCTGCTTATATGGCAACAGATATGGATAAGATGGAAGCCACCCTTGAGAATCCCTGTATTCTGATTACAGATAAGAAGATTTCCAATATCCAGGAGATACTGCCTCTGCTGGAGCAGGTGGTACAGTCCGGTGCGAAGCTGCTGATCATTGCCGAAGATGTGGAGGGCGAGGCTCTGACCACTCTGATTGTCAATAAGCTGCGCGGAACCTTCAATGTGGTGGCAGTAAAGGCTCCCGGCTACGGCGACAGAAGGAAAGAGATGCTGCAGGATATCGCCATTCTGACCGGTGGTACCGTAATCAGCTCCGACCTGGGATATGAGCTGAAGGATGTGACCATGGATCAGCTGGGTCATGCAAAATCTGTAAAGGTTCAGAAGGAGAATACTGTCATCGTGGACGGCGAGGGTGAGAAGGATGAAATCCAGGCCCGTATCGCACAGATTAAGAAGCAGATTGATGAGACGACTTCTGATTTCGACAGAGAAAAGCTCCAGGAGAGACTGGCCAAGCTGGCCGGCGGTGTGGCAGTGATTCGTGTGGGCGCGGCTACAGAGACTGAGATGAAAGAGGCAAAGCTTCGCATGGAAGACGCGCTGGCAGCTACCAGGGCGGCAGTGGAGGAAGGTATCATCTGCGGCGGCGGCTCCGCTTATGTTCATGCGGCCAAGGAAGTGGCGAAGATGGCGGAAGGACTGGAGGGCGACGAGAAGACCGGTGCCAATATCGTGCTGAAAGCGCTGGAATCTCCTCTGTACCACATTGCAGCCAATGCAGGACTGGAAGGCAGTGTGATTATCAACAAGGTGAGAGAGTCCGAAGTGGGTGTTGGCTTCGACGTTCTGAAGGAAGAGTATGTGGATATGGTACAGGCAGGTATTCTTGACCCTGCAAAGGTTACCAGAAGCGCTCTGCAGAATGCTACCAGTGTGGCAAGCACTCTGCTGACCACAGAGAGTGTTGTGGCTAACATCAAGGAGGAAACTCCCGCGATGCCTGCAGGTGCCGGCGGCATGGGCGGAATGATGTAAACAGGAAGTAATTGAAGACTGGTTTTGAAAGCCCTCTGTATTCTGTGGGCGGTGCCGCGAATAGGCGGGTACTGCCCACAGAGACAGGGGGCTTTTGTACGGACTATTGTGGAACATCCTGTAACTTGCCTGAGGAATCTGTTCAGTCAAAATGAGCTTCCCTGCTCAATTCCTGACCATGGAATGTTTATTTGCATTCCATGGTATGCAAGACAGCGGCGCGCCGAACCCGCTTCCCAAAGGTGGTCCACCGTCTTGCGGGGGTGTGGAGTCTATAATAGAATCTAAGACCTGCCTTACAGGCTTTTGCATGGGGTTTATTGTGTGAACTGGAATCCGAAAGAATTTGCATAATGTAAAGTTATATGTTAGAATCCCTTTGTCAGCAGAAAAACGGTGTGTCAGAAACCAGGGAAAGGGGATAAGGAGATATGGCAGTGCGGCAGTTGAAAGAGGATATCAGCTTCTTCTTGCATCAGAAGATGTTTGTGATAGTATTGACCCTGACAGCATTGGGAAGTTACGGATTTGCTGTCACTCATGAGAGTATAGGGATAGATGATACTATGGTCGGAGTGTATCTGAATGAAGGGATAGAAGTGCTGATGGGCCGCTGGACCATTTATTTGATAAACAAGCTGTTCTATCTGGGAGAATTTATGCCCTATATAACGGAAGCCGGGGGGGTAGTGATTCTGTTATTATCAGTGACGCTGTACTGTGTATTGCTCCGGCGCATTTTCGGGGATAAGATTGGAATCACTGGTTATACGGCATTTGCCTGTGTATTTATTTCACAGCCGTTTTTGGGAGGTCTGTATCTGTACTACTATCATAGCGGTATGGATGTGGGATATTTGGCACTGGCTGTTTCCCTTTTGTTCTTATTGGAGAGTTTTGGAAAAAAGGGGAAAAGGTGCATTGCATATCTGGCAGGCAGTATGTTGTGGCTTTGGGTTGCCGTGGGATGTTATGAATCCTTTATTATTTTATATATTGTAGGGCTTATTATGATTCTGTTTTTCAGAGGAATGGCAGATCAGAATAAATTGACTTTCAGGTTTATATTTCAAAAGCTGGCTTTGTGTGCAGGTCTGATTATCGGGTGTCTGATTTTACGTGCGTTGATCCAAAAAGTATTGATTGCAGTTTTTTTCATACAGTCGGAGTATTCTGTGGATTCCAGAGAGCTGACTGCCAGTCTTGCATATTTTGCAGGTGGAAACGGACTGCAGAATGCCTTTATGCTGCTCAAGAAATACTGGCTCCAGTATTTCGTAAATGCGGTGGTTTATTTCCCGGTTCTGGTGTATGTGCTGTCTCTTGTGGTATTTACTGTTACCGCCGTGATTTTGACAGCCAAAAAGAAAACAGGATGCTACCTGCTGTTGTTGCTGGGTATGGTGGCGGCTCCTTTTCTTCTTGCTTTGGTAGAAATGATGTCGCCCTTGTATAGAACATGCCAGTTTATGCCGTTTTTTATTGGCTGTGCAGTGCTGGTACTATATTTGTTCTGCTATCAGCTTCGTTGGAAGAAATATGGGTGTATTGTATTTGGATTCGTGACTGCAATATTGGTCTGGAATCAGGCATACGAGATGAATCGCATTTTTTATATGGATTATAAGCGGTATCAGTATGAGAAAGATCTTTTGATAGATATTGCAAAAGAGGTCACTGGAAAATATGGGCGGGGCGCAACGGTGATTTTTACCGGAAGCTATTGTTCTCCGTATGAGTTGGCGGATTATTACTATATTCCCTATTCTTCGGAAAAGTTTGGACAAATATGCAGGTTGACGGATTGGCTGGACCCGCATTTGAAAGAAAAATACTATTCGCCATATGGCTATACTTTCGCTTTTGACATGTATCATTCAATGATTGAGTGGGGAATGTATGCATTTGACTGTCCTGGAAGAGAATTCGTTAATTTTCTTCATATGCATGGATATAGCCTGCAGACGGTGTATGATGAAGCATTGATACAGAAGGCAAATGCTTATTCGGAAGAGCTGCCGAATTGGCCGGAGGAAGGCTCTGTCACGGAGATGGATGGATATGTGATTATTCATTTTTGATAAGTGCTGACAGAAAAGCAACAGTTCATACATGGTACTGAACTGTTACTTTTTAGCAGGTACTGATAGAAAGAGCAGAAAGGATGGAAAAGAGTATGAATCGCTTTGAATATATTGTCATGGAGATAGATGGAGATTATGCGCATTTAAAACGTACAGATGTGGAATCTGACGAGCTGAAGCTGGTTGCCCGCGCGTTGCTGCCGCCGGAGATTATGGAAGGGACAAAGCTTCTTTATGAATGGATGAGCTACAGCATTGTGGTATAATATGCACATACTCGCGGCAGGAAACGGCCGAATGGCCATCCATACCATGATTGAACTATAATCATGGTATAATATGCACATACTCGCGGCAGAAAACGGCCGAATGGCCATCCATAGCATGATTGAACTATAATCATGGTATAATATGCACATACTCGCGGCAGGAAACGGCCGAATGGCCATCCATAGCATGATTGAACTATAATCATGGTATAAAATGAACAAAGACAATGGAAAATCAGAATGGCGTCGCAGAGAGCGGCGCTTTTTACCTCTTATGCACCATAACTTACCTCATGCGCAGAAAGTATTTACAGATGCAAAATTACCTGTATACTGAAAAGTGTTCAGGGAAATGTTCATGTAACCGCAGACAGCAGGTCCTGGAGGTTGAAGCGTTACAGCTGCCGTGACAGCAGGGGAAAAGAGATGAAGGTAAGGATTGAGATTGAAGCAAGTCTGGAAGAGGAAGAAGTGATTATCCGATGCGGAAGTTTGAATGATACAGTCGTCGGTCTTCAGAATTACATATCGAAACAGGGCAACAGTAAGAGATGCCTTTCCCTGAAAAAAGGTGGAACAGAATTTTTCGTGCCCATGGAGGAAATCTATTTCTTCGAGACGGAGGGAAGAGAGCTGAGGGCCCATACGGCAGACGATATGTTTTACTGCGAGTATAAGTTATATGAATTGGAAGAACTTCTGCCAGGCTGCTTTATGCGAATCTCAAAATCTACCATTGCAAATCTGGATTTTGTCTGGTCCATGACGAAGAATCTGACTGCGTCCAGCCTTGTGGAATTCGTTGGAAGCAATAAGAAGGCGATGTTGTCCAGGGCTTACTATAAGGTTGTGACGGAGAGACTGAAGGCGAGAAAACTTGGGCTGTAATGATTGGGACAAAGAGAAAGAGAGGTAGAAATCATGAGAGGCAAGAACAATATTTTCTGGGGAATTATGCTTGTGCTGGGGGCTGTGCTGCTGCTGGCGGGCAGAATGGGATATCTGGAGGGTATCAGCTACGGCTCCATTCTGCTGAATGTTGCGTTGGCCGTGTTTCTGATAAAAGGGATTTTCAGGAGAAGCTTTGGTACGATTTTGTTTTCCCTTGCTTTTCTTGTCATTATTAACGATGAATTGCTGCATCTGGAAGAAATCACGCCCTGGCCGGTGCTGGGAGCGGCGCTTTTGGGTACCATAGGACTGAATCTTCTGTTTCCGGGATTTAAATATGGGAAAAGATTTGTCCCTCGCATAAGAACCGGGAGCTGCTGGAGAACCGGAGGAACCGTGAATGTCGATGACAACGGCGGAGTGGTATCCTTTGAAAATATCTTCAGCAGTGCAGTGAAATACGTTTCCGGTGCCGTCAGCTTTGTGGGCATAGATAATGTGTTCGGCTCCATGGAGGTCTATTTTATGGATGCCGGCCTGGTGGACAACAATGCCAGCGTCACTGTGGATCTGGTGTTCGGAGAAGTGGTGCTCTATGTGCCGGCTTCCTGGAGGGTGAAGGTGAAGACGGAAAATATATTTGCATCCACGGACGAGAGCGGAAGGGGCATCTGCGACGGGGAAAATGTTCTGTGTGTGGGAGGCTCCGTGGTATTCGGACATCTGGGAATTGTGTATGTGTAATGTGGGACAATTTACAGCTGACGCCATCTTGTCCGGAGACAGGGGATGCCGGATAAAAAGTAAAAGCTTAAATTTCAGAAAAAATACAAAAAAATGCAATTCGTTCTTTGCGGGTTGCATTTTTTGTGTTATACTGTTACAGACAATAATCATGGGGGTTCATGCGGTTTCGGAATGAATGTCCCGGATGCTAAATTGTTTGTATTTATTTATTATAAATGGAGGACTGAGAGCATGAGTACTACTTCAAAAGCGAGCCAAAGAATTACAGCTTTGCTCGATGACAACAGTTTCGTTGAAATTGGCGGACTTGTGACCGCAAGAGCTACCGATTTCAATATGAAACCCAATGAAACTCCTTCCGACGGTTGTATTACCGGATATGGAGTAATAGGTGGTAAGCCTGTGTATGTCTACAGCCAGGATGCTTCCGTGATGAATGGAACCATCGGCGAGATGCATGCCAGAAAGATTACCAATCTCTATGACTTGGCAATGAAGACAGGTTCTCCCGTAATCGGCCTGATCGATTCCGCGGGACTGAGACTGCAGGAGGCGGCGGATGCGCTGAATGCATTTGGCGCCATTTACATGAAGCAGACACTGGCTTCCGGTGTAATTCCTCAGATTACTGCTGTGCTGGGCAGCTGTGGCGGCGGACTTGCCCTGTTTCCGACGCTGACCGATTTTACTTTTATGGAAGAGAAAAACGGGAAGCTTTTCGTCAATGCTCCCAATGCGCTTGATGGAAATTCTGTTACAAAATGTGATTCCTCTGCGGCGGCGTTCCAGTCTGAGGAAAGCGGTATTGTGGACGTGGTGGCGGACGAGGCGACGATTCTGACCAAAATCAGAGACCTGATTGCGTTCCTGCCTGCCAACAGCAGCGAAGGCAGCGATATTGTGGAATGTACGGATGATCTGAACCGCGTAAACGAAGAGATGGCTGGCTGTGCCGGGGATACATCCATTGCACTTTCCATTTTGGCTGATAATAATGACTTCTTTGAAGTGAAAGCCGGTTACGGAAAGGATATGGTTGTGGGCTTCCTGAAGCTGGACGGCGTGACAGTGGGCGCGGTTGCAAACCGCAGTGAGATCTGTGACGAAGAAGGACAGGTTACAGAGAAGCTGGATGCGGTTCTGTCAAAGCAGGGGTGCGAGAAAGCAGCAGATTTTGTGACTTTCTGTGATGCATTTGAAATCCCTGTGTTGACTCTCACCAATGTGAAGGGATATAAAGCCACCATGTGTTCTGAAAAAGGAATTGCCAGAGCTGCGGCCAGATTGACCTATGCTTTTGCAAACGCAACGGTTCCCAAAGTAAATGTGATTGTGGGCAAGGCCCTGGGAACGGCTGCTATTGTGATGAATTCCAAGGCAATCGGTGCGGATATGACTTTCGCATGGCCGGGCGCTCAGATAGGCACTATGGAGAGCAAGCTGGCTGCAAAGATTATGTATGACGGTCAGGGGGCAGGTGTCATCAATGAAAAGGCAGCAGAGTATGAGGCACTGCAGCTGAGTGCGGGAAGCGCCGCGCGGAGAGGATATGTGGACAGTATCGTGGAGGCGGCCGACACCAGGAAATATGTCATTGCCGCTTTTGAAATGCTCTTTGCCGATCGTCCCGTAAAAAAGCACGGAACAGTATAGAAAGGGTGATTATAAAATGAAGAAATTTTTGACTTTACTGTGTATGATTACCTGTATCTTCGGACTGAGCGCCTGTGGAAGCGGGGAAGTGCTGACGGAATATGAGCAGTATAAGGTAAGCAATGCACAGCAGCTGGCGGACGAGATGGTTCTCTATCTGCTTTCGCAGTATATGGACGATGAGGCGGCATCTGCTTTCGATGAATATACGGCGGAAGAGATTGAGTATCTGCTGAGTAATCAGTACAATATCAGTGTGGACGGAAATGCGTTTGTCTCAGCCATAAATTCTTTTCATTCCGCGAAGGACACCATAGGTGCCATCACGGAGACGGGCGGAAGCAGTGCTACAATAAAAGGCGATCAGATTATTGTGGAAGTGGAAGTCACAGGTGAGAAGAAAAGTGCCACGGCAGAGGTGATTTTCTCCAATGATATGTTTATGAAGCTGGAGTCAGCGGCCCTGAATCCCAAGTCTACCGTGGGAGAACTGATGGGAAAAGCAGGCCTGAATACGCTGATCGGCATGGGAACCGTGTTCGCGGTATTGATTCTGATCAGTGTGATTATATCCTGCTTCAAGCTGATTTCGAAGGTCCAGGAGAGGAAAGATAGGAAAAAAGAGCCGGCGAAAGAAGCCACAGGGGTTGACAACGCGGTGACGCAGATTGCAGTGCAGGAGGAGGCCGTGGAAGAGACCGACGATCTGGAGCTGGTGGCCGTGATTGCGGCAGCCATTGCAGCGAGCCAGGGAGCTGCCTCCACGGACGGACTGGTAGTGCGTTCTGTGAGAAGGCGCCAGGCTTAAGGCCGGATTCGTAATTGTAGTTCAGGAATGACTGTTGCGGGCGGAGTCCCACAGACAGTCAGGTGATTTATAAAATAAGACAAAAAGGCGATTCTATTTAGGAGGAAATAAGAATGAAAAACTATACAATTACCGTGAACGGAAATGTATATGATGTGGTAGTGGAAGAAGGCACATCCGGAGCTCCCGTGGCAGCAAAAGCACCTGCCGCCCCCAAAGCGGCTCCCAAGGCAGCCCCCGCTGTGGCAGCCCCTGCGCCCGGTGCAGCTGGCGGTGCGGGAAGTATTAAGATTGAAGCCGGTGCGGCAGGAAAGGTATTCAAGCTGGAGAAGAAAGTTGGAGATGCCGTGAAAAAGGGAGATGCCGTTGTGATTATTGAGGCAATGAAGATGGAGATTCCTGTTGTGGCTCCCGAAGACGGCACGGTTGCAAGCGTTGACGTGGCAGTGGGTGATGCCGTGGAGGCAGGTGCTGTATTAGCTACCTTGAATTAAATTGCCGCCGTTGTACGTCAGCGGTATGAAAGAACAACAGGAGGTCAACAAATGGATTATATAGGTTCTACGCTGAACAACCTCATTCATCAGACTGCATTTTTTAACCTGACCTGGGGAAATTATCTGATGATAGCGGTTGCATGCTTTTTCCTTTATCTGGCTATCCGGCATGAGTTTGAACCCTTGCTTCTGACTCCCATAGCCTTCGGCATGTTGTTGGTCAATATTTATCCCGACATCATGCTTCATGCGGAGGACGCCTCGAACGGTGTGGGCGGACTGCTGTACTATTTCTATCTACTGGATGAGTGGGCGATTCTGCCGTCTCTGATTTTCATGGGTGTAGGCGCCATGACGGATTTTGGTCCGCTGATTGCAAACCCCAAGAGCTTTTTGCTGGGTGCCGCTGCGCAGTTCGGTATCTTTGCGGCATATTTCGGAGCCATTTTCTTAGGCTTCAATGATATGGCAGCCGCGGCGATTTCCATCATCGGCGGTGCTGACGGACCTACCTCTATCTTCCTGGCCAGCAAGCTGGGACAGACGGCGATTCTGGGACCCATTGCGGTGGCGGCCTATTCCTACATGTCGCTGGTGCCTATTATTCAGCCGCCTATCATGAAGCTTTTCACCACAGAAGCAGAGCGGAAGATTAAAATGGGTCAGCTTCGACCTGTATCCAAGCTGGAGAAGATTCTCTTCCCCATTATCGTGACCATTGTGGTATGTCTGATACTGCCTACCACCGCTCCGCTGGTTGGTATGCTGATGCTGGGCAACCTGTTCAGAGAGTCCGGCGTTGTCAGACAGCTTACCGAGACCGCATCCAACGCATTGATGTATATTGTAGTTATCCTGCTGGGTACCTCCGTGGGCGCTACCACCAGTGCAGAAGCATTCCTGAATCTGGATACGCTTAAAATCGTGGCGCTGGGACTGGTTGCCTTTGCCTTTGGTACGGCAGCCGGTGTTCTCTTCGGCAAGATTATGTGTAAACTGAGCGGAGGCAAGATCAATCCTCTGATCGGCTCTGCCGGTGTGTCAGCTGTGCCCATGGCGGCCCGTGTGTCCCAGAAGGTGGGAGCGGAAGCAGACCCCACCAATTTCCTGCTGATGCATGCCATGGGACCCAATGTTGCAGGCGTAATCGGAACAGCTGTGGCAGCCGGTACCTTTATGGCTATTTTCGGGGTGTTTTAAGCAGTTGATATCCGGAATAATTTACAACTGTCTGTTCAGGCAGTATATAGTTGGTTTCGGAGGCATAAATGCTGAATGAATGTAACAGTTCCAATGTGTGTCGGGCTGTTACAATGAATAATATATATGGAGGAAATTCGTAAATGTCAGAACAAGCAAAAAAACCGATTAAAATTACGGAAACCATACTGCGTGACGCTCACCAGTCTCTGATTGCCACCAGAATGCCCACGGATTTTATGCTTCCTATTGTTGAGAAGATGGATAAAGTGGGGTATCATTCTGTAGAGTGCTGGGGCGGCGCAACCTTTGACGCTTCCCTTCGTTTCCTGAAGGAAGATCCCTGGGACAGACTTCGGAAACTGCGGGATGGATTTAAGAATACGAAGCTGCAGATGCTTTTCCGCGGACAGAATATTCTGGGTTACAGACCTTATGCGGACGATGTTGTGGATGCATTTGTTCAGAAGTCTATTGCTAACGGAATTGACATTATCCGTATTTTTGACTGTCTCAATGATCTGCGCAATCTGCAGGAGGCGGTTAATGCTACCAACAGAATGAAGCAGCAGGAAGGCAGAGGGCATGCGCAGATTGCGCTGTCCTACACTCTGGGAGATGCCTATACGCTGGAGTACTGGGCAAACACGGCAAAGAAGATTGAGGAGATGGGGGCAGACTCCATTTGTATCAAGGATATGGCAGGATTGCTGGTGCCCTACAAGGCGTCTGAGCTGATTAAGGCCATGAAGGAGAATACAAAGCTTCCGATTCAGCTGCATACCCACTATACTTCCGGCGTGGCCAGTATGACTTACCTGAAAGCAGTGGAGGCCGGTGTGGATGTCATTGATACCGCCATGAGTCCTCTTGCTCTGGGAACGTCACAGCCTGCAACAGAGGTTATGGTGGAGACCTTCCGCGGTACTCCTTATGACACAGGCTTCGATCAGAACCTGCTGGCAGAAATCGCAGATTACTTCCGCCCTTACAGAGATGAGTGCTTAAAGAGCGGTCTGCTGAATCCGAAGGTGATGGGTGTTGATATCAAGACATTATTGTACCAGGTACCCGGCGGCATGCTTTCCAACATGGTGAGCCAGCTGAAGGAGCAGAATGCGGAAGACAGATATTACGATGTGCTTCGTGAGATTCCTGAGGTCCGCAAGGATCTGGGTGAGCCTCCTCTGGTTACCCCTTCTTCGCAGATTGTAGGTACTCAGGCAGTATTCAATGTACTGATGGGGGAGAGATACAAGATGGCTACCAAGGAGACCAAAGCCGTGCTGCGGGGTGAGTATGGTCAAACTATCAAGCCTATGAACCAGGAAGTGATTGACAAGGTTATTCCCGGTGAGGAGAGAATTACCTGCCGCTATGCGGATATGCTGGAGAATGAGATGGATAAGCTGGAGTCCGAGATGAGTGAGTGGAAGCAGCAGGATGAGGACGTACTGAGCTATGCCCTGTTCCCTCAGGTTGCCATGGACTTTTTCAAATATCGTCAGGCACAGCAGGAGAAGGTGGATATGACACAGGCAGATACCCAGAACGGAGCTTATCCTGTCTGAGATATGATTTGAGTTTTGAATAATAAAATGCGGTTTCCAGGGTGTCTTCAGGGGCACCCTGGAAATTCTGCAACAGAGAGCAGATAAATCTATCGGGTGGAAACGGATTGCGGAGGAGAGAAGATTTGGGCAGAGTGATAGTTGTGGGCGGAGGTGCCGCGGGAATGATTGCCGCGGTGGCGGCTGCGGACAGAGGCAACAGTGTATACCTGATAGAGAAGAATGAAAAGCTGGGGAAAAAGCTTTTTATTACAGGAAAAGGACGATGTAATGTGACCAATGCCGGGGATATGGATACACTTTTTGCCAATGTCCGTATCAACGGTAAATTTTTGTACAGCGCATTCTATGAGTACGACAATCTGGCCATTATGGATTTCCTGGAACAGGCAGGCTGCCCACTGAAAACAGAGCGTGGGGAGAGAGTATTTCCCCAGTCGGACCATTCTTCGGATGTCATAGGGGTATTTCAGCGGGAACTGAAAAAGAGGGGCGTACAGGTTCTGCTGAATGCGGAAGTTCGGGAACTGATACTGGATGAGGGGGATTCCTGTGAAGCTCGGCAGGAAACAGGCAGAGGCCGGGAGACGGAAGCGAATAAAGCGGGAGAAGATGGCAAAACGGAAAGGAATCCGACCAGAGCAGCTTTACAGAGAAGAATCGCAGGAGTCAGATTGTCGGACGGACGGGAGCTTCAGGCGGACAGCTGTATTGTCTGTACAGGAGGTCTCTCTTACCCAGCCACTGGTTCTACCGGTGACGGCTATCGTTTTGCCGAAGAGACAGGTCATAAAATTACGGAATGTGTGCCTGGTCTGGTTCCATTCCGAATCAAAGAGAGCTGGTGTAGCCATCTGATGGGTCTTTCTCTCAAAAATGTTTCTCTGCGCATGGTATACGGAGGGCGGGAAGTCTATCAGGGATTTGGAGAAATGCTGTTTACCCATTTTGGGGTCAGCGGGCCGTTGATTCTGTCAGCCAGCAGCTTTTATGGGCAGAGTGGGAGCGGAAAGGCCGGCCGGGAGAGAAGCGGCGGCGAGGGCCAGACAGTGCTTTACCTGGATCTGAAGCCCGCGCTGGAACCAGAACAGCTGGACAGGCGTCTGCTGAGAGATTTTGAGGAGAACAGAAATCGACAGTTTAAAAATGCTTTGAGTGGTTTGTTCCCTGCAAAGCTGATTCCTGTAATGACGGAGCTGTCCGGAATTTATCCGGACAAAAAGGTGAACGAAATTACACGGGAAGAGAGACATGCCTTTGGTGCGCTGATCAAGAATCTTCAGATGACAGTGACGGGGCTTCGAGGGTTTGAGGAGGCTATTATCACCAGAGGCGGTGTTGATGTGAAGGAGATCAATCCTTCCACCATGGAGTCGAAGAAAGTACGGGGACTGTATTTTGCGGGAGAAGTGTTGGATCTGGACGCTTTGACAGGCGGTTTTAATCTGCAGATTGCGTGGTCCACAGGACATCTGGCTGGGAGTAGTGTGTAAAGAGAATGAAAATCGGGCAAAGTGAGAGAATAACAGCGACAGGCATTTTTAAATAAAAAGCCGTAAATCGAAATGGAGAAAATGATGAGTTTTAACGTAGCAATCGACGGACCTGCAGGGGCAGGCAAAAGTACTGTGGCAAAAGCAGTGGCGAAGAAATGGAATCTTATTTATGTTGATACAGGGGCAATGTACCGGGCAATGGCGCTGTTTATGATGCGGGAAGGTGTAAATCTGCAGGATGAAGAAGCCATTGCCGGGAAGTGCCGGGAGGCGCATGTCACCATACGATATGAGAATGGGGTACAGGTTGTCTTTTTAAATGAAGAAAATGTAAATGCGCTTATCCGTACGGAGGAGGTAAGTCATGCCGCTTCCCTTGTCAGCGTGATTCCGGATGTGCGCAGGGCCATGGTGGAGCTTCAGAAGAAGCTGGCGGCAGACAGCGACTGCATTATGGACGGACGTGATATCGGCACCTGTGTACTGCCCGGCGCACAGCTGAAAATCTATCTCACGGCCAGCAGCACAGTGCGGGCCGAAAGAAGATATGACGAGCTGACAGCCAGAGGTGTAAGCTGTGATCTGAATCAGATACAGGCAGATATAGAAGAGAGGGATTACAGAGATATGCACAGAGAAATTTCCCCTCTGAGACAGGCTGATGATGCTGTATTGGTGGATACGTCGCAGATGACCCAGGAGGAAGTGATTTTAGCTGTTTCCGAGTTGTGCGGTAAAGCAGGCGCCTTACAGAGCTGATGAATGACGAAGCGGCTGCGAATATGTAAAGATGAGTAACGCAGCCGTTTCGGCTGCAGAATTCCGGGAGGTTTTTCATGGAAGTAAGACTTGCGGAATGCACCGGTTTTTGTTTTGGTGTAAAGCGTGCAGTAGATACCGTGTATGAACAGTTAAAAAACGGGAAAACTATATATACCTATGGTCCTGTTGTAAACAATGAGGAAGTGGTGAAGGATTTGACGCAGAAAGGTGTCAGGGTTCTGGAAACGAAGGAAGACCTGATGAAGCTCCTGGATGAAGTCGATCCTGAAGTGGATTTTTGTGGGAAAAACACACACTGCAGCGTGATTATCCGCGCCCATGGTGTACCGGAGGAAATCTATCGCCTTCTGGAGGAAAGGAAGGTAGAGTGCGTCGACGCCACCTGCCCGTTTGTGAAGAGAATCCAGAAAAAAGCGGAAGAAGAAAGCCAAAAGGGAAATCATGTGGTCATTGTGGGAAATGCGGGACATCCGGAAGTGGAAGGGATTGTAGGGTGGTGTAAAGGGGACGTTACGGTTCTGAGAGACGAACAGGAAGCAGAAGAGTTTATTCCTCCGAAAGACAAAAATATATGTGTGGTTGCGCAAACGACATTTAACTACAACAATTTTCAAGGCATAGTTGAAATTTTGGAAAAAAAAGGTTATAATGGTAGTGTTGTAAATACTATCTGTAACGCTACGGAGGAACGACAGCGCTCGGCAAGGGCGCTTGCAGCAGCGGCTGACGTAATGATTGTGATAGGTGGCAGGCACAGTTCCAATACCAGGAGGCTGTATGAAATCTGCAGTGAGGAGTGTGCGAATACCTATTTTATACAGACACTGGAGGACTTGTGTTTAGAATTACCTAAAACTGCTCGACTGGTGGGTATTACAGCGGGGGCTTCCACCCCAAACAAATTAATTGAGGAGGTTCAAAATTATGTCAGAATTAACTTTTGAACAGATGTTGGAAGAATCTATTAAATCGATACACTCAGGAGAGGTAGTCGAAGGTACAGTTATTGACGTGAAGCCCGATGAAATTGTTCTGAACATTGGTTATAAGTCTGATGGTATCTTGACCAGAAGTGAGTATACCAATGACTCCAGTGTAGATCTCACCAAAGTAGTAAAGCCGGGTGACACCATGGAGGTGAAAATCCTGAAGGTGAATGACGGGGAGGGACAGGTTGTACTGACGTATAAACGTCTCGCTGCAGACAGAGTGAACAAGAGGATTGAAGAAGCGTACAATAATCAGGAAGTGATGAAGGCACCGGTTGTTCAGGTAATGGAAGGCGGACTGGGTGTGGTTGTGGAAGAAGCAAGGATATTCATTCCGGCCAGTCTTGTGTCCGACATTTATGAGAGGGATCTGAGCAAATATCTCGGACAGGAGATAGAGTTTGTGATCAGCGAGTATAATCCGAAGCGGAGAAGATATATCGGTGACCGCAGACGTTTGGTTGCCGCCCGGAAGGCAGAGCTTCAGAAGGAACTTTTCGAGAGAATTCACGAGGGAGATATCGTTGCCGGTGTGGTGAAAAATGTTACTGATTTCGGCGCATTTGTGGATTTGGGAGGTGCGGACGGACTGCTTCACATTTCCGAGATGTCCTGGGGACATGTGGAACATCCCAGAAAAGTATTTAAGGTAGGAGATGAGCTGAATGTGCTGATCAAGGAAATTAACGGCAGCAAGATAGCATTGTCCCTGAAGTTTGAGGATGAGAATCCCTGGAAAAATGCCGCAGAAAAATATGCCATGGGAAATGTGGTTGTCGGCAAAGTCGCAAGAATGACAGATTTTGGTGCATTTATAGAGTTGGAGCCTGGAATTGACGCATTGCTTCACGTGTCACAGATATCAAAGGAGCATGTGGAGAAGCCTGCGGATGTGCTGAGTATTGGCGAGGAAGTAACTGCGAAGATTGTGGACTTCAATGAGGCGGATAAGAAGATTTCTCTGAGTGTCAAGGCAATGGCAGCTTCTCAGGCGCGGGAAGAGCAGGACGAAGATGTGGTTTCAGTGGATATCGATGCGGTGATTACAGCCCAGGCGGAGGATGATGCCCAATAATGACAGTTTTACCCACGATATACGGCTATGAATATTTTAAGAGGGAAGTCCAGTTTTTGACGGGAATTGACTTGAGCTGTTATAAGGAAAGCCAGATGAAACGTCGTATTGATACCCTGATTGCAAAGCGTGGTATCGAGGGGTATGACAAATATGTATCGGCGATCAGGACTGATAGGGGAGTGCTGGAAGAGTTTGTGGCATACATCACTATCAATGTGTCCCAGTTTTACCGGGATCCGGATCAGTGGAAAGTAATGGAGGAGAAAGCGATTCCGGAGCTGATTGCAAGATTCGGAAAGCGGCTGAAGATATGGAGTGCAGCCTGTTCTACAGGAGATGAACCCTATTCGCTGGTCATGGCTATGTCCAGATATATTCCGTTGAGTGATATCAGGATTTATGCCACTGATTTGGACAGGCAGGTAATTGAAAAAGCAAAAGCGGGTGTGTATTCTGACAAAAGTATTGTGACGGTACCTGCGGATTTGAGAAGACGATATTTCAGGCTGGTTGACGGTGACTATAGAATATCAGAAGAGATAAAAGCCTGCGTGGAATTCAGGGAGCACAATCTGCTGAAAGATGCATATCCGACAGGTTGTCACATGATTGTCTGCCGCAATGTGCTCATCTACTTTACGGAGCTGGCTAAAGATCAGGTGTTCCGCAAGTATTTTACATCTCTTGTAAGCGGAGGGCTGCTATTTATCGGAAGCTCGGAACAGATTATGAATCATAAAGAGATTGGATATTTGAGGAAGAATGCTTTTTACTATCAAAAACCATGAGAGGCAGTGAGAAAGCTGTCGCCCCAACTGACAGGGCAGTTGGGGCGGCAGCTTTTTTTGGGGGAAAATATAAGTATGCTATGCAAATTGCGGGGCAATTTGCAGGAAGTGCTAAAAGTATTTTTAGCACTTCCTTAATAGGTGGAAACCATCATATTCAGAACATGTGCGGCATAAGCAGAAAATGCTGCCTTATTTTTTTTCAGCTCGTCGGTCAGTTCAAAGAACAGTTCATGACTTTTATACTCCCGCTTGAAGAAAGGCGTGAACAGCAAATCCCACTGCGGCAGATAAGAAGAAATCTTTCGTGTATAGCAGTTGGCAGCGGAAGCGGGAATCCGATATTCTCTGCTTACAAAACCGGCTACGGATTTATGAAGAGCCACGTCTTCGTCAGGAAGATAATAATAATCATGATAATTGGAATAAAAATATTTCAGTTCCTCCTCATAGATGGGAATTTTCAGAGAACATTCCGTATTCTCCCCTCGGAAGAAGCAGTGATTGACATTTGCGGATATTGGCTTTGGCAGCGGAATATCCAGATGAAAAAGGAGGATTAATTCCCTGCGCCTGCAGCCGTTTAAATCCCTGTAGGAGTTTGCCTGCGCCTTTCTGACTTTGACAGGCTGATTGAATAAATCATAGCAGGCAAGCATTGGAAGGATTTCCAGCATGCCTTTTAAATCTTCTGCATTGTGAAGAAACAGAGCGTTTTCTGCGAACTCGGAAGGATTTTTTACATAATCCAGATAAATGCCGATAAGCTCGCTGGCGGTAAACGCATCTTTGCGGGTCACCCCCAGAAAGTTCTCCAGGGCTTTCTGTTTACAGCTGGGCAGCTTCAGAAAATATCTGTAGGGCGAAATCCTTTTATATAGATCAATGCCTCTGAAATTATCAAAACTATAAGGCAGTGACAGCAGTTCACATTTCTGCGTAATAAAGGGCAGATCAAAATTATTGCCGTTGAAGTGAATCAGATATCGGTATAGTTTTGCAAAATCAAAAAAGGCCTTCAGCACATCTGCTTCCTGCTCACGATTTTCGGCCATCCATTGAATGGTTCGCCATTTACCGGCCAGATAGTATGCACAGCCTATGAGATACAGACCGGAGGTCCTTGCGGTGAAACCGGTGGTTTCAATATCGACAAAAAGAATGCGCTCCAGGGGTGCAAGTCTGTTCAGGGGATAGGAGATGGAAAAATTATCCATTGTTTCCTCGCAAATTTTCATGACGGCCTCCGTTTCTATATAAATGATATATCCATTATTAATATGATATCATGGATTTTATTTCAAACAGGGTATTTATGGTCTTTCGGCCATTTTCTTCCACAAATAATTATATCATAAAATTATTTTTTCCAGTAGTATTTTGTAAAAAAAAATAGTATATTTATATGTAGATTCATTTTGCATCTTAAATAAGGATTTCAGTATGATCCTGGAAAGGACTTAAGAAAAGCGTATGGCGAAGTTTACATTTGTAGGCGGTATTCACCCCTACGACGGAAAAGCTCTGTCAAAAGACAAACCCATTCGGGAAATTCTGCCCGGGAGCGAAGCGGTATATCCATTGTCGCAGCACATCGGCGCACCTGCTGCACCGATTGTGGCCAAAGGGGACAGGGTGCTTGTAGGGCAGAGAATCGGAGAGAGCGGAGGCTTTGTCTCGGCACCCATACATACGTCGGTTTCCGGTACTGTCAAAGCCATAGAGCCCAGACGTGTGGCCACAGGTGATATGGTGACAAGTATTATCGTAGAAAACGACGGACTTTATGAAGAGATTGCTTTTAAGCCGTTGGAGAATCCGGAGAAAAGAAGTCGGGAGGAAATCATCGGTGCAATCAGAGAGGCGGGAATTGTGGGTATGGGCGGAGCAGGCTTTCCCACGCATGTAAAGCTGTCTCCCAGGGAACCCGATAAAATTGATTATGTGATTGCAAATTGTGCGGAATGCGAACCCTATCTGACTTCCGATTACCGCAGAATGCTGGAGGAACCGGAGAAGCTGATCGGCGGATTGAAAATCATGCTGCTGCTGTTTCCCAATGCCCATGGAATTCTGGCGGTGGAGGACAACAAGCCGGATTGCATCGCCCTGCTGAAGCAGATGGCAAAGGATGAACCGAAGATCAGTGTCTGTGCGCTGAAGACAAAGTATCCCCAGGGCGGCGAGCGACAGCTGATTTATGCCGTTACCGGAAGAAGAATCAATTCCACCATGCTGCCTGCAGATGTAGGCTGTGTGGTGAACAATGTGGACACCGTCGTCGCTGTATACCGGGCGGTTAGAGAGGGCAGACCGTTGATGGAGCGAATTGTTACCGTTACGGGAGACGCGGTGGCCGATCCTGCCAATTTCCGTGTGCGCATCGGGACGTCATATGAGGAAATCCTGGCGGCGGCAGGAGGATTCCGGGAGAAGCCGGAGAAAATTATCTGCGGGGGACCTATGATGGGCTTTGCCATGTATCATTTGAATATCCCTGCCACGAAGACCTCCACGGCACTGCTGGGGCTGACAAAGGATGAAGTGTCCGCCATGGAGCCGGGGCCCTGCATCAACTGCGGGCGATGCGTGGAGGTTTGTCCCGGGAGAGTGGTTCCCAGCAGACTTGCGGATTATGCGGAGCATTCTGACGAAGAGGCTTTTCTGGCGAATTATGGAATGGAATGCTGCGAGTGCGGCTGCTGCAGTTTTGTCTGCCCGGCCAGGAGACAGCTGACACAGCAGATTAAATCCATGAGAAAAATCCAGCTGGCCAAAAGAAAAAAATAATCAGGAGAAAAACCATGAGCGAATTGTTTAGAGTATCTTCCAATCCTCATATTCGTTCCAGAGTGACAACGAACGGGTTGATGTTGGCAGTTATTGTGGCCCTGATGCCTGCGGCCGGTTTCGGAATCTATAATTTCGGCCCCAGGGCTCTGGCAGTGATTCTGGTGACGATTGCGAGTACGGTGTTAACGGAATTTTTATTCGGATTTTGTAAATGGAAAGGAAAAGTGTTGGCCCATCTCACGGTTGCAGATTTGTCGGCAGTGGTGACGGGGCTTTTGCTGGCGCTGAATCTGCCGGTGAGTATTCCTCTGTGGATGGCGGCACTGGGCGGTGTGTTTGCCATTCTTGCAGTGAAGATGCTGTTCGGCGGTCTGGGGCAGAATTTTATGAATCCTGCGTTGGCAGCGAGGTGCTTTTTGCTGATTTCCTTTCCTACGGCCATGACGGCTTTCGACTGCGATGCCTATACAGGTGCCACGCCTCTGGCGGCTTTGAAGGCAGGGGAGCAGGTGAATGTACTTGATATGGTCATCGGCCGCACTGCGGGAACTATAGGAGAGACCTCGGTGATTGCCATTCTGGCGGGGGCCTGCATATTGATTCTGCTGGGAGTCATTGATTTGCGGATCCCGGGCAGTTACATAGTAACTTTTGTACTTTTTGCGGGAATTTTCGGTGGTCATGGTTTTAATCCGTCCTGGCTTTCCGCTCAGCTTTCCGGAGGCGGTCTGATGCTGGGAGCCTTTTTTATGGCAACGGATTATGTGACCAGGCCAATTACGGCGAAGGGGCAGTATGTGTTCGGCATTTTCCTGGGACTGATGACGGGAATATTCCGTATCTTCGGGCCCGGTGCGGAAGGCGTTTCCTATGCCATTATTCTGGGCAATCTGCTGGTGCCGCTGATTGAAAAATATACGAGGCCTGTTGCCTTCGGATACAGGAAGGGAGGAAAGCGCCGTGAAAAATAAGAGTGATGCAAATGTGATGTTGAAGGAAGCGGGCATCCTCTTTGCCATTACGCTGATAGCGGGTCTGCTTCTGGGCGTGGTCAACGAATTGACTGTGGAGCCTATCCGCATACAGCAGGAGAAAGCTGTACAGGAGGCCTGCAGAGCCGTGTTCGAGACGGCGGCTTCCTTTGAGGAGCTGCAGTTTACACCGGAGCCGGAACTGCAGGAGGAGCTTGCCGGCATGGGAGTGAAAATCGGGAGTGTCTATGAAGCGGCAGGAAGCGACGGTGCGCTTCAGGGATATGTGGTGGAATCCGTCTCCACAGAAGGATACGGCGGGAATATTGTGCTGTATCTGGGAGTGACGCTGGACGGAACGCTGAATGACATCTCAATTCTGGAGATATCGGAGACTGCCGGACTGGGTATGCTGGCGCCGGAGGAACTGGTTCCTCAGTTTCACCAGAAAAACGTGGACAGCTTTGTCTATACGAAGACAGGAGCCGTCGCCGAGAATGAAATTGATGCCATGGCCGGGGCAACGATTACCACAAAGGCGGTGACCAATGCGGTGAACGGAGGATTAAAGGCAGCAAATGCTTTGATGGGAGGTGGCCAAAATGAATAAAGCGGGAGAAAGACTATATAACGGTCTCGTGAAAGAAAATCCCACGCTTGTGCTGATGCTGGGAATGTGTCCCACGCTGGCAGTCACCACTTCAGCTATGAACGGGCTGGGAATGGGCCTCACCACCATGGTGGTTCTGGCGCTCAGCAATCTGCTGATTTCTCTGCTGAGGAATCTGATTCCGAACAGAGTGCGAATTCCGGCGTTTATCGTCATTATCGCGTCTTTTGTGACGGCGGTGCAGCTTCTGCTGGAGGCATACCTCCCCTCGCTGAATAAGTCTCTGGGGGTGTATATTCCGTTGATCGTGGTGAATTGTATTATTCTGGGGCGGGCAGAGAGCTATGCGTATTCCAATTCTGTGATTCCCTCGCTTTTTGACGGAATTGGGATGGGGCTGGGATTTTCCGCGGCATTGACCTGTATTGGAGCGGTACGGGAACTTTTGGGGGCCGGTGAAATCTTTGGTTACGGAATTTTCCCGGATTCTTTTCAGCCGATTCGCATTTTCGGGCAGGCGCCGGGAGCGTTTTTTGTGCTGGCGGCACTGACCGCTCTTCAGAATTATGTGAAAAACAGGAGAAAATCAGCCGGAAAGTCATACGAAAAGATTGGATCCGGGTGCAGCGAAGACTGTATGAACTGCAAGGACAGTAAGGGATGTACGAAGAAGTTTTATGATGAAGCGGCCAAGGAGGACAGATAAATGGAAAACGTGAAGGAAATGCTCGTTATTTTAATCGGTTCTTCTCTGGTGAGCAATGTGGTGCTCAGCCAGTTTCTGGGACTCTGCCCGTTTCTGGGAGTGTCCAGGAAGACGAATACGGCCGCCGGCATGGGCGCTGCGGTCATTTTTGTCATTACGCTTGCCAGCGGGGTGGCAGGAGTCATTTATAAATTTATTCTGGTCAGATTTCATGTGGAATATCTCAGGACCATTGTATTCATTCTGGTCATTGCGGCGCTGGTACAGTTTGTGGAAATGTTCCTGCGCAAGGCACTGCCGTCCCTGTATGAG
Source organism: uncultured Acetatifactor sp. (assembly GCA_910588225.1). Classification (GTDB taxonomy): domain Bacteria; phylum Bacillota; class Clostridia; order Lachnospirales; family Lachnospiraceae; genus Acetatifactor. The sequence continues at coordinate 33,745 of CAJUQT010000027.1, forward strand.
GCGCTGGGAGTCTATCTGCCGTTAATTACCACCAACTGTGCGGTACTGGGTGTGGCGATTACCAATGTGCAGAAAGAATACGGCATTTTGACCGGTATCGTAAATGGTTTTGCCACGGCGGTGGGATTTACCGTTGCCATTGTGATTCTTGCAGGAATCCGTGAAAAGCTGGAGTACAACGAGATACCGGAATCCTTTAAAGGCATGCCCACAGTACTGCTGACGGCGGGACTGATGGCCATTGCTTTCTGCGGATTTTCAGGATTGCTGTAGAAGGGAGTAGACGGATGAGCATAACAGGTATTTTGTCGGCCGCTGCCATAGTGGGAGCAGTGGGGATTTTTGTGGGGCTCTTTCTGGGCGTTGCCGGCATTAAATTTAAAGTGGAGACGGATGAGCGGGAGGAGGCCGTGTTGGCGGCGCTGCCGGGAAATAACTGCGGAGGCTGCGGATATGCGGGCTGCTCCGGCCTGGCTGCAGCCATTGTAAAGGGAGAGGCGCCTGCGGATGCCTGCCCTGTGGGAGGTGCTGCCTCAGGGGCTAAAATTGCCGCCATCATGGGTGTGGAGGCAGGCCGGACCGAAAGAAAAGTGGCTTATGTGGCCTGCAGCGGTGACTGTGAAAAAGCGGGGCAGGACTATGAATATTACGGCGTTCAGGACTGCCGTATGGTGGGATTTGTACCCGGAGGAGGTCCAAAGTCCTGTGACAGCGGCTGTCTGGGATTCGGAAACTGTGTGAAGGCCTGCCCGTTTGATGCAATTCATGTAGTGAACGGGGTGGCTCTGGTGGACAGAGAAAAATGCAGGGCCTGCGGGAAATGTGTGGAGGCCTGCCCCAAACATCTGATTTCACTGCTTCCGTACAGTGCGGCATATGCGGTTGCCTGCAGTTCTGTGGATAAGGGGCCGGTGACCATGAAGGCCTGTAAGGCGGGATGTATCGGGTGCGGTCTGTGTGCCAGAAACTGTCCTGCCGAAGCGGTGGCAGTGAAGGATTTCCATGCGGTGATTGACCAGGAGAAATGTACCGGGTGCGGTGCCTGCGCGGAAAAATGCCCGAAGAAATGTATTGAGAAGTTATAGGTGCAGCCATTGGAATCAGTATCTGTCCGAACAGATATGGAACTGGAATAAGGAGAAGCAATTATTATGAAAATGCCGGATGATTTTGATGATCGCTCGAATCTGACGCCCACAGTGGTGATGGCCATTGTGGCAGTGTCGGTTTTTGTTGCGATAATTCTGCTGACGGTACTGTTTACGAATGACAGACGTGACGGAAACGCGACGGCGAGGCAGACAGAGCAGAATGAATCGGTGCAGGCTTCCGGGGATACCGGCTCCTCGGTTGTCCTCTATCCGGAGACTGACGAACTGTTGACGGGGAGTTCACTGCATCCCGATGATTTTGATTTCTGGGATATGTATCCTGAGCCGGAGGCAACACCGGAACCAACCCAGACACCGGAGGCCGTGGTGGAAAATGATCCTTCCACCGACGGAAAGCATACGCTGGTACAGTATGCGGACGGTAAGGAAGAATGGGTTTTGATCAGTCCTTACCTGCCCAAACATGAGTATGATTTTACAAAGCTGGTGTGTCAGTCTTCCCTGATGAAGTACTATGAGGACGGGAAGCAGACTTCCTATGTGGGAGTGGATATCTCAAAATATCAGGATTATGTGGATTTTGTAAAAGTAAAAAAAGCCGGAATTAACTTTGTGATGCTGCGGGTGGGGGCCAGAGGATATGGAACGGGACAGCTGATTCTGGACGAATATTTCAGCGAGAATCTGAAGCGGGCTACAGATGCGGGACTGGATGTGGGTGTCTATTTCTTTTCGCAGGCGATTACCAAAGAGGAAGCTGTGGAGGAGGCCAATATGGTAATCGAAAATCTGGGAGAGTATCAGATAACTTATCCGGTGGCCTATGATATGGAGCTTGTGGAAAACGATACTGCCAGAACGGATAAGCTGACCAAGTCGGAGAAAACCGAAATGGCGAAGACCTTCCTGGATACTATTGCCGCTGCAGGCTATAAGACCATGATTTACGGCAACAAGGAGTGGCTGATTAAGGAGATTGATATGTCAAAACTTACATCATATGACGTATGGCTTTCTCAGGTCGCAGACATTCCGGATTATCCGTATAAATTTACCATGTGGCAGTATCAGCGTGAAGGCTCTGTGGATGGGATTGCGGGATATGTGAACATGAATATCAGTTTTATTAACTATGCGGAAAAATGACGGCATAGAGCATTAATATCGGCATAGCCGGCAGATGATGGATGAGGCTCACTGAACCGAGGCATATATTCAGAACTTTTCTCATATATTGATATATCGGACATGCTTTACAGAGCATGGCCTGACAGAGAAAGGACTGAGGAGATATGTACAGGAAAGCAGTGGGCCTTTTATCGTTGATGAGCATAGCGCTGATGATGTGCTTTTTATGTGTCAGAGGATTGGATGCGGTGAGACTATGTGGTGAGACAGCGCAGAATCTCAGGCTTGGTCTATGGGAGCTGGAGGAAAAATGGGCCGGAAAAGCCCAGGAGGCGGTGGACAGCAGAGAGAAGGGACTGGGAATTGTGGATGTGGCGGTTTCGGATCAGAGAATCATTGATTTCTTTGTGATGGAACAGGAATACATATATGATTTATCGGATAAGGATCTCGAAGTACTGCTCAGGATTGTGGAAGCGGAAGCCGGTAACGAGGATGAAGATGGAAAGCTGTTGGTGGCCAATGTGGTGATGAACCGCGTGAATGCGGAGCAATTTCCGGATTCGGTGGAGAAAGTGGTATTTCAGAGAGAAAAGGGGGTGTGGCAGTTTTCGCCGGTATCCAACGGAAGCTATTATCGGGTGGAAGTCAGCGAAGAGACTGTAAATGCCGTGGAACGGGCCCTGAAGGGGGAGGATATCTCCCAGGGGGCATTGTACTTTGCCGCCAGAAAGTATGCGGACAGCATGAAGATGAAGTGGTTTGACAGAAGCCTTACTTATTTGTTTGAACATGGCGGACATGAATTTTTTAAATAATGGTTTGCATCTATCCTCTTCTGTATGTATAACAGGGGAAAATCTTTGCTTTGAGAAAGTTTTTATGGTATTCTGTATAAGAGAAAGCGGAGGGCCTGGGTTTATGTGCCGCCTGCCCGTTCAGCGCGGAAAGGCGGCAGAAAAACGACTGGCCTGGAAGCCTCAGGGGGATAGAGATGGAAAAAAGGGCGACTACAAAGGAAATCACATTTGTAAAGAAGGATGGAAAGAAACTCCGGGGAAGGTTCTATCTGCCGGAAGGGACAGACCGGAGGTATCCCATAGTAATATTCTGCCACGGCTTCGGCAGCAATTTCCGGGAACTGATGCATCACGGGGCCGGTTTTGCTTCGGCTGGTATCTGTTGTCTGTTCTTCGATTTCTGCGGAGGCGGCCCCGGCTCCCTAAGCGATGGAACCATGGAAGAGATGACGGTGGGCACAGAATGCGAGGATTTGAACACGGTCATTGACTGTGTGAAAGGTCTGGACTATGTGGATCAGGAGCGGATTTTCCTTCAGGGGGAGAGCATGGGCGGGCTGGTCTCGGCGCTGGCGGCGGCCAGACGACAGGAGGATGTAAGAGCGCTTGTGCTATGGTATCCGGCATTCGGGGTTCCGGACGGTGCGAGAAGGCGGTACGAAGCCGGGGAGAAGGAGGTCTTTGGTCTGCGCCTGGGAGAAGACTTCGACCGGGAGGCAAAGGACATTGATGTATATGGGACAATTCCGGCTTACGGCGGGCCTGTCCTGATGATTCACGGAGATCAGGACGCTGTCGTACCCATTGGGTATTCGGAGAGGGCACTGTCCATTTACAGGGATGCGCGGCTGACCGTCATACCCGGCGCCGGCCACGGCTATGACGGAGCCGACAGTGTGGCTGCAAGGGAATATTCCATAGATTTTATCCGGGAGCAGATGTAAGACAGAGCGAAGACCCCGGACGCCGTGACCATGCTGGATGCTCCGTATCTGCTGAACATTCCTGGAGCAGGCAGCAGAGAATGGCTGGAGAAGTTCACCAGTGACAGGCGCAAAGCCAAAGTAAGGCTGGCTTTCCTGTGCCTTCTCAACTCTCAGGGTTTAGGTCCCATTCTGAAAGAGGAACTGGGCAGTATCTGCGGAGTCTGACCAAAGGCCGGGCCACAGAAGAAACCTGGCAGGTTGCCCGGCAGGAATATAGCCAGCGGGCGTATTACAGCCTGTTTGGGAAGCTTAGGTGCATTACAGAGGGGAATTTTGACGAAATCCTTTGGGGTATTGAGGAGGACAGTCCCGAAATGAAGGCCTTTTTCCTGTAATACAGGGGAAAACAGTGAGAGGAAGCAGGAGATTTCTTTGAAAGTCTGGAGCTGGCTTGAATTTCTCCGCAGTTGATAGTATAATCTTTAGCAGAAAGTTTTGGATTTATAACAAAAATATAGTATAAGGAGGCCGGAATCAATTATGGTGAACTGGAACAATCTGGATACGATCAGCGCATATGGGGAGCTGCGCAAGGCAGCACCGCTAAATCTTGGGGAGGCGATGACAGGGGAGGAGGGCGCGGAACGCGTCAGGAAATACAGCGTACCCATGGCGGCAGGACTTTTCTATAATTATGCCGCAAAGCAGGTGGATGACCAGGTGCTGGAGGTTCTTGCAAAGCTGGCGGAAGAGACCCAGCTGGCAGAGAAATTTGAAGCTCTGTACAACGGAGAGGTGATCAATACCGGAGAAAAGCGCATGGTGCTCCATCATCTGACCCGCGGTCAGCTGGGAGAAGCCGTTGTGGCCGACGGCGTGGACAAGCGAAGTTTTTATGTGAATGAGCAGAAGAAAATAGCGGAACTGGCAAATAAGGTGCACAGCGGTGAACTCACCAACGGGGCAGGCGAGAAATTTACCACCGTTGTGCAGATTGGTATCGGCGGCAGCGACCTGGGCCCCCGGGCCATGTATCTGGCGCTGGAGAACTGGGCGAAGGTAAATCATACCTTCAAAATGGAAGCCAGATTCATCAGCAACGTGGATCCTGACGATGCGGCGGCGGTGCTGAATGGCATCGATGTGGCCCATTCCATTTTCGTATTAGTTTCCAAATCCGGAACCACGTTGGAGACCCTGACCAATGAGTCCTTTGTAAAGGATGCGCTGAAGAATGCGGGGTTGGATCCCTCCAGACACATGATTGCCGTGACCAGTGAGACTTCTCCTCTGGCAAAGAGCGATGAGTATCTGGCTGCGTTCTTTATGGATGACTATATCGGCGGCCGCTTCTCATCCACCTCCGGCGTAGGCGGCGCGGTATTGTCTCTGGCGTTCGGACCGGAAATATTCGCTCGGTTCCTGGAGGGCGCGGCGGAGGAAGACAGGCTTGCCCGGAACAAGGACATGCTTGCAAACCCTGCCATGCTGGATGCCCTGATCGGGGTTTACGAGCGGAATGTACTGGGCTACCAGAATACGGCTGTACTGCCTTATTCACAGGCTCTGAGCCGCTTCCCGGCACATCTGCAGCAGCTTGACATGGAGTCCAACGGCAAATCGGTGAACCGTTTCGGAGAGCCGGTGGATTATGTCACGGGCCCTGTGATTTTCGGAGAGCCGGGCACCAACGGACAGCATTCTTTCTACCAGCTGCTCCATCAGGGTACAGATATCATTCCGCTGCAGTTTGTGGGCTTCAGGAACAATCAGATGGGCAGAGATGTGGTGATTCAGGACAGCACCAGCCAGCAGAAGCTCTGCGCCAATGTGGCGGCACAGATTGTGGCCTTTGCCTGTGGGAAGGCCGATGAGAACCGCAATAAGAACTTCCAGGGCGGACGTCCCTCCAGCATTATTATCGGGGAACAGCTGACGCCTGAGGCACTTGGGGCACTGTTATCTCACTTTGAGAACAAGGTAATGTTCCAGGGCTTTGTGTGGAATATCAACAGCTTTGACCAGGAAGGGGTACAGTTGGGAAAGGTTCTGGCGAAGAAAGTGCTTGCCCATGACACGGACGGCGCGCTGAAGGCATACAGTGATTTGTTGAATATTTAGTTTATCCGGATTCCATTTCCCTGCACTCCGGCTGCGGACAAAAGAAGTAAAACCGCGGCGGACTGCAGGGAAGTTTTATTCAGGGCATAAATTTTACTGCCGAAAAGGATACGAAATTAGCAGGCTATGTTTCTTCTGGTGCCTGTATTTTTGTCCTGTCGGCATTTTACCTTGTTTGCATTTTCTGAAATGCAGGGACTGATGTCACAATGGAAAAATACAATGGCTTATAATTGTGCAAGATAAGCCCGAATTTCAGCACATACAGCACTGTTGTTTTCAAACATCAAGTATCTACGGCATTTTTCGCCTTTACATGGTCCAGTGTATTCATAATCACGCCTTCAAGTGCCACATGCTCCAGGAAATAGAAAAGATCACTAAAAGTATTTCCTGGCGGCGATTGAAGAATCCTGATCTGGAAATGTACAGAGCGCTTTCCTTCCGGTAACCTTTTTTGGTACTGTTAGAGATGTGTATCGCAGAAGTCTGCGGATGAGTACAAAAGAAGGAAGCGAGGAAGACATACATATGGGAAATACATATGGATATGTACGTGTCAGCACCAGAGAACAGAATGAGGTCAGACAGCTGATTGCTCTGAACGAGGCGAGGGTACCGGGAGAAAACATTTTTGTGGACAAAAAATCCGGCAAAGATTTCGAGCGTCCCATGTATCGGCGCCTGATGAAGAAACTAAAGGAGGAGGATCTGCTGTATATCAAGAGCATTGACCGGCTTGGAAGGAATTACGAAGAGATTCTGGAGCAGTGGAGAGTGTTGACAAAGGAGAAAAAGATCGATATCGTTGTGCTGGACATGCCCCTTCTGGATACCCGGAGGGGCAAGGACCTGGTGGGGACTTTTTTGAGCGATGTAGTATTGCAGGTGCTGTCCTTTGTGGCCGAAAATGAGAGGAAGAATATCAGAGAGAGGCAGAGAGAAGGCATAGAGGCGGCAAAAAAACGGGGAGTCCGTTTCGGCAGACCGGAGAAGAGACTGCCGGCGAATTTTCAGCAGGCCTGCAACAGATATGTGACAGGAGAAATATCAGGACGGGAGGCGGCAAGACAGTGCAATATGCCAATGTCGTCGTTTTACCGGAAGGCGGGGAATCTGAGGTAATAGTGTGAGAGACATCGGTGTTTATGTAATGTGCCCGGACCGCAGAAAAAGCATTGACAGGTAACAACAAAAAATATATCATGGATAAAACAGGAAAACAGCTGAAGGAGAACAACTATGGCATTGAATAAAAAGCCTGTGAAGGGCATGAAGGATATTCTGCCGGAGGAGATGCAGATACGGGATTACGCCATCAGCGTGATCAAGGAGACTTATGGCAGATTTGGTTTCACCTCCATAGAGACGCCCTGTGTGGAGAGTATTGCCAATCTGACCAGCAAGCAGGGCGGAGACAATGAGAAACTGATATTTAAAATACTGAAGCGCGGCGAAAAACTGAATGTGGCAGCGGCTGCAGCCGAAGAGGAAATAGTGGATTCCGGTCTGCGCTATGACCTGACCGTGCCGCTGGTACGGTATTATTCCGCGCATTCGGCACAGCTTCCCGCTCCCTTCAAGGCACTGCAGATGGGAAATGTATGGCGGGCGGACAATCCGCAGAGAGGACGTTACCGGCAGTTTATGCAGTGTGATATAGACATTCTGGGCGAGCCTGCCAACCTGGCGGAGATTGAGCTGATACTGGCCACCACTACCACTCTGGGGAAATTGGGTTTTAAAGGATTTGAGGTCCGTATCAATGACAGGCGCCTGCTGAAGGCCATGGCTGCTTACAGCGGCTTCCCGGAAGCGGCTTACGACAGTGTGTTTATCATTTTGGACAAGATGGATAAGATTGGGCTGGATGGTGTGAAGGCGGAGCTTCTGGAGAACGGTTTTGACGGGACCTGTGTGGAGCGATATCTGGAGCTGTACCGGGGACTGGAAAAGGCGGAAGACGGCGTGGCTTATCTGGCTGACAGGCTGAAAGATGTGGCGGAGGCGTCCATCACGGACAACCTGCGGGAGATCATTGACAGCGTGCAGGCCACAAAGACAGCCGGGTTTGAGATGGTGTTCGACGCCACGCTGGTGCGGGGTATGTCCTATTATACGGGGACTATTTTCGAGATTGCCATCCCGGAATTCGGCGGCAGCTGTGGCGGCGGCGGAAGATATGACGCAATGGTGGGGAAATTTACCGGCAAGGATGTGCCGGCATGCGGATTTTCCATTGGCTTCGAACGAATTATCATGCTGCTTCTGGAAAACGGGTTCCGAATTCCGGACAGCCCGAAAAAAATCGCCTGTCTGGTGGAAAAAGGCGTGGAAGGACAGGCTCTGTGCCATGTGATTGGCAGAGCTCAGGCCATGCGGGAGACTGGCGCGCAGGTTCTGGTGGTCCGTATGAACAAGAATAAGAAGTTCCAGAAGGAACAGCTGACGGCGGAGGGGTATACGGAGTTCGAGGAATTCTATAAAGAGGGATTGAAGAATTAGTGCGGTAACTGGAACCATAGGGAGACATACGCGAGATAGAAGGTGTGAAGCTGCCGAAATGGTGGAGAAGCAGGAATATCGATAGAGACAGGAATGAACTGAGAATAAAACGGCCTGTACATGGGCGGAAATCGAGGGAAAATATGGCAGAGACAATGAAGGGACTGAAGAGGACACATCGCTGCGGAGAGCTGTCTGCGGCAAATATAGGAGAGACTGTCACCGTTATGGGATGGGTGCAGAAGCAGAGGAACAAGGGCGGAATCATTTTTGTGGATTTGCGGGACCGGGCAGGGATTCTGCAGATCATTTTTGAAGAGGAGGAATGCGGTGCGGAGAATTTTGCGAAGGCGGAGAAGCTGCGCAGCGAGTTCGTGGCGGCGGTTACGGGCAGAGTGGAAAAAAGGGCAGCGGCGGCCAATGAGAATCTTGCAACCGGTGAGATTGAGGTGCGGGCTTTGCAGGTGCGCATCCTGTCCGAGGCGGATACGCCGCCTTTCCCCATAGAGGCAGATTCCAGGACGAAGGAGGAACTGCGGCTGAAATACCGCTATCTGGACCTGCGCAGACCGGATTTGCAGAGGAATCTGATTCTCCGAAGCAAGATTGCCGACACAATCCGTACTTTCCTCAGCGAGGAAGGGTTCCTGGAGATTGAGACGCCTATTCTGAATAAATCCACTCCCGAGGGGGCCAGAGATTATCTGGTACCCAGCCGGGTGCATCCCGGAACATTCTATGCGCTGCCTCAGTCTCCGCAGATTTTCAAGCAGCTGTTGATGTGTTCCGGATATGACAGATATTTTCAGGTGGCGAAATGCTTCCGCGACGAGGACCTGCGGGCGGACAGACAGCCGGAGTTTACACAGATCGACTTGGAAATGTCCTTTGTAGATGTGGATGATGTCATTGACGCCACCGAGCGGATGGTGGCCAGGGTCTGCAGGGAGGCTATTGGTCTGGAGGTGGCGCTTCCTCTGAAAAGGATGACCTGGAACGAGGCCATGAACCGTTTTGGTTCCGATAAGCCGGATACCCGTTTCGGCATGGAACTGACGGACGTGTCCGATATTGTAAGGGGCTGCGGGTTCGGCGTGTTCACCGGGGCGCTGGAGGCCGGCGGCAGTGTGCGGGGTATCAATGTAAAGGGGCAGGCGGAAATGCCCAGGAAGAAGATAGACGCGCTGGTGGAGTTTGCCAAGGGGTACGGAGCAAAGGGACTGGCTTATCTGTCTGTGCTGCCGGACGGAAGCTATAAGTCTTCTTTTGCAAAATTTATGACGGAAGAAGAGTTGAAAGCTCTGGTGGAAGCCCTGGGCGGCCAGCCGGGAGACTTGCTTTTGTTCGCGGCGGATAAGCTGAAGCTGGTGTGGTCGGTGCTGGGAGCTCTGCGTATTGAGATAGCCAGACAGCTGGAGCTGATCGATGACAATCAATTTAATTTCCTCTGGGTGACGGAGTTCCCGCAGTTTGAGTGGAGCGAGGAGGAAGAACGATATGTGGCCATGCATCATCCCTTCACCATGCCGATGGAAGAAGATCTGGAGCTTTTGGAGACCGAACCCGGCAGGGTGCGGGCGAAGGCTTATGATATCGTGTTGAACGGCGTGGAGCTGGGGGGCGGCAGCGTGAGAATCTTCCAGAGCGATGTGCAGGAGAGAATGTTTGAGGCACTGGGATTCACGAAGGAGAAAGCCCACGAGCAGTTTGGTTTCCTGCTGGATGCCTTCAAATATGGTGTGCCGCCTCATGCGGGTCTGGCCATCGGCTTCGACCGTTTTGTGATGCTGCTGGTGAAGGCGGACAATATCCGGGAAGTGATTGCCTTCCCGAAGGTGAAGGATGCCTCCTGCCTGATGTCGGATGCCCCCAATCTGGTGGATGAGAAACAGCTGGAAGAGCTGCATTTGCGCGTGACGGAGTAAATTATGTACCTTGCGGAATATCTATTATCCATAAGAGAATTTCTGGAGGAATATCCCACAGGAGAAAACGTATCAAATGAAAATACGGCGGGACAACGCCTGTCTTATGGACTTTTGCCGGAAAAAGGACAGGCGGAGAAGATTTTGTCCTATGGATTTTCAGAAGAAGAATACAGAGAGGCCCTCGTTGAGAGGGCCTTTTCCTGCATTGACGAGGAGAGGAAGAAGAAGGCGGAGCGGATACGGCCGGGCAGAGCCCGGGCGGCCAGCCTGGGAGCGGGTCTTCTGCTGCAGCTGGCGGTGGGGGAGGTGCTTCGTGAGAATGGGGACAGGGAATCTGCTTCGGGAAATCCTGTGGAGATGGGAGAGGCGGTTTACGGGAATGTGTCCGGAGGCTCTGAGGCGTGCAACATCGCAGATTTTGAAAGGGCAGCTGACAGGAAAGCGGAATATACTGTATATTCCGTCAGCCAACTGCTGACCCGCCTGGAAGGGCTGCCTCGTCAGCCTTTCTCGTATTGTTATGGGGAAAAAGGAAAGCCGTATTTCCGGGACCTGCCATATTATTTCAGCTTGTCCCATTCGGGAGACTATGTTTTCTGTGCGCTGTCCACAGAGGAAATCGGCGCGGATATTCAGCAGCACCGCAGGCAGCTTAAGGAGGATAATCGAAGACGCCTGGCGGCGCGTTTTTTCTCAGAGGAGGAGAAGCGTGCGCTGGAGATTGCCGGAGAAAGGGAAGAACTGTTCTACCGGCTTTGGACAAGGAAAGAGGCTTTTGGCAAGATGACGGGAGAGGGTGTTCCAGGGATACTGGATGTAAATCTGCTGCCGGCTGACAGGGAATATTCAGAAGCTGGCATGGAGAAAAAGCTGCCCCCGGACAGGCAGCTGATCTGGAAAGAATATGGAAACATTCCTGGATACAGCATTGCGCTGTGTTATGTCACCGCATAACCAGTTCGCTGTCTCCGGGCAATTCGGCGGGAAGTGCGGTGGGCTGGTCCAGGTACCAGTAGGCTACCGAGGTGTAATCGTCATACCGGGGGCCGGTCCAGCCCAGGTTGTCCATGGTCATCCGGAAGGAACGGCTGAAATATACTGGATCTTGAATATGGAACCGGTATAGGAGAAAACGCTGCTGACCATTGTACATCTCACTGCTGTCGTTGCCGGTGATGGCGTAGAGTCCGGCATACAGACCACAGAATGTCTGATATTGCTTCTGCAGAATATCGTTGCCGAACCCATAGGAGCCGCAGAAATAATCCTCCGTGCCGGTGTAGTTGAGCGTGGGATATTCACTGCCATCGATGTACATTTTGGGCTCTCCCTCTACCCAGCAGGTGTTGTGACCATTCATTCCGGCGGCAAAGCACAGTCCTGCAAATTGTCCTCTGCCCCGGATATCATCCAGTACCGTATAGGCCCGGCCCTTTTGTACAGGGTGCTCCTGCCGGTAAAATGCGTGGAAATAACCTGCGTTGGGGGAAATCGCACCCTTCCAGCCTTCAATCATGTAAAAGAGGGTCTGGGAATCTGCACCCCGGTTTTCCATGGTGACTTTGCAGTGTCGACGGAAAGGCATTTCCCAGTAGCAGTTATAGCCCCGCCCCGGGGCCATGAGGATGGGGGCAGCGTTCAGTACGGGGTATTTTCCATCCCTGTCCTTGAAGTTCTCATTATAGGCGCAGCCGAAAAAGGCCGAGATGGGGGCTTCCACCGAGGGCTTTTCATTTTCCTCCCAGTAGATGCGCAGAATGAAGGAATGGCCCACATACCCCGTGAACCACATATGGGTCAGCATTCCCGGACCGTCCACATCACACAGGGTGACAGTTTCTCCCGGCTGGATCTGAATGCAGGGACGCAACTTTTCACAGTCTCTGCCTCTGCTTCCGCCGGAAGGTGTTCCGGTGGGGTTCTCCGCAGAGAAGCCGAAACTTTCTCTATCCTGAATCTCAAAAACAGACATAACAGGTCCTCCTCGTTTTTTGCTTTCAGTATAAAGAATTTCTATATAAAGTGCAATCTATTAGTCACAGGAGGCACCAGATTTTTTTGGATACATATGGTAAATGCGTTTTTGGGTTATTATATTCAAAAGAACAGTTTTATAGTATAAGCAAAAGTCCGTCAGGCATCCTTCGCTTTCTGCAAAGGCTGTTTATTCCTGTGGCTATCTGGCATGATCAAGAGTTAAGTTAAATTTATGATTGACATATCCTGCGTTAACCTGCTATAGTAAATATACATATCTGGGAAACATCTAATGGAACATCTGAAACCATTTCGGCTGAGAATCCCTGTATGAGAAAAACATAGCGGACTGCAGGGAGAAAATGGTGACAGAACATTTCATTTACAGTTATCATATGCACTCTTCTTTCCGCTGACAGGAAAGGAGAATACTATGAATAAAAATGAGATAAGGCAGAGAGGTATTTCTGAAAAAGCGGCGGAGGAACAGAAGGCAAGAAAGAGATTGGCAGAAATGAATTTGCTGGATGACTTTCTGTTCAACACAATGGCGGCTTATCCGGAGATTGGGGAGAGGTTTGTAAAGATTCTGTTGAAGATTATTTTCGGCAGAGAATTTAAGCGTCTGTCAGTTACGGCGCAGAAGGCTTATTATGGGGCCGATACGAATCTGCACGGCGCAAGACTGGACGTATATCTGGAGCCGGAGATAGAAGATTCCGATGAGAGAGTGACGGTTTACAATATAGAGCCGGATAAGAGAAATGACGCATCGGATAAAAGAGAGCTGCCTCGGAGAATGCGTTTTTATCATGGAAAGATTGCGGTAAAGAGTCTGAACGCCGGCGCAGACTATGATGAGCTGAAAAATGTTATTATTATTTTGATTATGCCCTATGATCCGTTTGGACTGGACCGAATGGTATATACCATAAAAAGCAGGTGTGTGGAAGTACCAGAAATGCCTTACGAAGACGGAGCCAGCACATTGTTTTTATATACAAGAGGGACCGAGGATGTACCGAATGAGGCTTTGAGGGAGCTTTTGCATTATATGGAACATACTACGGATGAGAATGCGATAAATGAGGAGCTGCAGAAGATCCAGGAAATGGTCAGGACAGTAAAAAAAGATCCGGAGGTGACGGCAGGATATATGCTTAGAGAATTGAGGATGATGGAAGAACTGAACAGAATTCGGAAGGAGGGCAGAAAGGAGGGCAGAAAAGAGGGCAGAAAAGAGGGCCGAGTGGAGGGCGCGCTTTATAATACGATATCGTTGATATGCAAAAAGCTGAGAAAAGGCAGAACACTAAAAGAGATTGCCGAGGACTTGGAGGAAGAGTTTTCTGTTATTGAGCCGCTATATAATAAAGCAAAAGAATTTGCCCCGGATTATGATCCCGATCTGGTTTTTGAAAAGATGAGTGAGGACGATAAGACTGATAACGACGATAATAGATGAATATTTGCAGATAAAAACAGATTGACATAAATAGCATCTTTTCGTACAATAACAATGAAGAGCAGAGATGCTCAAAATCAGGCATTTCCCCGCCAATAAGCGGGAAACTGTAAAATTGTGGGTGGGATTTTCCTCACCCACTTCTTATGGTTGAAGGAGAGCAAACAATATGAAAAGGCTGATGAAATATCTGAGTGACTACAAAAAAGAGTCAATTCTTGCGCCGCTGTTCAAGCTGCTGGAGGCTTTTTTTGAGTTGATGGTACCGCTCGTCATGGCCAATATTATTGACAGAGGAATTGCGGAGAGTGATATGGGCTATATTGCGGGAATGGGCCTGTGGCTGCTGACGCTGGCTGTGGTGGGACTGGTTTCTTCCATTACGGCCCAGTATTTTGCGGCAAAGGCTGCGGTGGGATTTTCCACAGGGCTGCGGCAGGCGCTTTTTGACCACATTCAGGGGCTGAATTTCACCAATATAGACAAGGCGGGTACCTCTACCATGATTACCCGCATGACCAGCGACATCAATCAGGTGCAGTCCGGTGTAAACATGGTGCTGCGCCTGTTCCTGCGTTCTCCCATCATTGTATTCGGCGCCATGATTATGGCGTTCACGATCGATGTGAAAAGTGCGTTGGTGTTCGTGGTGGCGATTCCGCTTCTGGCTGTGGTGGTGTTCGGCATCATGATGTGGACCATGCCTCTGTATAAAAAGGTGCAGGCCAATCTGGACAAGGTGCTGGGAGTAACTAGGGAAAATCTGACGGGCGTTCGGGTTATACGTGCATTTCATCAGGAGGAAGAGGAGGAGACCAGGTTTCGCGGGTTTACGAAGGCTCTGGCGGACAGTCAGATTTTTGTGGGGAAAATCAGTGCCGTGATGAATCCGGTGACCTATGTGGTGGTAAACGGGGCCATTATTTTCCTGATTTATATCGGCGCCATACAGGTAAATGTGGGCAATCTGACCCAGGGCGAGGTGGTGGCCATTATCAATTACATGTCGCAGATTCTGGTGGAGCTGGTGAAGCTGGCGAATCTAATTATTACCATAACGAAAGCACTGGCCTGTGCGGACCGTGTGGCAGGTGTGTTCGAGATACAGAACGAGAACTGGCAAACAGCCGCGGAGCAGTATGGCAGTTCCGGAGAACGTAATATGGAAGAGACGCCGTTCCTTGCGTTTGAACAGGTATCCTTTACCTATGCGGGAGCGGGGGCGGAAACTCTTCACGGTATTGACTTTACCGTGAAAAAAGGAGAGACGGTGGGTGTTATCGGCGGTACGGGTTCCGGAAAATCTTCGCTTGTGAATCTGATTTCCGGTTTCTATCCGGTTACAGAAGGCTGTATCCGGCTGAATGGTTGTGATATCCGTCATATGCCGGAGGATGAGCTGCGCAGGCGTGTGGGTGTGGTACCTCAGAAGGCGGTATTATTCAAGGGAACCATCCGCAGCAATCTGCAGTGGGGGAAACCGGATGCCACGGAGAAGGAGATGTGGAAGGCCATTGACACAGCTCAGGCCAGGGAAGTGGTGGAAGGAAAGGAAGGCGGTCTGGATGCGATGATTGCCCAGAACGGCAAGAATCTCTCCGGCGGCCAGAGACAGCGCCTGACCATTGCCAGAGCCCTGGTGCGGGAACCGCAGATACTGATTCTGGATGACAGTGCTTCCGCACTGGACTATGCCACCGATGCCAGACTGAGGGCTGCCATCAGAGGGCTTTCCGGAGGAGTTACTGCTTTTATTGTCTCCCAGAGGGCTTCGTCCATCCGCCATGCGGATAAAATTATTGTGCTGGATGACGGGGAGATGGCAGGTATCGGAAGCCATGACCAACTGTTGGAGAACTGTGACGTGTATAGAGAAATTTATTTCTCTCAGTATCCGGAGGAGCGGCCGAAGGGGGCAGGGGTATCATAAGACGGCACAGTGCCGGAAGTGAAGGCGGTAGAGTTATACCGTCGCACTGGCGGCGGAACTGGAAACAGAGGTTTAGCGGAACAAAAATCAGCAGTCCGAAATCAGCAGTCCGATGAAAAGATGCCCGGAACAATTGCCGCATGTGTAGCGTACGGGAATTGTTCCAGGGAAGGGGCATCTTTCCGTCGGCGGCGGAACTGGAAACAGAGGTTTAGCGGAACAAAAATCAGCAGTCCGAAATCAGCAGTCCGATGAAAAGATGCCCGGAACAATTGCCGTATGTGTAGCGTACGGGAATTGTTCCAGGGAAGGGGCATCTTTCCATCGGCGGCGGAACTGGAAACAGAGGTTTAGCGGAGCAAAAATCAGCAGTCCGAAATCAGCAGTCCGATGAAAAGATGCCCGGAACAATTGCCGTATGTGTAGCGTACGGGAATTGTTCCAGGGAAGGGGCATCTTTCCATCGGCGGCGGAACTGGAATAAGAGGTAACAAAATGGCAGAGAAGAAACAAAATAAAGGCGGAAGCCAGATGGCGACGCTGAGACAGGTTTTGAACTATATACGCAGATATTGGCTGATGGTGGGATTTTCCCTCTTTCTGGCGGCAGTGACTGTGCTACTGACTTTGTATGTGCCCATTCTCACCGG
The DNA here is from genome assembly GCA_910588225.1 of uncultured Acetatifactor sp. Lineage (GTDB taxonomy): Bacteria > Bacillota > Clostridia > Lachnospirales > Lachnospiraceae > Acetatifactor. The sequence goes on from CAJUQT010000027.1 coordinate 50,287, forward strand.
TGACGCGGTGGATTTGCTGTTGGGGAAGGGCGCAGTGAACTTCCCAGGAGTCTTCTCCATCATGAAGAAAATCGGGATTGCCATGGCGGTCACAGCAGTGGCCCAGTGGGTGATGAATACCTGTAACAATCATATCACCTACCATGTGGTCAGAGACATCAGAGAGGATGCATTTCACAGGCTGGAGCAGCTTCCGCTGAAATACCTGGATGCACAGTCCTACGGGGATATTGTAAGCAGGGTGGTGGCGGATGTGGACACTTTTGCAGATGGTCTGCTCATGGGCTTTACCCAGCTTTTTACTGGTGTTCTGACGATTCTGGGCACTCTTGTGTTCATGCTTGTCACCAATGTGCCTATTGCCCTTGTGGTAATCTGTATCACGCCGGTTTCCTTTCTGGTGGCCAGATTTATTGCCACCAGAACCTATTCCATGTTCAAATTACAGTCGGAGACCAGAGGGGAACAGACTTCGCTCATTGAGGAAATGGTGGGAAATCAGAAGATTGTGAAGACCTTTTCCAGAGAGGAAGCAGTGAAGGCGCAGTTCGGGGAGATTAACGGCCGATTGCAGGCCTGCTCGCTGAAGGCGATTTTCTTTTCCTCCATCACCAATCCGGCCACTCGTTTTGTCAACAGCCTGGTCTATGCGGGAGTGGGCATTTTCGGGGCATTTGTCGCTATTCGCGGCGGCATCAGTGTAGGACGGCTTTCCTGTTTTTTGAGCTATGCCAACCAGTACACAAAGCCTTTTAACGAGATATCCGGCGTGGTGACGGAACTGCAGAATGCCCTTGCCTGTGCAGCCAGAATCTTCGAACTGATTGATGAAGAACCTCAGATTCCGGACGCTGACAATGCCAGAGTGCTGACGGATGCGAAGGGAAATGTGACATTGGAGAATGTATATTTCAGCTATGTGCCGGAGAGGAAGCTGATCGAGAACTTCAATCTGAATGTGAAGCCCGGTCAGCGGGTGGCCATTGTGGGCCCTACCGGCTGTGGGAAGACCACAGTGATCAATCTGCTGATGCGGTTCTATGATGTGGACAGTGGGAAGATTGTGGTGGATGACACGGACATCAGAGAGATTACCAGAGGAAGCTTAAGAACCAGTTATGGCATGGTGCTGCAGGAGACTTGGCTGCGATCAGGAACTATCCGGGATAACATTCGCATGGGGAAACCGGATGCCGCAGAGGATGAGGTATTGCAGGCGGCAAAGGCGGCCCATGCGCACAGCTTTATCAAACGTCTGCCTTTAGGGTATGATACAGTGATTACCGAGGACGGAGGCAGCCTGTCCCAGGGACAGAAGCAGCTTCTGTGCATTGCCAGAGTCATGCTTTGTCTGCCGCCCATGCTGATATTGGACGAAGCTACTTCTTCCATTGACACACGTACGGAAATGCGGATTCAGAAGGCGTTTGCCAGGATGATGGAGGGGAGAACCAGCTTTATTGTGGCCCACAGACTCTCTACCATTCAGGAGGCGGATATCATTCTGGTCATGAAGGACGGCAATATCATCGAGCAGGGGAATCATGAGACTCTGCTGGCCAGGAAGGGATTTTATTCCACGTTGTACCATTCCCAGTTTGAAGGTTGAAATATCTGGAACTTCACGTGGATGATGCCTGCATTTCGTTTTGGAGTGCAGGCATTTTTTGTGGGTTTCTTTCACTTATTTTGACAAGGAAATTCAGGAAGTTTATTATTCTGTAACCTCTGTCTTACGGAGATAAAAGGGTTAAGAAACAGGCAGATTTGGCCGATATAAGTTTAAAATATCGCAAGGATGCGAAGTATGAGGAGGGAACCTGAATGAAATTGCAGAATAGTATCACCATTTTTGCAGGAGATACTCAGGGCAGGGTACAGACGAGGCAGACGGAGAAAGCAGATAATCCGGCACAGCAAGAGGGGAAGAACAAGACGTTCTACGCCGGTGATTTTCTGGTGGAATTTCCTCTGAAAGACAGGATTGAACAGCGGAAAGCTCAGGCCCAGGAGAGAGCCATGAAGATTGTGGAGGACGCCTGGGAGGGAGACCGGACGCTGGACAGAGAGATAGAGGAGAGAAGAGCGCATATAGAGGAGCTGCAGGAGGAAAACAAAGAGGCAGTGAAGCTTTTTGGGCCCGGCGGAGGCGGGACTGTGGCTCAGAATGCGGAAATCATCAGTGAGGAAAGCCGAATCATCAAGGGAATCCGCAGCGAGAGACTGAAATACCATACTATGGTGGACGCTCAGGAGGAGGCGGAGGATGTGGTGGAAGCCTCCCGGGATGAAATCATCGGTATGGTGATGGAGGAAGCGAAGGAGCACGTGGACGAGGAGCAGGAGAAGCGGGAAGAGCAGGCTGAAGCCATTCAGGAGAAGAAGGAAGAGCAGGAAGAAATCCTGGAGAAGAGAGAAGAGAAGGAAGAGGAACTGGAAGAACTGACAGAAGAAATGCCCATGGAGGGAACTGCGGATATCGATCAGACCATGGCAGAGGTAAAGCGGCAGGTTCAGAAGGTTCTGAATGAAGTGAATCTGATGGAGGAAGATATCAAGGGTACAAAGGTGGACCTGGAGGTGTAGCAGAATAGCAGTTCAGGCAGTATGCTGCATTGTTGTGCGGCATAACAGCCGGGACAGAAGAGCCAGTGGGTCAGGAAGCGGAGAATTTTAATAACTTCTCGGAATCTCAATGAATGTGATTCTAACTGAAAATTGACAACTGAATATGGTGCAGGAAAAGAAATTTGAGAAAAATGGACATAAACATTGGACATAGCGGGTACTATGCCTTGAAAAATCTCATGGAATCGCTTAATATATCATTATTAGGCGGCTAAACCTAAGAATGATTTTTGAAATGTCTTGACAGAG
>CAJUQT010000028.1 GCA_910588225.1 uncultured Acetatifactor sp.
ACAACAACTCGGTTAACAGCCGAGTGCTCTACCATTGAGCTATCGAGGATTATTGTACAACCTGCACAAATCTACAGATTGATTTTTGTTTATCCTGTATAGCTCTTTCCGGTACGTAACCGCATGGGCTGCTCTACCATTGAGCTATCGAGGATTATTGTACAACCTGCACAAATCTACAGATTGATTTTTGTTTATCCTGTATAGCTCTTTCCGGTACGTAACCGCATGGGCTGCTCTACCATTGAGCTATCGAGGATTATATCTTTCTTTTATGACTATCAGTATAGTTATATCTTATGCTGATGTCAACAGGTTTATGCAAATATTATTACCTCAAAAAAGGAAAATATACATTGCCTAAATCATTCACAAAAAAATTAAAAAAACAGTTGGCAAATACAATCAAAGTGTGTTATAATAATCTTGTTCCGCTGATAGGGAAGGTTTCCTTTCCTGAAATCAGAATTAATGCAGATATAGTATATCGGTAGTACATCAGCTTCCCAAGCTGAGGGGGTGGGTTCGACTCCCATTATCTGCTCTAAAATAAAAAGATCGTAAATTCTAGATTTTCCAGTAAAATCAAGGGTTTATGATTTTTTTGTGCTCTATTTCATTAATACCTGTCATGGCATATAAGAAAAATTTATAACATTTTTTATCATGATTTTTTAGAAATAGCGTCATGGTCTCCCTTGTCGTGGAGGATCTCAAAAGAAAAAGAGCGATGGCAGGTTCCGCTCTCTTCCTTATTCCTTTTCTTTATTAAACTTATCAGAGGAACAGAGGAGATGGATTTTAGGAGCCTCCTATCACAGGCCCCCCTTTATAAGAAGTCCACCGACAGGACTTGGTCCAGTTTTGTCAGAATATCATACACTTGCGTTCTGGTTGCCGCTTTCTTTAGATAAAGCACCATATGCACGGAGACCCCCACGCCTTCTGTCCTGGATTCACTGGTATCCAGCGAGTCAATAACCACCCCCTCTTCTTTCAATGCCTTTATCACAATATGTAAATCCCTGTTCTCCTCCAGATCAATGAACACATTGCAATAATGAGAATGTCTGGTGGCAAATTGCTCCACATAAGGCAAAACATGCAGTGAAACCAACATCATTGCCGTAATCAGCACACCGCCTTCGATAAAACCAATACCTACAGCCAGCCCCACACATGCGCTGGCCCAAAGGGTGGCCGCCGTGGTCAGTCCCCTGACCCGGTGTCTGGATATGATAATGGTTCCCACGCCGATAAAACCCACGCCGCTGATGACCTGGGCCGCCATCCGTCCCATATTGGCAAGCCCTGGAAAATTAATCTGAATATATTGCTCTGTCAGCATAACCAGCGTTGCTCCCAGGCACACTATCGTAATTGTCTTCGTGCCGGCACCGCGGTGCTTCATCCCTCTGTCCAGTCCGATAACGCCGCCCAAAACTGTGGCCGCAATGATCCGAATGACCATATTCAATATGGTCCACTCCGCAAAATTTCCAGGCATCATATGAATTTTCCTCCTTTGTTCTTCCAGCGTAAGGAGTTCTGTGACCTGTCCGAATGGTTCCATTGTTATCTTTCGATGTCATCGCGGCATCAGGTCTCAGACATCCTCATAAAGCCCGCTCTCCACACTCAGGAATTCTGAAGCTGCTGCTTATTATATTGCAGGGTATAAAGGTCATAATACCGCCCCTTTGATGCAGTAGCTGCTGGTGGCTGCCCTGTTCCACAATCCGGCCATGGGACAGCAGAATAATGTTGTCCGCATATTGAATGGTGGACAGTCGGTGAGCCACAATCAGCATAGTGCCGATATTTTTCATCTTCTCCAGGCTGTCCTGAATCAACAGCTCCGTCTCCGTATCAATAGCACCACCTCATCCAGGCCTTTTTCCAGCTTGCTGATGAAGACATCCGCATTGACGTAATGACAGGCTTCCCACACTTCTTCATCGGTCACATCTTCCTTGCACAGCAGAATATTACTGCGAATATCCCCGGAGAACAGAAACACATCCTGCAGCATCTGACCAAAATGCCTCCGCAGGGAAGAGATCTTTATTTTCCGGATATCCATGCCGTCAATGAGAATCTGCCCCTTCTGGATATCATAGTTGCGGCAGATCAGACTTAAACATCCTGTTCATCTTGGCCAGCCGAAGCACTCCTGCACCGTGTCCAGGTCATTGGTAAACAAGCTGCCACAAGAATATACATATTATACCACCAATCCAACAATATGGAAACCGTCAGAATTAAAACAGGAAAACAGCGGCTCCCAATTCATTCAAGCCGCTGCTCCCTTTGAAATATGTACTTCTCCTGGCAGACTTGCAAAAGTCTGCACGGTATCGTCACACTTCTATTTTCCCAATACAATCATATGAAAGCTCTTATCCGGCAAATACGCCTTAAGCAATCCATTTTCCATACTTGATTTTCCATTCTCCTGCGGCGCCACGGTATCGGGATGCTCCTCCGTATTTTCCGCCTTCACATCCTCGTGGGTCAGCACCACATGCTTTTTCACCTGGTAGCCCTCGAACTGTCTTAAGTCGCAGGTAAGCTCCATATCCTCATCCAGGCTCTTGTTGACAGCGAACAGGGTGACTGTCTCCTTCTCCTCATCCATTGTCATGACGCAGTCCAGAAAAGGCGTATTTCCATGTGCACTTTCGTATACAGGCGACTGAACCAGAGTGTGAAGTACCTTGCCCCGCCCATAATTGCTGATGAATTCAAAGGGATAATAAATGGTCTGCTTCCAGGCTCCGGTGTCGGAAGTCATAATGGGTGCAATCACATTCACCAGCTGGGCCAGGCAGGCTACCTTCACACGGTCCGCATGACGCAGAACGGTAATCATCATGCCGGCAACCAGCAGTGCGTCCTCAAAGTTATACACATCCTCCAGCTGATGAGGTACTTTACTCCAGCGCTCCACCTTCTTGTCCTGCTCGTTGGAATGATACCACACATTCCACTCGTCCAGAGAAAGGTTGATGTACTTTTTCTGCTTTTTCCTGGCTCTGACGCCGTCACAGATAGAAATCACCGACCCGATGAACTGGTCCAGGGCAACGGTGTTGGCCAGAAATTCGGGTGTATTGTTATCCCTGTTTCCGTAATACTGGTGCAGAGACAGATAGTCTACCTGTTCATAGCACTCCTGCAGAATGGTATCTTCCCAGTACCCGAATGTATTCATTCCATAAGAGGAACTTCCACAGGCTACCAGCTCAATGGAAGGATCTGTCATTTTCATGATTCTTCCTGCTTCCGCCGCAATTCTGCCATATTCCTCCGCCGTCTTATGTCCCATCTGCCAGGGGCCGTCCATCTCATTTCCCAGACACCACAGTTTGATGTTATGAGGTGCATCATACCCATGGGCCTTCCGCAGATCACTGTAAAGGGTTCCTCCGGGTACATTACAATATTCTACGATATTCCTGGCATCCTCAATTCCCCTGGTCCCAAGATTTACAGCCATCATGGCTTCTGTATCTGCCTTCTTCGCCCAATCCATGAACTCGTTCAGACCAAACTGATTGGTCTCGATAGTTCCCCAGGCAAGGTCCACTCTGGATGGCCGTTTATCCTTCTCCCCCACACCGTCTTCCCAGTGATATCCGGATACGAAATTCCCTCCGGGATACCGCACCACCGGTACATTGAGCTGACGAATCAGCTCAATAACATCTCTGCGCATCCCCTGCTCATCCGCAAAAGGACTTTCCGGCTGATAGATCCCTTCATAGACGGCACGTCCGAGATGTTCAATAAAAGAACCATAAATTCTCCTGTCCACTTCCCCCAGAATAAACTCTTTGTCCACTACAACCTTCGATTTCTTCATTTTTCACACTCCTCATACTTCGCTGTTTCTATTATCTGAAACCAGCACTATAAACTGTAATACAAATTCTATTATAGCCACACTCCCATTTTCCGGTAAGAACCTATATTCTCAAATGATTGACTTTTCTTCCGTTTATGCTACACTATCATTGAATATCTCTTTCCTGTCGTACCATTGGAAAGGATAACTCATTTTAATATGTTGCAGGAGGAATTTTCATCTATGATACAAATAGAATACTGTGGTTACCACACCCACAATCCAGATCGAGAATTGATTTATCGTCCTTCCGGTACTGCCAGCTATCTGTTTCTGCTGGTGCTGTCTCCAATGAATTTTCAGTTTTCTGACCGCTCTTCTGTTCACGCTCTCCCGGGGGCATGTATTCTTTATGAGCCGGGTACTTACCAGCACTATCAGGCAGAAGACCGTTTTTTCAACAGTTATGTCCATTTTTTCAGTGAGAAAACAATCATAGAGCAATACAATATTCAGCTTAACACCCTGTTCTATCCCGTCAATACGGAGGAGATTCACTGGCTGCTGAAGAAAATTTATCAGGAATTTTTAAACAGACAGCTGCCATACAGGGAAGCGCTCAGCGATCTGTATGTGCATCAGCTTCTCATTCAGGCAGCCAGAGAACAATTGCAGAAAAAGGAGCCGAACCGGCAATATCAGAATATCTATCATGAACTGTTGTCCATCCGCGGACAAATGTTAAACAGCTGTGAACAGCCCTGGTGTATCGACCAGCTGTGCAAGATACTGAATCTGGGCAAAAGCCAGCTTTATAAATACTATAACACATATTTCCACTGTGCTCCCATGGACGAACTGATACAGGCCCGCCTGCAGAAAGTCTGCTTTCTGCTGACCAATGATGCAATCACCATCAGAGAAGCCGCCTATGAATCCGGTTTCCAGAATATCAATTACTTTAACCGGCTCTTTCGAAAAACGTTCGGCTGCACGCCAGGAGAATACCGGAAAAACAAATAGCCGGGGCCGATTCTGCTTCACTCAGAAGATACGCTGTAATCAACGAACACCGAACGAAGTCCATACCATTCAGCCAGTGCCTGATTGCTGCCTTGTGTGGGATCCTGACCATAGTCTCCCGCATAAATTGTCTGAGGCCGGTATTGATAAGGCGGAAGTATCACATCCCCCTCTCCCACACTTTCAAATAGCTTGAGCCGATCATAATATTCCCGATCATAGGCTGCTGCCGTTCCGCTGACAAGATCGGCCAAAGCCCGAATGCTGGATGCCTGCTTCACCGTATCGTCATTGAAGCCGATACAAAGCTGTAAAACTATCGCCAGTATCAGTAAATATCCATATGTGGAATGTATTACGGGGCCCTGAATTCTGTTCCCGCAGTCATTCATGGAAAATACCGTTTGAAATTTTCTATATATCCATCCTGCCAGATAAAAGAAAGCAATATAGGATGTAAGAATAAAGCCATAATAGATAATATTAACTGCTCTTGCCGGCCCGGTATTCGATTGTGCATAGAATGTAGGACAGGACAAGGTACAGAACATACCATATAAAAACCCAATAACCAAAAAAGGATATTGAAAGCGAAACGACATTTTTCGGATAGCCGGCAAAATAAAAATCAGCAATACCATAGCTCCTGCCAACCACCATCCGTTCAGCCATGCGGCCAGGTAAGAAGTACCCTGGCGCAGACTAAACAAAATGGTCTTCAAAACCGTCATCTTTACTGCAGTCGCCTGTCTGACCATATTCCCCGGGGCCATAGCACTCCCAATAAAACATATTATTAAAAACGCAGCCGCACATGTCATACTTACTCTGCCCGGCTTCCTCTTAAACCAAAGATAAGCAGCAGCCAGCAGAAGCACCAACATAGCCCAAAGCAGTGTCAAATAATTACTTCCGCCGATCAAAAATTCCAGGAAAAATATTTTTACCAAAACGAATCTATCTCTTGTATTTACATACTTACAAACCAGACCAAACAACAGCATAGTGAGCCCATAAAATCCCGAATAGTACATACTGCCATTAAACCAATAAAATGCCTCTGCCGGAGAAATAACCCATTGCAGCGACAAAAACATAAGTACCGACCATAATCCAATCTGTTCATAACGTCCAAAGGGAATTATATAGCGGCTAACCTGGCGAAGCAAATATCCATTCCCCCACAGCAAAAGTCCTATAACCAAAAAGGGTGAAATAAAATACAGTTTTTCAGAAAAAGCCGTCGGCTGCAAGCGCATAAAAAACATGGCGGCATAGGTCCCCTGCCAGGTTTGATAATCATAAAGCACTCCCTGCAAAGCACTATAGATAACCTGTGGAATAGAATGGGTAGCTTCCCAAATCAAATGTGTATCCACACTGTAATAGATATCATCTCCTGTAGGATGGTTATAACGGCTGATACAGAACAAAGGAAATAATGATATTATCAGTAAAATCAGACATGACAAAGCCAGACTCTTTCGTGTATATAATTTTTCCAGCATTTTTTTCATTCAAAACAGCCCTCTTTCTAAAAGGATGTCTTTTATTATATCACTCAAGCCATACATATGCAAAATTTTTATAAAATAAGTCCTGGAAAAGGCAAATAAAGCATAACAGTTCAGACAGGGCACTGAACTGTCACAACACGTCCTTAACCAGCCGGCAACCGCTATTAAAAGAAAATATAGCCAATATAATTTCAAAAAAATACTTGCAAAAAGTCTAAAATTCCGTATCATATATATATAGGCAATTCTAAAGAAAGAAAGAGGATATGCAATGGCTACTAAAAAGAAAAAAATCATGCTTATGCGGGCTGTTTCAGAATTAAAGAAGGCTGACTATTCTCCCGAACCGGAGCTGGGCGGTATCTATCAGCGGCTGGCCAACGGAAGAAAGCAGTTTGCAGAAGTTTTTGAGAAAAATATCAACGCCGTCATGCAAATCAGCTCTCTCGACCTGACGATGCAGCACCAGACGGAAAAAATTATGGATATCTCCCAAAAGATAATAAGCGCCACAGAAACCATTTTCGGCAATTCTGTCGGTACTTCTGACAGTCAGCATGAACAGTTGGCCAACACCATCGTCACCGTTGCCGGCAAAACGGATGAAGTTTACCAGAAAATAGAATCCGGCCAGAAGGAGCTTACAGCTATCAAAGATCTTTCCGAGCAGACGATAGCTGTTTCCCGGGAAATGCAGAAGGATATGGATGAACTGGTCAATATTATCAATCACATAAGCGGTGTCATCTCCGGAATCGGGTCCATATCCATGCAGACCAATCTGCTGGCACTGAATGCCTCTGTGGAAGCTGCCAGAGCAGGTGAGGCAGGGAAGGGTTTTGCCGTGGTGGCAAACGAAATCCGGGAATTGTCGGAAGAAACGCAGAAACTGACCTCCAATATGGAGTCCTTCGTGAAGACCATGAAGGAAGCTTCCCGGAAAAGTGTGGGAAGTTCTACCGAAACCATTGAATCCCTGGTTTCCATGACCAATAAAATCAAAAATGTATGGGAGCTGAACAGCGAAAGTCAGCAATATGTTTCCAACATCAATGAATCCGTCAGTTCCATTGCCGCCGTCAGCGAAGAAATCAGCAGCTCCATGGCAGAGATGCAGAATCAGCTGAAGGACAGCAGTGAATTTATGCAGAAAGTCGGCGAAGATTTACGCGAAGCTACCAAACCCGTGGTAGGCATAGAAAAGACATTGGACGATACAGTGAAGAAGATGGGCGATATGACAAAGGACGCATTTTACCACCTGGAAAATCAGGAGTTCGCCCAGTATATGAACAATGCCATTTCATCCCACCAAACCTGGCTGAGCAACCTGAAGAAAATGGTAGAAGAGCAAAAGATTATCCCTCTTCAGCTTGATTCTTCCAAATGCGGCTTCGGACATTTTTATTACGCCATGACCCCCGATATCCCGGGCGTACTGCCTATCTGGAACGGACTGGGGGCAAAGCATCAGAAGTTCCATAAATACGGTGCCGGGGTCATCAATGCTATCAATAACGGTAAGCATATGGAGGCAGAACAGATTTATCGGGAAGCAGAATTGTACTCCCGAGAGCTGATTGCCGATATGAAGAAAATCCTGCAGCTCACTACCGGACAGGTATGACAATTGATTTTCAGATACTGAATTATACGCAAAATTTAGCCGGAGTTGTCCCTGACAGTTCCGGCTTTTTATTGTCTGATTTGACTTATCTCAATTTCATCTGTCTCAGCTTCCGCTTACGCACAACACCGCCTGCCTCCGCCTCTTTTCCGGCCGCTTCCGCTTCTCTTCGCTCCCGTTCTTCCGCTTCCCTCTTCGCCGCCTCCTCCGCTCTTCTGGCTGCTTCCTCCGCTTCTCTTCGCTCCCGTTCTTCCGCTTCCCTCTTCGCTGCCTCCTCCGCTCTTCTGGCTGCTTCCTCCGCCTCCTGCCGCAGCTCTGCAGCCGAATATCCCTCTGACGCAGCCGCCATCAGAAAAGCTTCCTCTGATGCCGTTTCCGCCACAGTATATATTTCATTCCGCAGTGCTTCGTCCGCACTTCTCCACTTCTCGTATTTCTCCTGTATCTCTTCCTGTGTGAAAACGGCGCGCTGCATCGCCACCTCAATCCAAATGTTCCGATACTTTACAGAATTCTGATGCCTCTCCTTTTCCAGAGCATTTATCTGCTCCGCTGCCGCCCGCTGTGGGTATTCTTCCAGTATGCCAAGGTCAATTCCATCCGCCAGTTCTTTCCCTGTAAAGCTTCCCAGCTCCGCTTCTCCCACCGTTATATGGAAAACGGTATCCTCGGAAAAGCATTTCACCTGAAAAAGATTCTTGTACAGCATATCCCCTGCTTCAGAAAAAGCACGGAATCTCCGCATGTCTTTATCCGCTGCCGCAGGCAGTGCATCCGGCTTCCAGGTCCAGCATATTCCCTTCTCTCCACGATAGAAATCGGTAACCTCTCCACGGACAGTCTGCACATTCCCTTCCTGCGACACATACAATTCCGACAAAGGATTATTTCCTGCCCCCTGTGCCTGGAGAATGTAATATACAATCAGCCTGTGCCCCAGAGCATTGGGATGAATGCAGTCTGCGGTCAGCGTATTCCCCCTGCTTTCTTTCTGCATTTCCTCAGTCAGTCTAAGCATGGGCGTGTGGATATCCAGATAATGCACACCCCACTCCTCCGCCTTTGGTTCCAATCCGGCCATATAGCCTATCAGCATATCCTCATAGGTCCAGCGCAGATTTCCGTTCTTATCACGGTTCAGGGTACAATTCTCATCGCATATTGGCGGAGAGAGAATCAGAATATCCTCCCCCTTCAGCCCGTCGTTCTTCAGCCGCTCTACCAGTTCTCCCATATCGGCAATGTATTCTTCTGCAGGCACTCCCAGAATGGCTTCGTTGGTTCCCAGCATAATCACAGCTTTATTGAGTCCCTGAAACGCAGGATCCCGGTCATAAATGTTCAGTACATCCGCAGCCTTGTATCCGCCTGTCCCCACATTGCGGAACTCTGTCCTCTGTCCGGGAAAACGACTCAGATAATATTCTTCCAGTATCTCCATATAACTCAAAGTATCATATGTCACATGGGTAATACTGTCTCCGATAAATCCCACAACATCGCCGTCTTCATAAAATGAGAATGATTCCGGCGACGCCGAGACATCCTCCTTCATGCCCATCCAAAAGCATACTGCAAAAAGTATAATACAGAACCATTCCGTCAGTCGAAGCTGTCCTTCTCTCAGGGACTTCATCTTTCGCTGGCTTATTCTGTCTTCCTCTGTCAATGACCCGCACAATATAGGCGAAAACGGATCGTATCTGTCCTGATTGCGCAGTACATTCTCCTGACTGTAATTGGCATAGCAATATCGGCAGCCGTTTTTGCATGTATTATAAGTGCCGATTTCCACACTTTCCACACATCCGCACTCCGGTCGTTGATTCTTATCCTTCTCCGCTTTTATCCTGCATCCTATCATATCCTCAATCACCTTTTTATCAATACAGCAATTATGTTCTATCCCACATTCCGATAAGTCTATCCTTTCCGCACAGCTACCCACCGTCATACCGTTTGCCCGGGCAACTTCACTGATTTCCCGTGAAAAATCCATCAATGCGGCATCACCCAGTTCATAAACCCCCATCGCCTCCATGCTCTTTTTCGTTTTCCCATAGTTGTCCACAAAACTGATGACGCATCTGTCAGTATACCCCCTTAATGCCAGAGACATCCGCCAGAACATTTCCAGGTGATACTTCGGCGTATATCTGTCCGTAAAAAGGATGGGGTCATATCTCCAGATGACTCTGTCCCTTCCAATCTTTTCGGACAGCCTCTGAAAAACCGGTATCATTTTCTCCTCTTTCGCCGGAACATTAGCTTCCACATCTCTGCCATAGCAGGTCAGTGTAAACTGAAAATAATAATGATATGCGGACAGCTCGTCCAGCCGTTCCAACATGGGCTCCGGATTCTTCGTCCAGAATACAATACAGTCCACCACTTCCGGTGAAAGCGTTATCCTGCTGACCTGCCTTCTGTTCATGGGGTTGCGCACGTACACGAAGCCCTCTCTGATCCGATGATAAAACCACTCGGAATAATAGTTGGGAATATCGGTTCTGCGGCTTACACTTAAAATCATCTGTCTGTCACCTCTGATCTGATTTCACATCAGGCTTTAAAAATGCCGGAGCAAGCCACATTACGACCTGTCCGGCACCTTTCATTCTTCTATTCCACGCACTGCTGCTTTCCTTATACAATCCCCTGCGCCGTCATGGCCTCCGCCACCTTCAGGAAGCCTGCTATGTTGGCACCTGCCACATAGTTTCCTTCCATGCCGTATTTCTTCGCGGCATCATCCAGGCTGTGGAAAATGTTCACCATAATCTTCTGCAGCTTGGAATCCACTTCCTCAAAGGTCCAGCTTAAACGTTCGCTGTTCTGGCTCATCTCCAATGCGGAAGTAGCCACACCGCCTGCGTTGGACGCCTTTCCGGGGCAGAACAGCACGCCGTTTTTCTGCAAATACTCTGTGGCGTCCATGGTGGTAGGCATATTCGCCCCTTCGGCAACGGCAAAGCAGCCGTTGGCAACCAGATTCTTCGCATCTTCCAGATGCAGCTCATTCTGTGTGGCACAGGGCAGTGCCACATCACATTTCACTGTCCATACATTGCTTCCTGCGGTGCATTCATGATACTGCGCACCAGGTCTGGCTGCCGCATACTCCGTCAGTCTGGCTCTCTTCACTTCCTTGACTTCCTTCAGCAGAGCCACATCGATTCCCTCGGGATCATAAATCCAGCCGGTGGAATCAGAACAGGTCACTGGCTTCGCACCAAGCTGCCATGTCTTCTGAATCGCATAAATAGCCACATTTCCGGCTCCAGATACCACAACGGTCTTGCCCTTCATATCCTTGCCGTTGCATTTCAGCATCTCCTCCGTCAAATACAGCAGGCCGTAACCTGTCGCCTCCGTTCTCGCCAGAGACCCGCCGTAGGTAAGCCCCTTTCCTGTGAGAACGCCCTCATACAGCCCTGTCAGCCGCTTATACTGACCGTACATATAACCGATCTCTCTGGCACCGGTTCCGATATCCCCCGCCGGGACATCAGTATCAGCTCCGATATATTTATGTAATTCATTGATAAAGCTCTGGCAGAACGCCATCACCTCTCTGTCTGATTTCCCCTTAGGGTCAAAGTCCGAACCGCCCTTGCCGCCGCCGATGGGAAGGCCCGTGAGAGAATTCTTGAAAATCTGCTCAAACCCAAGGAACTTGATAATGCCCAGGTTTACACTGGGATGCAGGCGCAAACCTCCTTTATAAGGTCCTATGGCAGAATTGAACTGTACACGGAAGCCGTTGTTCACCTGCACCTGCCCCTTGTCATCCACCCAGGGAACACGGAACAGAAGCTGACGCTCAGGCGTTACCAGCCTCTCCAGAAGCGCATCCCTGCGATACTGCTCCTCATTTGCCTCAATCACAACACGAAGGGACTCCAGAACCTCTTTTACGGCCTGATGAAATTCCGGCTGTGCAGGATTTTTTGCCACTACCAGATCAAATACCTCGTCAACATATGACATTTTATTTCCTCCTTTATCTCCTATGCCTTACCACTACTGTTGTCCACAAATATTATACCTCCTGCGGACAGATTTCTCAACATGCTTTAATTCACTAAATCGTAAAAGTATTTTGCAGTTTTCTAAGCAATTTGCACAACACAACTTACTGAAAACCGTAAACTGTCCCCTCAGAGATACTTTTTCAGATTTTTAATATTTTTTTCTTCCAGTCCTATCAGCTGCTGCGCCAGCGATACCGGATGTTCTCCGGCATTCTCGTTGTGTCTGAGCACCTTCTCCAGTTCCAGGATTCCGTTGTTATTCTCCCTTATCATCATCTCCGCCAGACGTCCTGTGCTGGTGTTCAGCATGGTATGATAGTGAATCCCTGTCTTCTGCATGGCGTCAGACAATGCACTGCTCCGATAGAGCTCCGCTTTGCCATCTATCAGCTGTCTGGACGCTTCATTATAAATCTCCGCATACTCCAGGGACTGTCTTGCTATCTGCAGTGCCAGATCATCGTCGTATGCCTTAGCCGCAATGGTGTCGATGGCTTTCATAGCCATATCCGTATTCTTCTGAATCTCCCGATAAACAGCCGCTTCCTGTGATTTCATCTCTCATTCCCTCCCGGCGTACATAAAAAAGCCTCTTACAGATAATAAAATATTCTCTGTAAAAGGCTTCCCTGATTTTCATTTTTTATGCATATCCATGGCATCGACAGTGCAGCCGTCCAAACAGCCCTGTCCCTGCTATAACCGCACCACGTAACTATTCAGACAGAACGCTGCGCTGTTACCGCATGACACGTACAGCTTTACTGCGTCACATACTCGGCCTTCACATATCCGACTTTTCCGTTATAATTCACCTTACACCACTCATTTTCATTGGCCAAAAGCTCCAGAGAATCTCCTCCTGCCAGAAGCCCCAGACGTTCCGCATCTTCACTGGCAGCCGCGCGGACATTGATATTCGTGGTAGCTGTCACCGTACCGATAGCGGTCTGTCCTTCCGCACTCTCTTCCATCTGCAGGAACTCGGACTTAATATAGCCATCGCTTCCCTCGAAGACAATCTTCGTCCAGCCGTTGACACGCACTTCCTGTACTTCAACTTTGGTCCCTCCGGCTACCTTGCCCAGCTTATCGGCCTGCTCGCTGTCGGAGCTTCTGACATTGACAGTGGTAGTAGCAGTAGCGTACTGAGGACCACTCTGCACAGGGGGCTGCTCCGCCTCCGACGGTTCCGGGCTTTCCGGGCTCTCATTGCCCGCCTCCGGATTCTCCCCTTCGTTCCCTTCCTCAGGCGCCTGTTCAGGAACATTCTGCTCCGCCAGTGTGACGCCGATAGCCGCCTGTACCTGGCTGCCGAATTCACTCATATAAGCCCCAATCTCCGGGTTCTGGGACAACAAATCATTAAATTCCACTGACACACGGTTATTGAACTCCACCACATCATCCTGAGCGGAAACCGTCACCACATATTCGTTTTCTTCCGCAGTAAGGTTCTTCCCGTTTTTCATATAAAGCTTTCCGGCATCGTCTCTGCTCACATAGAAAGTCTGCCAGCCCGGCACTTCCTCCTCATGATTCTTGAAGCAAAGCCGGTAATACACATAAACCAGTGTATCTCCCTCCGCATAACCCGGTTTGGTATAAACCTCCAGCGCCGGAATGTGGTCCAGATACTTCGCCATTTCCGAATAGCGCAGCACATCGTTGTCGGACACCTCGTCATACAGAGAAGCCAGCACATCGCTTTCTCCTGTGGCCATGGCATTATAATAAGTAGCTATCAATGTGTAGAGATCCGAATCTTCGTTGGCCACCAGCGGCACTTCTTTGCTCGTCGGCTCTGGCTCGGCTGCCTGGCTCTCAGGTACGGATGCAGTCTCGGAAGGAACCGTTTCCTCCTGCTCATCCTCCTTCGCATTGCCGGCATTCAGGGCGACGGAAACCGTAAACGCCACAACAACAATCACAATTACAGGAAACACGAACTTGGAATGCTTTACAATATAATCGCGGACGACCTCCATCTTACTCTTCTGCATATTCTACACCTTTCCCTTCAAATCCAAAGAGCCGCAAGCGGCTCTTTTTGAAAAAAACTATTCGGAACAGATACCAGGTAATCGAAGTGATGTAAAGTGCATCCGACAGGAATCGAACCTGCATTAAAGGCGTCGGAGGCCTTCGTTCTATCCATTAGACTACGGATGCAAATATTACAAAATTGTTACATCACTTCGATTATAATATCATAAAAAATCTAATATGTCTACACTAAATTTACGGAAATTTTAAAGAAATTATTTTGAGACAATTTTGATCTGTTTTTCCAGAACATCATAATAATAGAGTTGATCAGAAAGGACCTCTTCCGGAGCCACCTGCGTGCGGTTTATTTCCATAATCATTTTCCGCAGCGCACTCTCACTGCCGGCGCCGATATCTCTCAGAAAAATCACTTCATGTACGGAGCTGGGAAGAATATAGAAGCTCTGTCCGCACTCCCCGGCCATCTTCTCCAGGACCCCCGGATAAATCATACACACTGCTCCATAGGTCCGTTTCACATTGCTCAGCACCCTCATTGGCAATTCCGGCAGAAGTTCGATTTCAGCTTCCGGCTTCTTCCACGGCGATTCTGTTTCATCTATCTCCCGCAGAATATCCTGCATCGAATAGCTGCTGCAGGGATACAGTCTCGGTGTGTTTAACTTCGCCAGTGCCAGCAGCTCCGCAGTGGATGACTTCCACATCTGTACATGAGAATTATTGATGAGAATACTTCCCTCCCCCAGAACCTTTCCCTGATAAGCATAGTAAAAACAGATTGCCAGGTCAAGGAATTCAATATGCGGCAGCTCCTCAAGCATTTCCCTGTTCTCCTCCCTGTTAATCAGCCGGTAGCAGATTCGGCCCTTTACCTTTTCAAAAGCCTTAAAATACTCCATATCAATATCCTCGTCCGGCATGCCTTCCCGGTATACTGCGATCAGTCTGCGTATAATCACGGCAAAGGGCATTCCCTGTTCATAAGCCTCCCAGAAAGCATCCAGATAAATTGTGGGAACCACATTCCTGCTCCTGGGCCGAATCAGAAGTCCATGCAGAATGACGCCGTTATTTTTTCGCACCTCCTTAATCTCTACTTTGTAATTACTGCCCAGCTCCCGCTTAAGCACATCCTGAACCTTTCCTGCAAATGCTTTTATTTCCATACGTCTCCTCTCTTTCGCACTGCTCCCTCTTCTCAAGGAAGAAACGGTGCAAATCCAATCATCGCCGCCCGGGCGGCAGTTACCTCGAGCTCATTGCACGCAAAAAAGGCAATGCAGCCCCTTGGGGATTATCATTGCCTTACAAGTCTTAACGCATGGAAAGTAAAATGCAGTCCGATTACACCCGGGAAAGGTATTCACCTGTTCTGGTGTCAATCTTGATCTTGTCGCCCTGGTTTACGAACAGAGGCACGTTAACCTGCGCGCCGGTCTCAACCGTGGCGGGCTTGGACGCTCCCGTAGCCGTGTCCCCCTTAAAGCCAGGCTCCGTATCGGTAATCTCCAACTCCACAAAGAGAGGCGGCTCCACGGAAAATACACTGCCGTTATGAGAACAGATCTTACACATTTCGTTCTCCTTAACAAACTTCAGAGCATCTCCCACAGCCTCATTGTTCAATGCGATCTGCTCATAATTCTCCGTATCCATGAAATAATACAGATCACCGTCGGCATACAGATACTGCATATCTTTTCTATCAATACGCGCCTGAGGGCATTTCTCGGTAGGACGGAAGGTCTTCTCAACCACACCGCCGTTCTTTACATTCTTCAGCTTGGTTCTGACGAAAGCCGCACCCTTTCCAGGCTTTACATGCTGGAATTCAATAATCTGGTACACATTATTATCGTACTCAATCGTAATACCATTTCTGAAATCACCTGCAGAAATCATATTATATTCCTCCTAATTTTGTTCACAAATATAATTCTCCAATAGTTTAATATAAATATGTACAAATTTCAACTGTTTTTGAAAAGAATTTGAAAAATATTGGAAAATCCAGCCAAAGCCGGCGTCCTCTTCTGTCCGAAAGCAGCTTATCATTGCGACGCTTCAGCCTTCGGCCGGGATAACGTACTCAAGATAAAATCAACAGCCTGCAGGTACCCTTCCAGCCCCTGTCCGTAAATCTGCCTGTCACACACCGGCGCCGTCACGGACACTTTCCGGAATTCCTCCCGCTTCGTAATATCCGAGATATGAATCTCCACTTTGGGTACGGTAATGCTGGCAAGCGCATCCCGAATGGCATAGCTGTAGTGGGTATAAGCTCCCGGATTGATGACAATGCCCTCCGTGCCGTCAAAGTAAGCTTCCTGTATTCTGTCGATAATGGCCCCCTCATGATTGCTCTGGAACACCGTTATCTCGTTTCCGGTCTCCTCCGCTTTCCTCTGAATCATATCCAGCAGATACTGATAATCCTCTGCGCCGTATACACTTTTCTCCCGGATTCCCAGGAAATTCAGATTGGGACCATTAATAACCACAATCTTCATTTTATTCATCTCCTTCACGATTTCATCCAGAATCTCTTCCATCTCCTTGCCGTCCACATCTACAATCACATCCGCGCAGTCTCCATATGCCTCCCGCCGGCTCTCCAGCAGCTGCCTGATCCTCTCCTGTGGGTTATCACACTGCAGCAGCGGTCTGCCGCTATCCCCCTTCAGCCGCTCATACACGGTCTCCGGCTTTATCCGCAGCAGCACCACTTTCCCCAGCCGCCGCAGAAGTTCTCTGTTCTCCGGCCTTACCGGCGTTCCGCCTCCCACGGAAAAAATGCCGGCATAGCTTCTCTCTGCCAGCTCCCGGAGCAGCTCTGTCTCCTGCCTCCTGAAATATTCCTCTCCTTTTTCCGCGAACAACTCGCTGATACTACAGCCTTCCCGACGTTCGATGAGCTTGTCCGTATCCTCCACAGGCAGGCGCAGCCTATAGGAAAGCCGCAGACCCACCGATGTCTTTCCGCTGCCCATGAAACCGATCAGTACAATATTTCTGTGCTTCATCTGCTTGTCTCCTGATTATCGTTCCATAAGATTCTTTCCTGTTTTCAGCAGCTGCAAAGCGGTATTCCCATGGCTTTTTTCATCTCCATGTACGCCTTTTGTGCCAGCGCTGCTCCTATCTTCGTCCCTGTCCAGAGCTCATGGGCAATGACTCCCTGGTACAGCAGCATTTTCAGACCATTGAAGGCCCTGCCGCCGTTTTCCCTCACCATAGACATAAACCTCGTCTCCGCAGGGTTAAATATCAGATCATACCCGGTATGCACTCTTCTGTAAAATGCCGCATCTTCAATCACTGCCTCTTCTGTCCTCGGAAACATTCCCACATTGGTGGCCTGGATAGTCAGATACCTTACCTCCGCAGGCAATGTGTCATATTCCGCAAGCCTCCTGGCCTCCGCAAGCTTTCTGCCGGCAATTCCGTTCACTTCATCCGCAATCTGCCGGGCCTTTTCCAGGGTGCGGTTCAGAATGATCATTTGCCTGACCTCTTTTCTGGCACACAGAATCGCCACGGCTCTGGCCACGCCGCCCGCACCCAGAATCAGCACATTCTCTCCGGTCAGCCTTACACCGTCCTCGCACATGGCCCGGTAAAGCCCCGGCATGTCCGTATTATAGCCCTTAAATCCCCGCTCTGTGCGGACCAGTGTATTGACAGCGCCGATGGTCTCCGCGAGAGAATCCATTTCCTGCAGAAAAGGAAGCACCTCACTTTTATAGGGAACCGTCACATTTATCCCAAGCAGATTCAATGCAAAAGCGCCTCTCACAGCCTCGCCCACCTGACCGGCCGGCACATGAAAAGGCAGATACACCAGATTCTCTTCCAGTGCTTTTGATATTGTGTTGTGAATGGCCGGCGACATGGTATGCTCCACCGGACTTCCCATAACCCCGCAGACGCGGGTATATCCATCTATCATATGATTCCTGTTCCGCATTTCCCCGTCGGGGATAACGCCTTGTTCTATTTTCTATGGTAAAAATACAGTACTATCCGCTCCAGACAGCGTTTCAGAACGATCTGAACCTCCTCTTTCGGATGGATTGGCTTTACCAGCCATGTGAAAATGCCCGCTTTCTTCGCCCCCCAGATATCCGTAAACAGCTGATCTCCCACGAAAAAAGTACTCTCCGCCTCAGTTCCCATGACCTCCATGGCCCTCTCATATCCTCTCCGCCCCGGTTTACCCGCCTTGAAAAGGTATTTTGCTCCCACCGCATCGGCAAAGCTCTTTACCCTTGACTCCTTATTGTTGGAGAGAAGTACTGTCTGCAGGCCGATTTCCCGCAGCTTCCCAAAAAACAATACCGCCTTTTCATCCGCCGGGGCACCATGGGGCACGAGCGTATTGTCAATGTCAAAGATTACACCGCGATATCCATTTTCATACAATCCCTGATAATCAATCGTATAGGCACTTTCCGCTTCCCGGTCAGGATAAAATCTCTCCAGCACGTCACTCCTCCGCCGGCCTCCGGGCCGTTCCCTCTATCCATTTTCGTTTCTTCGTAAATCAGGTGAATCCTGACGGTCTACAGTATAGCACGATTATCAGACAAATTTCAAGTATTAAACGCAAAATGGTATAACCTCTCTGAGAGTGAACTGCAACAGTTCAGACAGCTCAAAAAAACCGCCGCATTCAGCGTGGTCAGCGGAAATGCCGGCCCGATTCCCTTTGTCACATCAGCAATAACGCTGCATGACATACTGCAGCTCCGTTTTTCCTCTGTAAGTGTTCTTCCCCAGCTGATACACCACCGAGACTGCGAAATTCCCTCTGCCGGAGTACAATGCCTCTTCCGCGCCGGCACCGTACTTTCCTTCCAGGAAATCTCCGAAGGCCTCCAAATCTCCGAAAAATACCAGCTGCTTTTCCACCCCTCCGGGCGTTACCACACGGTATCTGGCACAGGTTTTGTTCGCCCCCATCTTATAACCCCCGCGAAAAATCAGGTCCTTCTGGGCGAAGAGCGGTTTCGGATTCCCCACGCCGAAAGGCTCCAGCAGTTCCAGCTCGTCCGCTATCCTCTCATCCGCATAATCCAGAGGCATTGGAACGTCAATATGTACTTTCGGAATAAAGTCCTCCGGCTGCAGAGTACATTTCTCATTCAGCTCCCGCCGCAGCGCTCCTATATCCTCCTCCTTCATGGACAGTCCCGCCGCCATGGCATGTCCGCCGAATTTAGTAAAATACCGGGCTGTCTCCGTCATAGCCTCATACATATGATACCCTTCCACGGAACGGCCGGAGCCTTTCACCCCTTCTTCCCCTTTCGTCAGAATGAACACAGGATGATGATAGCGCTCTTTGACCCGCCCGGCAATGATTCCCGCCAGGCTCTCATGTACCAGCGGCAGGAAAATCACCATGACCTTGTCCTGCTCCATGTGATGTTCCTCGATATAGCGCTCTGCCTGTTCCACACCCTTTAATGTCAGATTCTTCCGGCTGTCATTCAGCTCCTTCAGCTCTCCGGCAGCGCTCATGGCCTCCGCTTTGGACCGGCTCTGCAGCAGCTCCAGCGCCCGCCTCGCCGTATCCAGTCTCCCTGTTGCATTCAGACAGGGCCCGATTACAAACCCCAGATGATAAGCACTCAGCCGCTCCGGTTCGATGCCGTTGACCTCCATCAATGCCCTGATTCCCTGATTCTGCGAATGCCTCAGCCGGTTCAGTCCCTCTTTTACCAGGATCCGGTTCTCGTCCTTCAGCTCCATCACATCACAGACAGTGGACAGGGCGGCAAATTCCAGCAGCTCCTCCATCGCTTCCGTCAACGCCGTACTTTGCGTTTTCTCCGCCAATGCCGCCGCCAGCTTCCAGGCCACCACGCCTCCGCAGATGCCAGGGAAAGGATAGGCACATTTCTCCTGCTTCGGGTCGATTACCGCCAGAGCAGGCGGCAGCAGTTCCCTTCGTTCGTTTTCCTCCTGGACAAAAGGCACCTCGTGATGATCCGTGACAATGACACGGATTCCCATAGAATTTGCAAGCGCTATCTGGGATGCGGCGGCAATTCCATTATCACAGGTCACAATCAGTCCCACACCGTCCTGTCCCGCCAGCTCTATCAGATGGTCATTTAAGCCGTAGCCATCGTGAATCCTGTGGGGAATGGCCGTATCCACCTTCCCCCCCAACAGCTGTATAGTCCGGGTCAGGATATAGGAGGAACAGATTCCATCCACATCATAGTCCCCAATCACACGGATGAAGGTTCCCGCCTCCACCTCTTTGCAGATTTCCTCCACCGCTCTGTCCATGTCCTTTAACAGCCACGGGGAATGACAATCCGCCAAAGTCCCATATAGAAATTTCTCCACATCCGCCTCTTCCGTCAAATCCCTGTTCCGCAGCACTCTGGCCACAACGGGACTGATGTGAAATTTTGCCGCCCATCTGTCAAAATCCGCCTTTTTCGTCGCTACATACCATTTTTCCATTCAGATTATCCCTCTTTTGTCCTGCTTTTAACCACTTATTTCTTCCGTTCTCCGGCCCCTTTCTCCAGAATCCCGTTCAGCCTGGAAAACAGCATGAATGCAGTCACCGAAGCCGCGATGATATCGCTCACCGGCTCCGCCACAAACACACCGAACACCTTATCGGAAACCAGATATGGCAGAATAAATATCAGCGGAATCAAAAGCACCAGCTTACGCAGACATGCCATCAGCAGGCTGATTCTGGCCTGCCCCAGTGCCATAAAAGTCTGCTGACAGCCAATCTGTATGCCCGTAGAAAAGATACCAGCCATATAAATCCGCATTGCCCAGACAGTATAATTCACCAATGACGAATCGTTGCTGAAAATTCCCGCAAACACCTGGGGAACCAGCAGCAAAAGCAGCCACATCAGCAACGCATAACCCGCGCAGGCCAGAAACTGACAGCGGAAAGCCTGCTTTACTCTCTCCTTTTTACCGGCACCGAAATTAAAGCTCATAATGGGCTGTCCCCCCTGACAGATTCCCTGCAGGGGAAGCGTCACCAGCTGGCTGCAGGAGGATATGATAGTCATGGCACCCACGGCCACATCCCCTCCGAACCGGGACAGACTGCTGTTAAAGCTGATATTCAGAATACTTTCTGTGCTGAGCATGACAAAAGTCGAGATACCCAGCCCCAGACAGGGCAGAATCACTCTCGACTCAAGTTTCATATTGGCGGCTGTAAGCTTCAGCATGGTCCTTCTGCCCCGCAGAAAGACAAGGACCCATACCGCGCTGACAGCCTGACTGATTACCGTGGCCACAGCCGCTCCCTGCACTCCCATGGAAAATCCAAAAATCAGAACAGGATCCAGAATAATATTACATACCGCGCCCACCACTGTAGTAAGCATGCTGAATTTCGCAAAACCCTGGGTGGTAATAAAAGGGTTCAGCCCCATGACAATCATCACAAATACAATTCCCAGAATATAAATCCGGGCATAGGACAGCGCATAGGGCAGCGTCACATCGCTGGCCCCGAAAAGCCGCAGAAGCTGCGGCGCAAACCAGTAGAACAAAACGGTAAGTGCCGCAGCGAAAATCATCAGGACCAAAAAGCAGTTTCCCAGAATCTTCTGCGCTTCCTCTCTGTCATTTTTCCCCATGGCAATGGCTGCCCGGGGAGCACCGCCGGACCCTGCCAGCATGGCAAAGGCATTAATCATCATTAATATAGGAAGAAACAGCCCCACTCCTGTCAGCGCGGACGCCCCCGCATCGGGAATGTGTCCGATGTAGATCCTGTCCACAATGTTGTACAGCATATTGATCAGCTGCGCCACCACAGCCGGAATCGCCAGATTTAACATTAATTTCGGGATGCTGCCGCTCCCCATATCCTGTTTTGCCATATAAAACCTCCTATTAAAGTCGCTGCGCGACGGCACTTAAGTGTAAACTCCCTTCGACACACATCTCAGAAGAGAAACTTTCTTTCGACAGTTCGCTCATGAAAGTTTCTCTCGTGTGCCTTTGTGACTTTACTTTTAAAGTCGCTGCGCGACGGCACTTAAGTGTAAAGTCCCGCAGCAGCCCATCCGGGCCCGCTCTCTTAATGCATTGTAGCAGATATGGGGTTTTATGGCAACAGGGCAATTTTATTCTGCCAAGTACATTTTCAGTCCGTCCTCTACTTTCTGTAAGGTATTCTCCCTGGACTGTCCGCCGTTGAAATAGCCCTCCAGGGCTTCTATCAGCACTTCCCGGATTTTGGCGTCTTCACCTGCAGGTTTGTTCAGGCCTTTACAGATTTCCACCAGTTTCTGTGCCGTCTCAGGCGGGAAATCTTTAATGGTAAATTCTATATAGCTGCCGTCCGCCTCAATGGCGGTCTCCGCCTCCGCGTCGGATCGGTCACGGCCGGCCAGTTTCTCCAGGGATGCGCTGTTGACGGGGAAGCCGCTGTAATAGTCCGTATCCTGAACCGCTTCTGAAAGCGCATGTCTCAGAAAATCTTTTGCCGTTTCCTTGTACTTGCTCTTCGAGCAGATTCCCATCTGCATGGAGGGAATAAAACAATTCTCAAAAGCTGCAAATTCTCCCTTCACATAATCCACCATGGCAATGGGAGCCATACTTCCGTTAAAGCCGTCCGCTTCATAGAAGGCAAGCTTCGCCTGAGCAGCCAACTCCCACATATTGAATGCACGTTCATTCTCATCTCTGGAAGCCAGAATGCCGCAGTTCTCCGATATCGCCTTCAGATAATCCAGGTATGTCCCAAGAGTCTCCTTGTCCAGCTGCTTATCTTTGACAATTTCATTACAGAAATAGGGATAAAATCTGTCTACCAGCTCGCTTACCGTCAGTCCGCCCATGTAATTATAGTCTGAACCGGCAAGAAACGCCGCCAGCTTCTCCATGGATTCCATCTCTCCTGCACTGATATCTCTTCCCAGCGCCATGGGAAATGCAAACTGCAGGGGCACCACATATCGTTTTCCATCTTCCTTAATATAACTCTTCGTAATATTGGAAAGTACCTCTCCGCTTTCTTCCATGGGATTCAGCACATCGTTGATGTCTTCCAGCAGTCCCTTCTCCGCATAAGAATCCATATCCAGGTGATCCATGACCAGAATATCCGGCGCATTCTCCCCCAGAAGCATGGTATTCAGCTCCTGATATACCGCATTATAATCCGTTTCATCATAATAATACATGGGGTATACCGATTCCACCGTAATCAGCACCTCCGGATGTGCTTTGTGATAGGAAACCGCGGCCTGTTTCAGAATACTGTTGTCATAAACGGTATAGAGGCGCAGTGTCTCCTTCACTTCTATCACCGCTTCCGAATCAAATTCATACTTTTTGAGCACGTTTCCGCCTTCCGTAGTTCGGAATATGGCATATATCTTCCCATCCCCGGTGGCTGTAAGACCCACGCACCATCTTCCCGACAGCGCGAAATCCGTTTCCACACCCTCCATCAGTTTCGTCCATTCCACATTGCCGGCAGCTTGTGTTCCCTGGAAGATACCATCCTCCCCCGCCGCAATCAAAGTGCCGTCCTTCAGCGCACAAAAATGTATTCCGGACACGCCTCCGTCAAAGGTAATACTCTCCGTTGCGCCCAGCTTTCCGTCTTTACATTTTTCCAGCTTTATACTCATAGACCCTACCGAACTCTTGGAATACAGATAGACATTGGCGCCATCCGATATCATGGCATCGTAATATTCCGTCATCTGCCCGCTTTCCAGTATCCTGCCGTCCTCTCCGCTCAGAATTTCCAGATTCATCGAATTAACGGCTGCCAGCGTTCCGTTGTCAAGCACCGCTGCCGCCGAAACCATGGCATATCCGCCCCAATCATTAGTAACCATCCATTCCTGAGGGGTGATCTCCACGGCTCCCCCTTCTCCGCCCTTCCACAGATGAGATTTGTATTCTTCCTCTCCTTCTGCCACATACCCGGCAAGCAGATACTGCGCTCCGTCTTCCGCAGACAGCAATTTCGTCTCCGTCCATTCATTTGCCAGAGACAGCTCCAGATCTTTCAGCCAGTCCGGTGTCACATCCGCAAACCCGTTCTCCTGCTGAGCCCACTCCGTCAGCAGCAGTTTATTGTTCTCCTTCTTTATGGCAAGCAGATGCACTTTATCTTCCAGAATAAAAATCTGCTGTACTTCCCAACCCGCCAGCTGTTCCGGCAATGCTTCCTCCGTCTCCACATACCTTCCCTTCTGCGGCTCCGTGGAATCACCCAATCCGGCTTCACCGTCTCCGTCGCCTCCTTTCCCGCATCCGGCGAGACTGCCCGCCAGAAGTCCCATGCATAATATGGCCGCAATCCATTTCTTCAGTCTCATTTTTACCCTCCATTTCAGTTCCGCATGTGCCATCCTGTTCAGACACATGCTGTTTTTAGTTCCAGAACATTGTATACCTTATCCGGTCTAAGTATCTTAATATTATCCTAATTGTATCTTTAGTGTATCTTAATCCAGCGTGATACAATATGTCCAATTCCCTTCATCCTTTTCCTGCCTTTTTCTACACTTTTCAAATTGTATCCCGGAAATAAATGTGATACAATACATTTATCAACCATTACATATTCAGAGAGGAAAAAACAATGAAAAAACTGGTCACATCACTTTTACTTGCCGCTTTCATGGCACTCACACTGACAGGCTGTGGCGACGACAAAAAAACGGGATATCCCAACGAAGACGGCATCGCAGAAGGCAGTCTGGGAGACACCATGCACAACTGTTTCTTTGATTTCACTGTAAAGAGCGCCTATCTCTGCAAAGATTTCGACGAGTATACCACGGACGAAGGCTTTCTGTTCCTGGTTGCGGAAATTGCTGTTAAGAACACTTTCGGCGAAACGCTCCCCATGTTCGACACTGACTTTGTAGTAGAGTGGGATGACAGCGCTGATTATCCCTGCTATTTTGAGGATGGAATCGGAGGAGACGTGTTGCCCGCCGAGTATGAACTTGCCAAGGATGAAAGCAAGTCAGGGCTGCTGCTGTTTGCAGTGCCTGAGGACAAGAAAGATTTCACCTTCTCCTACATGGAAGTCTTCGAGGACAATACAACCGGCAATACCTTCAATGTATCCTTTACTGCCGAGCAGAAATAACCGGTTGTTTTCCCTTCCCCGGCTCTCTTTCCCAAGGAGTCGGGGTTTTTACCTGTAATGAGTTGTAATACCATGATTACAGTTCAATCATGCTATGGATGGCCATTCGGCCGTTTCATGCCACGAATATGTGCATATTATATCATGTGCACAGCCCGCACATGCTATGGATGGCCATTCGGCCGTTTCATGCCACGAATATGTGCATATTATACCATGTGCGCAGAAAATCAAGCGGCTCCGAAGGAGACATTTGATTTTCAAGCCATGGGTTGCCGGTATAATGCGCCACGCAGTGGCGGCAAGACAGCTTATGCTGGCTTGAATTCTGCGAATGCAGAATTATTATACCATGTAAAATAAAATGAGATATTCCCAAATATGATAAGGAGGCGGACACCGCAGGAGATCTGCGGTAAATAGAAATGAAAAAGATTCAGACCAAAATCATGCTGCTGGTAATACTGGCCACAATAGGTGTCTCCGTAATCAACGTGATACTGAGCACTTTAATTTCCCGGAATTCTACCACATCCGCAATCGAACAGACCCTCACCGAGACAACGGAACTTGCCGCCCTGGCCGCACAGAACATGATATCAACCTACACATTGACCATTGCGGAAATCGCTTCCTCTCCGATTCTCTCTTCTCCGGAGATAACGCTTTCCGAAAAGCAGGCTTTTCTGCAGACAAAAGTGGACACGTACTATATGCGGTTTGGCGGTATGGCTGATACCGATGGTTATGATTCCATTCATGATACAGATATATCTGGTGAACCGTTTTTCCAGGCAGCGCTGCAGGGCAAAAGCTACATGTCCAGTCCCTATTATGAAGGAAACGACGGATATCTGGTGGTATCCGCACCTGTAATATCCGACGGCTCTGTGACAGGGGTGGTCTATTTTCAGTGTGACACCAATATTCTGCAGTCCATCATAAGTGAAATCCAAATCGGTGAAGAGGGAGATGCTTACATTCTGGATAAAGAAGGTACCACTATTGCCGCTCTGGATACAGAGGAAGTATTGAGTCACGAAAACCTTATCCGGGAAATGGCTTCCAATCCGAATGACAGATACATACAGGAACTGGGCTCCATTGAGCTGAAAATGGTTGCCGGCGAAAGCGGCGTGGAAAGATATACTTATCCGGAGGACAATGTAAATTACATTCAGGGCTACACCTCCATTCCCGGAACGGACGGCTGGAGTGTGGGCGTAACCATCAGCGAAGACGAATTCCTGCATTATGCATATGTAGGGAATAATCTTCAGCTGGTTATCAGCGCTGTGCTCTGTGTCCTTGTCATATTGCTCTCCGCCTTTGTATGCCGTACCATCACAGGCCCCATCGTAAAATGTGCCAGACGTCTCCACTCCCTTTCCGAGGGCGATCTGAAAAGTCCGCTCCCCGAAGTGAAAGGCAGGGACGAGACCCGCATACTTTCGGATTCCACCGCTCATCTGGTGACGAATTTCAAAGTCATGCTGGAAGAAATCGGCATGGTATTGAGCAGTATTGCCAATGGCAACCTGACAGCAGACAGTGTGAAAGCTCATTATCCCGGTGATTTCAAAGCACTGCAGGAAGACCTGCAGACCATAAACGATAAACTGAATCAAACCCTGAGCGGCATTGCGGAGGCAACTGCCCAGGTGTCCAGCAGTTCCGCCCAGGTGGCTTCTTCCAGTACCTCCCTTTCTCAGGGCTCAACGGAACAGGCCAGCGCCGTGGTGCAGCTCTCCTCCACCCTGTCAGATATGGATAAGGATGCAAAGCAGACCGCTGCACTGTCAGAACAGACCAAAACGGCGGTGGACGGCGCTCAGCTTCAGCTGGAAGAAAGCAGAAAGCATATCGAAGGCCTGAATCAAGCCATGGATCAGATTACCTCCACATCCAATGAAATCAGGCATATCATCGATACCATTGAAGACATTGCTCTTCAGACCAATATTCTGGCCCTCAATGCTTCGGTGGAAGCCGCAAGAGCCGGAGAAGCAGGTAAGGGCTTTGCCGTGGTGGCAAATGAAGTACGGGAGCTTGCCTCCAAATCCGACGAAGCCACGAAGGCTACCATGGAACTGATTCAGCGCTCCATTGCAGCCGTCAGCAGCGGCAGCAAAGCCGTCACCAATGTCACCGCCTCCGTGTCAGAAGTGGTGGTGCTGGCGGAACAGGCTGCGAGCCAGATGGATATCATGGCAGAAGCAGTGGAACGACAGACCAATTCCATCAATCAGGTCTCCCTAGCGGTCAGTCAAATTTCCGAGGTGGTTCAGTCCAACTCCGCAACGGCCGAGGAAAGCGCTGCCACAAGCGAAGAGCTTTCCAATCAGGCGGTCATCCTGAACAGGCTTGTGGGCGGATTTAAGCTGCGCAGAAGGTAACAAGCCTTATAGAATATCATTATAAGAAAAACGACACACAGGCTGGAAGTTTTTACCGAAATTCCGTACACTGTGTGTCGTTTTCTATTTTCTTTCTGCTATTATTATTCTGCTGTCACAGTAACCCCCAATGCATAAAGCCTATAGAGCAGGCTTGGCTGCTCCATCTTGCATGGAATATCGTCACCTTACCGCAGGTACGCTTCCCAGGCTTCGATAGCTTTCCGCACTTTCCGCAAGGGCCGCTTTCTTCTGCTTCTGCAGCATTTTCTTCAGCGCCTTCCCATCCCCAAGAGCCGCTTCCACATCGGCTTTCATACGCTCCCACTCGACCGCCGGATAGATATGTTCCGCCGCGGTAAATTCTCCGTTGTGAAGTGTTTCCCGAAACGCCAAAATCAAGTGGTTATGCAGAAATGCTCTGCGCACCGCCGATACAATCTCCGATTCATGATTGATATCAAAATAGTAATCGCAGGTTTCAAACAATTCATCCAGAACAGCTGTCCTCACCCCCGGATACAGGCTTACATTGTCATATCTGTCCATTCCTGTCAGCTTAGAAGACATTTCCGTCAGCGCGGCAATGTGGAAATGCATCTGGGGCAATGCCTTTACCAGCTCCTCGCAATGCTCGATTCTGTCTGAGTTGGTGCAGATAAGAGCCTCCGGACGATGGGCATTTTCTCTTGCAAAAGGATAAAGAAAGCCCAGTTTATGTACCATATCCCCCGGTGCCCCCAACGCAATGAGCCGGTCGTATGCATCCTTTCGCTGCACCACCACCGTCGCCGTACGGCTGGCCTCTCCCCGGAATATGATCTGCATATTGCCCGGGATTTCGTCTCCCACCGACTCCTGCCAGAACAGAATATCCCGCTTCATCTGAGAATTCAGCCGATTGGATATGAAGAAGGAGGTAGACAGGGAATTAAAGAAAATCCGGCTCTGCTTAAAGTGCGCACGTACCAGAAAATGCAGCGCAAATTCTGTCTTATTACGGAATATCCGCACTTCCTCTTCCTCATTCAGAATGATATCGCCGGTGACGAAGTTCTCTACGATAATCTCCCGTCCGTCCGCTCCGAAACATGTCCTGTTCACCTTCTGGCCTTTGGCATTGAAGGTCGTCCGCCCCCAGAGCGCTCCGTAACGATTATAATGGTCGCTTGAACGGACAACGCCCCGCTCGTCATACCAGTCCACCACTTTCACCAGTCTCCTGTGCTTCGGCTCCGCATAGAAGATTTTTCCTCTCTCCCGATAGAGGTCCTGCACCTTGCCGCCGCTGTTGGTTCCGCTGATCTCCCAGTACTCCGGCACCGGAATCTCGTTAAAATATTTCGGCCGGGCCTTTCCTCCCATTGCCGCCTTAAAATCACCCAGGAAAAAGCCGTACACGCTCATTACGTCCTTCGGCAGGAAGCCGTCGTCCTCAATCACCACCGCAGGACAGTCAAAGCCCGCCAGCTTCAGCGATGTGTGCAGAGCCTGGCTGTCGGGGCCGTAATTGTCCATCAGCAGGATGGCGTCGTCTATCATGTTTTTATCTTCTTTTTTTTCACTTTCCTTCTTCATCTTCGCTTTCTTTATCCCTCCTGTTGTCCCTTCCTTCATAAAGTCATCTCCGCCAGGCATTCTCCGCAGATTGTCTCACCTGTTATACAGGGAGATTTCTGATCCTCGCAGCTTTAATCAGCGAATACCTGAAACACAGCATCTGTCAGCACTTTCCTGGTAAAATATCCCTCCCGCAGCAGCCAGGCGAACTGCTCTGTGTCCTCTGCCATCTTCTTATATTCTTCTTCCTTCACAGCTGCCACACGTTCCACTGCTTCATCCAGAGAATCCGCAACAATTCCCAGATTCTTTCGAAGAATCGTATCACTTTCCGCAATGTCGGACGGTACGATGACCGGAATTCCCGCTGCCAGATAGGTGCTGAATTTGTAGGAGGCATTGATTCGCATATATTCACGCCAGTACGCATCTTCCGACCACAGCAGGCCAAAACCGCCGCTTCTGCGGAGCGCATTCACCAGAAGATTATCATTGTTATACCATCCCAGAAAACGGATATTTTTTCCCTGTGCCCAGCTGCCTCCATTTACAGTGACTGCCAACGTAATATTGTCATACTTCCAATTTCTGGCAAAGGCCAGCTTAGGTTCATTTGAAGGATCCCCTGCGAAATTTATCACCTTCTGAAACCGCGGAACAAGCGTCCTGTCAACTGAAACCTGACAATCCCACATACGCTGAATCACTGTTTTTCTCACCCGCAGTCCATGAGAACGCAGAACATCCACTTCGTTCTGTGATGCCGCTATGATTAAATCAGCCTGATTATAAAGTTCAATCCACCTGCTCAAAAATTCCCGTTTCGCCTCTTTCATCAGCGGCTGTACGTCATGAAGCCATATAATCTTTTTTAGCCCGGAATACCGATTCATCCGATTCATCAGACTTTCGTCAAAGCGAATGTCATTCCAGGTAGGCGACTGCATGATCACAACATCCCCCGGGCTCACCGATGCCAGAATCCCGTCCAGTCTTGTACGGAGCATATCCGGTGAATCGGAATCCACCGGATAAAAATAGATTCCCAGTTCCTGATATTGTAAATCTCTTTTTGCTATCTCAGCGGCCGCCTGCTGTGCCTTTAGCCCTATCCCCGTAACCCCGTAAATATTTGTAATGTGTACTTTCATATATAAATACCTTTCTATAAACGGTTGTCATACTTATTTCAGTATACTTTCCCATTTTCTTTCCACTTCCTGTGTCATATACAGCTTTGCCTTCTCATAAGAATGTTCATGAAATGCCTTCAAGTCTGCTTCTGTAAACAGACGGACAATGCATTCTGTCAGGCACTGTACCCGCTCTTTCTTCTCCATTTTGTCATGAACAGAAATCAGATACCCGTTTTTTCCATCATCAATAAAGTTCTGATTACCGTACCGGACATCGAAGCCTATGATGGGCAGACCGGACCCCACTGCCTCCATCAACGTCAGGCCAAATCCCTCGCTGGTGGAACCTGACAGATATGCCTCATACTCTCTGTATATCTCATCCAGATTCTGCTGTCCCCGGAGACGCACATAATCCCCACAGCTCCGCTCTTCAATTAATTTCTTCAGTTTCGCTTCCTCTCCTCCTTTTCCATAGATGTCCAGTGAGACATCTGGCACCTGTTCCCTTGCTTTTACAACTGCTTCCACCAGCCAGTCCACATGTTTCTCATCCGCCAGCCTTGATGCCGTAATCAGGGAATGCTTTCTTCTGTTTTTCTTCGGATGTTTCATCTCATTGATGCTTCCCACCGGAATTGTCACAATCTTAGGTGAAATTCCCTGATATTTCTTAAACTGCGTTTTCAACAGCTCGTTCTGTGTATCCGTTGAAGTCACATAAAACTTTACGTGTTTATGCTGAGAAAACGCATATTCATAATAATTATTCCAGAGAATATATTCCTCATCCGTACTTCCTTCACTGAAATGATCTGCATGAATCACGATGCCGATCCGGGCCGGACCTGCATTCTGCATGATTGCCTGCCCGATGCCCGTAGTTCTGTCAATGATCACCACATCCCGGCGTGTCAACTTCAGGCGGGATACCATGTATCCCACCAGCTCCTCCTTGGAGCAGAGTATTCTGTCCGGAAACTGATACATCACCACATCATTATCCGTGATTTCTTCGTAAGCAGTGGTTCCATCCTCATTATAGAACCTTCTCTGATACAGATGCGCTTTGTTATCCAAAGGCGCATAATACTCTGAATAAATTCTGCAATAAGTGTAATAATCCTTTCGAATCAGACAGCCATTGGAAACCATCTCCACCCGATGGACTCTGTTCTCCTTCTTGTTCACCAGATAAACCATGTAATAGCTGTTGCTGTCCGGAAACGTATACTTCATTGTGTCACCGTCCCTTTTACCGAAAAAGCGTCTGTTCCCAAATGTCTTCTCCAGTTGTTTCAGGGTAAATGTCACCGGAGAAATCCTGCAATCTGTAAAAAATGTATACAGCCAGATAACCTCCGAATCCAAAAAACCTATGTTTTCCGTCATATGCTCAATGTTATCCTTCGGAAACATGTCCGTAAATACAAACTTTGCTTCCTGTCCTATCCCACGCAATACTTTTGCCCGATAGGCCTGAGCATACTCCACGCCGCTGCTGGCCCAGCCGATGCCCAGATTAAAATTGTAAACCATGTCCGCTCCCTCCTGAAACTCTTATATTAGATCTGTGTAAGCTTTCCTGCTCTCTGCCATGGCATGTTTCCGCTGTTTTTCAAGGCGTCTTCTCATGGCTTTTCCATCTTCCAGAGCCTCACGGATGTCAGAAACCATCCTCTCAAACGCATCCACAGGATAAACTTGTTCCTCTGTCACATATTCCTGATTATGCGCGGTCTCCTGAAACGCAAAAATCAACTGATTATGCAGAAATGCCTGATAAACTGCAGAAATAATTTCCGCCCCATGATTAATATCAAAATAATAGTCGCATTTTTGGAACAGTGCCTCCTGCATTTCTTTTTCTGCTCCTGGATACAGGGTCACATTTTCATAATTCTCCAATTCCATCAGCCTGGGCGACATGGTCGTAATAGCGGCAATATGAAAGTGCACCTGGGGTAATGCCCTGACTAATTCCTCGCAGTGCTCTATTCTCTCCGAGTTTGTACAAATCAATGCCTCTGGTTCATGTCCATTCTTTTTCTGGAATCTGTAAATGGGACCCAACTTATGTAATTTTTTCCTGTCAGCTCCAAGTTCCAGCAGCTTTTCATATGCAGTTCTTTTTTGTACCATAATTCGCTCTGTCCGGCCTGATGCCCCATTCAGAATCATCCGCATATTCCCGGGTATTTCCGTTCCCACCGACTCCTGCCAGAACAAAATGTCTTTCTTTTCTGTTCCCTCCAGTCTGTTTGAAATAAAAAACGGAGTAGATAAAGAATTATAGATAATCCGATTACGGTCAAGTCCTCTCCTGCCAAACCAGTAAACCAGCAAATCCAATTTTGACCGGAAAAGCTTCACTCCCCCATCCACATACAGTATCATATCCCCGGTTATAATATTTTCCGTGAGCATCTCCTTCCCGGATTCTGAAAACCTTGTTTTGCAAAGTGCCTGCCCTTTTGTATTGTAAACAGTTCTGGCACAATTTTCTCCATAGCGGTTATAATGATCTCGAAAGCGGACGTTCCCCTTCCTGTCATACCAGTCCACAGCCTCCACAAGAAACTTTCTTCCCCCCTGCAGATACCAGATTCTTCCTTTTTCTTCCTGCATACAAGTGATTTTTCCGGATATACTGTCTCCTGCCTGAATGCTCCAATTGTCCGGAACTGCTATCTCGTTAAAGAATCTGGGCTTTCCTCTGTTCTCGTCCTCAATCTTACACTCTCTGGAAAGCAGATCATACACGGAAAACACATTCCGGGGCAGAAAATCATTTTCTTCCAGGCTGACTGCAATACAGTCACAGCCAGTCTGCAGAAAAGATTCATGAAGCAGACAGCTTTCCGGAGAATAATAATCAAACAACAGTATTATTTTGTCGGGCAAAGCAAATCCTTCCATTTCTTTTCTACCTCCTCCCTCAGATATTCTTTCGCTTTTTCATAGGAATGCTGACGAAACGATTCTATATCAGCTTCTCTGAACAGCCTGACAATTCCTCTTGTCAGCCCTCCGATATCCCCCCAGGGTGCTTTATAGCCATTCTCTCCTTCGTCTATAAACACCTGTGCCCCGTAACGGATGTCAAACCCCACAATGGGAAGCCCAGCACCGGCCGCCTCCAGCAAAGTCACACCGAACGTTTCCACATACGAGGCAGATATATAGGCGTCATATTTCTGATATACTTCATCCAGTTTGTGAAAGCCGCATAACCTTACATAATCTCCACAGTTCAGTTCTTCAATCAGATTCTGCAGTTTCTCCTTATCGCCGCCTTCTCCATATATGTCCAATGTCAAATCCGGAATCTGCGCCCTTGCTGCCACCACTGCTTCTATCACCCAGTTCATCCGCTTTTCCTTTGCCAATCGCCCCGCCGAAATCAGCGCATGTTTCTTCCGTGGTCTTTCCGGGAGTCTGAGTTTATCCAGAGCCACTACAGGAATCGTCAGTATCCTCGGCTCTGTTCCTTTATACTTTCGAAACTGTTCTCTCAGCAGTTCACTCTGCGCATCCGTATTCGTGATGAAAAAATCAATTTTCTCAGCATGAGAAAACGCATATTCATAGATGCCATACCAACGAATGTGATCTTCATCATAATCTATGTAATGGTCCGCATGTATGATAAGCCCCACCCTGGCCGGAGCCGCATTCAGAATAAATGCCGAGCGTTCTATCATCCCCGGTTCCCCGTCAATCAGAACCACATCATCTTCCGTCAGATTCAGCCGGGACATCATATATCCCACCAGCTCTTCCCTGGAATAGAGTATCCTGTCCGGAAATTTATATAAAATCACATCCCCCTCGATCAGTTCTTCATAAGCCACTGCTCCATTCTCATGATAAAATCTGCGCAGGCACAGATGCGGCTGGTTATCCTGCGGTACATAATACTCAGAGTAAATTTTACAATAGGTGTAAAAATCCTTCTGAATCAGACGCCCCTGCGTTACAATTTCTACTCTGTGAATTCCCTCGCTGCCCTCATCCAGCATATACACCACATAATAGCTGTTTGTCCTGGGAAATCTGTATTTTACAATTGCACCTTCTCTGGAAAAATCATAAGTACTTTCGTCAAAAGTATTCTCCAACTGTTCCAGCGTATATGCTTTCGCCGAATTTTTACAGTCTGTGAAAAATCCATATAGCCACATTGTTTCCGAATCTGAAAATCCCAAATATTCCGTTTCCTTCCATATATTATTGTACGGAAACGTAGTTGCGAACACAAATTTCGCCTCCAGACCCAGATTCCGAAAAATTTTCGCACGATAGGCCTGTCCTGTTTCCACACCACCCTTAAGCCAATAATAGAAATGATGAAAATTATAAATCATAATCTTCCTCCCTCATTCTTCTGTCAGTGTTCTTCGTTTTGCAGTTCAGTCATACAACAATCGAAAAACAGAATCTATCAACAGCTTTTTCGTAAAATAACCCCCCTGAATCAGCTGCGCGAACTTCCCTACATCCTCCACCATTTTTCTATACTGCCCTTCCTCCATGGAGGCTACTCTGTCCACCGCCTCGTCCAGAGAATCCACAACCAATCCCAGATTTTTGCGGAGAATCATTTCCGTTTCGGCAGTGGAGCTGCTTACAATAATTGGAAGCCCTGCCGCCAGGCAGGCACTGCGCTTGTAGCTGGCATTCAGCTTCATATATTCTTTCCACCAGGGGCAGTCCTGCCACAAAAGGCCAAAACCGCCACTCTTCCTGAGTGCATCCGCCAGAAGGTTGTCATTATTGTGCCATCCGAGAAACCGGATATTTCTTCCCTTTGCCCACTCATAATCTCCCGGATTTGCCGTGACGGCAAGTTCCACCCTGTCATGATTCCACTCTCTCACAAAGGGACGGTAATTGGATGTAACATTTGCCGCAAAGTTAATTCTCTTTCGGAAGCAGGGCACTATAGTCTGATCAATTTCCACCGGGAAATCCCACATCCTCTGAACTACAATTTTCGGTACTTTAAGCCCGTTGGAACGCAGATATTCTTCCATCTCCCGGGACGGCACAATCAGGACATCTGCCAGATTGTATAAATCAATATAGCGCCCCAGCCATCCCAGTGTGTTCTCAAACATCAGCGGCGGCACATCATGCACAAAAAATATCTTCTTCACGCCTCTGTAATTACCCAGCCTGGCGGCAAAAGCTTCATCAAACTTTATGTCGTTCCAGGTAGGCAGCTGGAAAATCACAGTATCACCATGGCTAATGGCTGCCAGTATGCCATCCAGACGTGTACGAAGCATTTCCGGGGTATCAGACTCTACCGGGTAATGAAAAATCCCCAGCACATTTACATACAAGTACCGCCTTGCGATATCCGTCACTCTCTGCTGGGCGTTTCCCGCCGCCCCGGCCAGTCCCGACACATTTGTTATATGTACTTTCATGTTTTCTCCTTACATTATCAGTCAGCCTTTTCAGTTATTTTCATTGTAGACAATATGACTCCAAAAAGTTTTGCCACACCTTTCTTCTCTTTTTCTGCTGCGTCTGCAGTACCTTTTGCATCAACTCACCGTCTTTCTGTAAGCGATTAATCACCCGCACCATTTTCTGATAATCCTGTACAGAAAAAATACATCCTTTCACAGTCAATTCCCTGTGATGCAGTGTATTCTCAAACCCCAGAATCAGTAAATTTTTCCGGCTTGCCTCGTTCACTGCATCATCAATCTCACGGTAATGATTGATATCGAGATAGAAATCACATCTATTCCATAATCCATTCAAATCTTCCGCACTGATTCCCGGATAAACCTTCACATTCTCACGTTCTGCCAATCGGTGCAGTTTATTTGATACCTGTGTATGCGCCGCTACATGGAAAGTCACTTCAGGCAGTTCCTGAACCAGTTCTTCCAGTTTCTCAATCTGGTCGGACGCTGTCAGAATCATTGCATTCCCATTGGCATAGTTCTCCGGATACTGCGCCGGTATGGCATAAAATCCATAGCCGTTTTGTCCCCCCTCATTTACATAGCGTTCCAGCCATTCTCTGTCTGCAAACAAAACCGAACTCCATGCATTTTTTTCACCACACTTCAGATTCAACAGCTCATACTGTTTTGCCTCCTGCACAAATAGTACGGTTCCGTCTTCTGTGACAATCTTTTCCAGATAAAATTCCACAAACTGAGCATATGAATTAAAAAATGCTTTCACCGTTCCGTTCTCCAGCAATGTCATCACATCGTTCTGCGGCTGGCTGACAAGCACTTCCTGATTTCTTTCCGAATAATATACCTTTGATTCTACCTTTTTTTCTGTATCCAAAAACTCACTGGCATATTTAAAGCCATATTTGTTATAATAGTCAATTTTATAAATCCACCCATTTTCCATGTGCCATTCTACACGCTGCACAATTTGTTCTTCCAGAGGCTCTTTTAGATAAACCCTGGCTTTTTCACATCCCATTTCATAGATACCACAGTTGTTCCCCTGCATACGGATTTCCCAAAATTCCGGTATTTCCAGAGAATCACAGGACACTTTTCTCTCTTCAGGTATTTCTCCATTCTGCCGGAAAGTAAAATATTCGTAAGGTGAAGTTATTCCACAGGGCAAAAATCCATTGTCTTCCAGCACTACAATATTTACAGCTCTTTCCAGCTGTCTCATGGTTTCCTGTAATTTTTTTGTAAAGTCTGTATACTTATCAAATAGAATTATCATTGCGCCCTCTTCAAATATTCATAATTTTATTGTATTTTATACTCATCACTAAAAATTTTCATCTACTTCTTTCCATACTTCTTCATATGTTTCAGATGCATATATTTTCCCCCACTCATGCAACTCTCTTCTCACCAATTCTTTCAGCAATTTTCTCACTGCCGGATTACCATTTTTTAAATAGAACAAAGAGGCTTTCATATGCATATTAAATTTTTCCTCATAGGATTGCTTCATCCATTCATCGAAAAGAGTATTACAGCGAATAACTCGGTCATGTTCATACAAATAACCATTAATCCAGCAAATATTGTCAGCCCAGGACAGTATACAGGAAGTCCATGCCTCATCATCTCCTGTAATCACAGGAAACAAATGTGCTTTTATAAGAGATGAACGATATATTTTATTCCAGACATTCACCGTCCACATATAATTAGTAACAAAATGCCGACTGATAAATTCCTCTATTGTCACTGCGGTGTCTTCTTTTATCGGATAATGCATAAATGGTACATATCCGTCATTTCTAATTTCATATGCAGACGTACACGCAATATCACAGTTATTCTTTTGAGCCAAACAATATAATTCTTTCATCATATCTGGATGAATCATGTCATCATTATCCATGAAACCTGTATATTCTCCATTCGAGGCTCCTATCCCCGTATTTTTAGCTACCGCCGTACCGCCGTTCTCCTGATGTATTATAATAACATTCGAATACCTTTCAGCATACCATTCAAGAATATCTGGTGTGGAATCAATACTTCCATCATTAACTACTATTACTTCCAAGCCAGCAAATGACTGCGCCAAAGCATTATCTATCGTTCTTACAATATAATCTTCCGCATTGTACGCAGGTATGACCAGGCTTACCAACGGTTTTTCATATGACTGATTCTGTATGTATACTGGTTTCGATTCCGCAATGATCTCCTTTCCTTTTACTGTGTCAATATAAGCTCTCACTACAAAGCCACTGGCCTTCCCATACCCCTTTATCAGAAAATAATGCTGATGCCTGTTCCAGGTCTCATATATTTCTTTCCCGGTTTCATCGTATATCTGAAAACCATCGGTCTTTCCTGAAAAACTCCAGGACAAAGCCAGGTTTCCGGCATAGGATTCATTTAACACAGTATAGGTAAACGCTCCTTCCACAGGAATTACTCTAATATCTGGAATATTACAATGATATTTCTCCAGTTCCTTTATCAGCTGTGTTTTTTGTGCTTCTGTTGACACAATCATACGATCAATCATTTCCACATATTGAAGCCAATTATATGGATATTCTTCGCAAAATGACTCGCAACTGCCCTCCTTTTTCACAAAATAACAGCCGGCATGAGCAATTGCAGTAATTATGGCTCCCTTTCCAAATGTAAAAATTGCCTGCATCAGTTCCGTAGGCACGGACGCATCTAAAATAACACTATCCTGCTCCGACAGATTCAGCCTTCTGATAAATTCTATATTGAGCTGCGGCCTTGTATACCGCCTGCCGTCAGGAAATAAATACCACTCCTTCTCATCTTCAAAAATCTGGTCATATGCGCTTGAACCATCCCTGTCATAAAAGGTACGCCTTACCAGTTTTGCATATAATCCATTCTCTGAGTCTGCCGTCTTATAATAGTTGACATAGAAAACTCTATCTGTATAGACTTCCATACGAAGCAATTTAGCGCAGCTATAGTAGCATATTGCCCAAAGACGGCTTCTGTCTTTTTCATCCAGCAAAATTTTGGCAATGACAAAACCATCTTTAATCAGTCTGATTTCCGAATCCCGATACTCTATGTCTGTAAACTGCAAAGCAGCTTTTAATTCCTCCAGCTTATCCTCTGTTTTTTTGGATGAAAATATCTTATTATTACCGGTCAGATACTGATGTACACCAAGTATTTTCTCTCTTTCTATTCCCTCTTCTTCATAATATGTAAGTCTTTTGTGTTCTGGTAATTCTGTGTACACATACTGAACCTGACCTGAATTTTCTGTCAGAATTTGTCGTCTGTAAGTCTTCCCATAATACAATCCTGCAAGTACATATTTCTCGGGCTGACCCAATATATAAACTGCCATCTGCTGTTTCCCTCTCTTTTTTCTTCACACTTTCTTCCACCAGCTCTCTGTCCATTGTACCGATGTAGTCTGTCATTAAAATGTGTCCTCTATCTGTCTCCACAGCTTTCCATATTCATCATAGGCATTATATTTTTCTAATAATAACAAATGTGTCTTTGCCAGTTTTTTCAGGGCGACTCTTCTGCCTGGATTACCATTTTTCATGTAAAACATAATTGCTTCTTTATAAAGCTTAAACAATTCTTCTTTTGATCTTCTTATTATTTTATCAGACAGCGT
The DNA here is from genome assembly GCA_910588225.1 of uncultured Acetatifactor sp. Taxonomy (GTDB): domain Bacteria; phylum Bacillota; class Clostridia; order Lachnospirales; family Lachnospiraceae; genus Acetatifactor. Next base: position 39,381 of record CAJUQT010000028.1, read on the forward strand.
ATTTTTACGAATCGTTCTGTCCCACTCATATAAATGACCATTCAAATAGCAGACTTTATCCGCATAAGATAAAATATATAAATTCCAGGCATCATCTTCAGCCAAAAGCATGGGAAACAAATGCGTTTTTACAAGAGAAGCCTTATATAACTTATTGCAGAGAAATGAATATCCGTGCCCTTTCACAAAATGTTTGTCGAAAAATTCATCAATTGGTACAGCAACATTCTCCTCCATTGAATACTGGGTTATTGGTATATATCCTGTATTTGTTATTTGATAGGAAGATGAAATTGCAACATCACAGTGATTTGCTTCAATAGCATTATATAAACTGGTAATCATATCAGGATGAAGCATGTCATCACTGTCCATGAATTCCATATAACTTCCATTTGCACTCTTTATTCCCGCATTCCGCGCTGCTGAAGCCCCACTGTTTTCCTGCTGTATTATAACCACATTCGAATATTTTCCGGCATACCACTCAAGGATATCCGGGGTAGAGTCAACACTTCCATCATCCACAACCACAACTTCAAGATCGGAAAGCGACTGCGCCAATACATTATCCATTGTTCTTACAATATAATCCTCCGCATTGTACGCAGGTATGACCAGGCTTACCAACGGTTTTTCATATGACTGATTCTGTATGTATACTGGTTTCGATTCCGCAATGATCTCCTTTCCTTTTACTGTGTCAATATAAGCTCTCACTACAAAGCCACTGGCCTTCCCATACCCCTTTATCAGAAAATAATGCTGATGCCTGTTCCAGGTCTCATATATTTCTTTCCCGGTTTCATCGTATATCTGAAAACCATCGGTCTTTCCTGAAAAACTCCAGGACAAAGCCAGGTTTCCGGCATAGGATTCATTTAACACAGTATAGGTAAACGCTCCTTCCACAGGAATTACTCTAATATCTGGAATATTACAATGATATTTCTCCAGTTCCTTTATCAGCTGTGTTTTTTGTGCTTCTGTTGACACAATCATACGATCAATCATTTCCACATATTGAAGCCAATTATATGGATATTCTTCGCAAAATGACTCGCAACTGCCCTCCTTTTTCACAAAATAACAGCCGGCATGAGCAATTGCAGTAATTATGGCTCCCTTTCCAAATGTAAAAATTGCCTGCATCAGTTCCGTAGGCACGGACGCATCTAAAATAACACTATCCTGCTCCGACAGATTCAGCCTTCTGATAAATTCTATATTGAGCTGCGGCCTTGTATACCGCCTGCCGTCAGGAAATAAATACCACTCCTTCTCATCTTCAAAAATCTGGTCATATGCGCTTGAACCATCCCTGTCATAAAAGGTACGCCTTACCAGTTTTGCATATAATCCATTCTCTGAGTCTGCCGTCTTATAATAGTTGACATAGAAAACTCTATCTGTATAGACTTCCATACGAAGCAATTTAGCGCAGCTATAGTAGCATATTGCCCAAAGACGGCTTCTGTCTTTTTCATCCAGCAAAATTTTGGCAATGACAAAACCATCTTTAATCAGTCTGATTTCCGAATCCCGATACTCTATGTCTGTAAACTGCAAAGCAGCTTTTAATTCCTCCAGCTTATCCTCTGTTTTTTTGGATGAAAATATCTTATTATTACCGGTCAGATACTGATGTACACCAAGTATTTTCTCTCTTTCTATTCCCTCTTCTTCATAATATGTAAGTCTTTTGTGTTCTGGTAATTCTGTGTACACATACTGAACCTGACCTGAATTTTCTGTCAGAATTTGTCGTCTGTAAGTCTTCCCATAATACAATCCTGCAAGTACATATTTCTCGGGCTGACCCAATACATAAACTGCCATCCTTTATTTCTCTCTTTCGTCTTTTTCCATAGCTTCCTTCCGCTGTCTGTCCAGACGCTGTTCCAGTAAATCCTCATCCCCTATCACAGCTTTGATATCAGAAATCATCTGTTCAAAGTTATCTGACAGATAAATGTTTTCTTTTGCTATATATTTTCTCCGATGTACGGTTTCCTCAAAGGCAAATATCAAATTGTTATATATGAATGCCTTGTAAACTGCAGAGACAATTTCTTTCCAGTGATTAATATCAAAATAATAATCACACAAATCAAATAATTCTTTTATCCCTGCCTCATTAATCCCAGGATACAGGGTCACATTACTGTAATCCCCCATCCTCAAAAGCCTGGGTGACATCGTCGTGAGAGCAGCTATATGAAAGTGCATTTCCGGAAGACTCCTGACTAAATCTTCACAATGCTCAATCCGATCTGAATTGGTACAAACCAATGCTTCCGCCCTATGCCCATTTTCCCGCAAAAAATGATAAGATTCTCTATGATCTGCAGATATATCATCTTTCTCTTCCAATAAAAGTTCGGAAACAGCATCCAGTAATAGCTTTTTTGTAAACATGCCTTTTTTTATCATAAAACTGATATTTTTTATATTATCAATCAGTTTATAGTATTCTTCTTCTGTAATACTCTGTACAATATGTGCAGCTTCATCCAGGGATTCAACAACAAATCCCAACTTATATTTTTGTATAATCGGTTCCGGACTAAGACCCTTCTGGATAATCACAGGGATTCCAGATGCTAAATAGCCGCCCAATTTATAGGGCAAAATACATTTATAGTATTCAGGATTCTCTGACTGCTCCCATATCAGTCCAAATCCCCCTTTCGTATATTCAACCAATAACTCTGTAGTATTTTTCCAGCCCTCAAAATGGATATTTACTCCATCCAGCTGACAATCTTTTTGAAACAATCGCAAAGGAGTATTGTACTTCCAAGATGCCAGAAAGCGGAAGCGGTCAGGAGAACCGGAAAAAATCATTTGTCGTTGAAATTCAGGAATTCTGAGTTCATCTCCAAATGGGAAATCCCACAGGATCTGAACCAACACCTTTTCCACTGTCATTCCTTTTTCACGTAAAAATGTAAGCATGGATTGGGAGGGAACTATCACCAACTCCGCCATATTATAGATATCTATTATCTTCTTATAAGTCTCCTCTGTCCCACCAAACATAAAAGGTGCTACGTCATGAATCAGAATTGCTGTCCTGACATTATGAAACCGAAAGGCATCCATTAAAAGTTTGTCATAGTACAAAGAATTTCCCTGCCATGTGGGAGATTGAAATATCACAACATCTCCTGCATTTATGCCTGTAATAATCCCATAAATCCTGTTTTTAAGTTCTCTGTATGTATAATCTTCTACTCGAAGACCTCGAAGGGGCATCTCTCTGAATCCGAGTTCTTTTGCAATTTGGACAGCATTTCTCTGAGCGATTACTGCAGTTCCTTCCTCATCTTCATATAGAGTAATATACATTTCCATGAATATTTTCCTCCCCACGCCATATATAATCTGTCTATTACCATCTGTGTCTCACATCCCTTACGGAAACACAATATGCAGCTTCCGTTCCGCATCCACATACACATTACTCAGCATAATACTTCGCATGGCTGTCTCAAAAACTGTATTCTCCATTTTCTCAAAAGCATCAAAGCATTCGTTCTGATACTCGAACAGCAGATTTCTCTGGGCAGTGGACCTGCCGGAAACCGCCGCCTGAAGCTGATGCATGTAATCCACCTGCTCCACCCAGGCATTGTCGATAGCGCTTAAGACAGCCACCCGAATAAATGTGTTCATATCCCGTACTCCCAGGTTCTTTTCCCTGTCCTCCAGCCGCTTTACCACCTTTTCAAGCAGATACTCCTCTATCTCCGGGAGCCCGACAGATGTGGTATCCGGCAGATCATTCTCCAGACGATACGAGATATTGTCCAATATATATCTGGAAAGTATTTTTTTATCTATGCTTTCACAAGCACCGAAAAATCTTCTGATATTCTTCTCCGCCATCTGCAGAATCTGTTCCCGGTTAACATCACCGCCGTCCAGAAGATGGTCTCTGGTAGCATAAATCAAATCACGCTGCCGCCGCATTATCTTATCATAGTCCACAGAACGTTTCCGCGACATCACAGCCATCTCTTCCCCTGTTTTCTGAGACTTGTCGATAATTTTTTTCAGCTTCCTCCTACTGATGCGCCTTTTGCCTTCAATATATTTTTCATATTGCTTCGAATTCCCCCCATCTACCACTCCGTCTTCCAATGAGACGAAGAAATGACTGGATCCCACATCTCCCTGTCTCCCGGCCCGGCCTCTGGCCTGTCGCTCCATACGTACATTGTCCATACGTCCTATGCCGATGACCGCAAGGCCGCCCACAGCTTCCACACCCTTGCCCAACTTAATATCTGTGCCGCGTCCTGCCATGGAGGTGGCCACAGTGACTGCATCCGGCTGCCCGGCCTCTTTAATAATCTGGGCCTCCCAGGATGCATTGTTTGCGTTCAGTACATTGTGCGGAACCTGTGCCTCCAGAAGCTTCCTGGAAACCGACTCCGTATCTACAATGTTGGAAGCTACAATCAGCACCGGTCTTCCCGTGGCATGGAGCTCCAGTGTCTCCTCCACTGCCGCCTGTATCTGTTCCTCTTTGTTTCGAAAATACTGATCCGGCAAATCAACTCGTTGTCTGGGGCGATTCGGCGGAATCACCAGAACCTTCACCCCATACACATTCCTGAGTTCCTCGGAGGCATCAATCATAGTACCGCTCATTCCCGCCATTTTGGGAAACATTAGAAATAAATTCTGAAAAGTTACTGCCGCTACAGAACGATTCTCCTGTGAAATCTCTACACCTTCTTTGGCTTCCAGGGCCTGATGCTGGCCTCCCCGCAGCTTCATACCGTCCATCAGCCGCCCGGTACCTCCGTCCAGAAGTACCACTTTTCCGTCCTTCGACACCATATAGGCATCGCCCTTCTCGAACATGGCATGCGCCCGCAGTGCCAGCGTCACATGCCGGTTAATCTCAAAATATTCCTCACTGTAAAAATTATCTATCTGAAAAAATGTTTCGGCATATCGAATACCATTCTCCGTCAGCCACACTGCCTTGTCTTCCTGCTCATAATCTTCATCTTCAATCATGGTAGTGACAAAGAAATCAGTGATCCCATAGAGATTCGACTGTACCCTGGGAGAACTGGAAATCACCAGCGGCATCTGAGCTCCATCCAGAAGCACGGAATCTGCCTCGTCAATAATCACATAGTAAAATTCCCTCAGGAAACGGTCTTCCGCCCTTGTGACCAGATTATTCAGCAGATAGTCAAAACCCAATGCACCATGGGTGGTATACACAATGTCGGCTGCGTACATTTCCTTTTTTTCCGCATTCTGCAGCTTATTTTGTTCTGCTTTTTCGTTTCCTGCATCTTCCTCGCCTCCCGCGGACACAGAAAGTCCCATAAAGCGATATACCGGTCCCATTTCCTCTGCGTCACGTCTGGCCAGATAATCGTTTACCGTCACCAGGATGACGCTTTTCCCGGTAAGAGCATTCAGATATAAGGGCATTGTGGCCACCAGCGTTTTTCCCTCGCCGGTATTCATCTCCGCCAGATATCCTTTGTGCAGGGCAATTCCCCCCAGTATCTGCACATCATAAGGCGCCATTCCCAGAATCCGCCAGTCTGCCTCGCAGATCGCCGCAAAAGCTTCCGGCAGCAAATCATCCAGACTCTCCCCACCGGCCAGACGTTCTCTGAATTCCACAGTCAGATGTGACAGCTCTTCATCTGACAGTTCTTTCATTCGCTCCTGGCATTTTCTGACCTGACACACTTCTTTTTTCAGTTTCCTCAGTTTCCATCTCTGTTTCATTTATTCTGTTTTCCGGATTCTTTTATTTCCCACATCATTTTTGATGGGTTCCTGCCGCTTTATTTGCAATCCTTTTTGCCCGGATTCATTCCTTTTTCTGATTTTTTGTCGTCTAATTTCCCGGATGCCTTTTTCTTCCCGGATTTCCGCTTCCACCACCGGCGTTTTGTCTCTTCTTCCACTTCCGGTTCATACTCTATTTCTTCTATTACAATAGAATGAAAATGAAACCGGGTCATGCCGCCGTTAATCAGCTGCATCCGATAACTGTAAGTCTTCAGCGGACACTGAAAAACACTTACGCCTTCCCGGATAATAACGCTTCCAGCCTCCACATCATATTTGTCAAAAAAGAGCAGACGTACCATCCATGCCTCCCCCTCCTGGCAATCTATGGCCACCGTCACCCTGTACTCGCTTTCCCCGTCGATCATGGGCAGGGCAGGCTCAATTCTCTGCGCCTGGTAGTTTGTCTTGGAATGCCACTGCTTGATCACTGTTCCGGGAGGCATCAGCATGTTTTGAAACTCCACGTCCGTTTTCCCGTGATACCATATTTCCGATCCGTACAGATAGGTATCCGAGGAATATTCATTCCAGTAGATTGTCCACTTCTCTCCCGTCATTTCTTTCCTTTTCCTCTGCCAAAATCCTCATTCAGCACTTTCCCATACTGATCCAGAAACCAGTTCACAATTCCTCCCGTATTGTCATTATGCCGTCCATGAAGCCCTTTTCCGTAAATCTGAACGCCTTCTGACTGCATATGAGAAATCAGCATCTGATAAGCATCTGCATCATAATCATCTTCTATCATATAGGAAACAATGAATTTGGTATTCCCCCAGTCAGTGGCTTCAAATTTGTTCCAGAATCTGGTGTTCAACCCCTGAACAGCCTTTTGATCCAGTGCGCCGTTCTGACACCTCAGTACATCCAGAGAAGTAGGAAACCCGCCCGGCCGGTTGTATTTTTCATTTGCCGCCACATTTCCGATACTGGCCAGAGGCTTTCCCAGAATGACGGCGTGAGGCCGAATATCACATCCATAATATAAAGCGCCGTAAGTGCCCATGGACAGACCCGATAAAACCACCTGATCTGCAGTGAATCCCAGTTCCTCCATATATTTGTGAATCATGTCAACATACTGTCTTTCATATTCCGGCGGTCCCATATAGAAAGCGCCGCCTTCCAGCCTGGGCTCCGCCACCAGAAGGAACGGACAGCCCATTCCTTTCATCATATAATATCCTTCAAATCCCTGCAGTGTCTTATATCCGGAAAAGTAGACACAGAGTGGCGGCTTCAGATCCCCCGGCTCAAAATAACAGAAAGCCTCCTGCCCATCGGATGTCACATAGCGTTCTCCCCCAGGCAGAAAGTATCCGTGACTCCCTCTGGAATTCCTCTGATGCAGTGCCACCAGCTCCAGCTTCCCCTTTCCCCTTGCACAGAGCGAAAGAAAAGCCGAACCTGCTCTCTGACTTTCCAGTAGAATCACCTGCTGCAGTTGCTTTTCGTCAAAGGTCCAATGTGCGACCTCTTCTGAAATGCTGCCGTTTGCGAACTGTGTAATTTCCAGAACGATGGAAACGGTCTCATCCTTACTGTATTCCAGCCAGAAGTCAATCACCTGGCCCGGATTTAAAAATGTATTATACCGCCAGAACAATACCTGCCGAAATTCATCTCCGAAATCCCCCTCCAGGGTCACATCATGATTCCCGTTCCACTTCACCTTTCCGGAAAATCCCTGAGCCAGGCTTACATCTCTCAGATTGAACTTGGCGCCGTAAGGTTTCGGATAGTAGTACCTGGTCTCCTCCATCAGAAATTTCTGAATCTCTGTCGGCATAAGATACTGTGCCTTTTTGCAGCGGCATAACCATGCGGTCTTCTCATCCGCTTCTACCTTCTCTGTGATAAAAAGCGAATGTGGTTTTACTGCCTGAAATAAAGGATCAATTTCTTCTTCCCGGGGTGTTCTGTCCAGGAAGAAAAGGTCATAGGTTCTTTCTTTCTTCTGCTTTTCTGATTTTTCACCAAAATGTACCGCATGGTCCAGTTGAACCCACTCCGGTAACGTGTAAACTTTATTCCAGTCCTCTTCTCCCAATTGTAAGATATGAATCTCCTCCAACGCAGTCCATCACCTCTCCCCACTTTTCCAAAAGCTTCTCAGTGGTATATTCCTTGACAAGTTCATAAGAACAGACTCTGGCCCGATTCCAGCTCTTCAGCCCGTTCAGATAATACTCCAGAACTTCCGGCAGGTCTTTTATTTTCTTCAGCACGATACCATTCCTGCCATGCTCCACGAACTCTGTCTTCGTCCGCACAATCTGCGGAATCCCGATGCTGATTGCCGTAATCTGTAGATACAGTTCAGGAATTTTACGCAGATCCACCAGCAGTCTCTGTTCCCGCATACATTTGCTTACTGACAGCTCATCCACACATTGTTCTACAAAGATTTTAACCGGTACTGCTTTTTCCGGATCCAGATTATTCTCCGCAATCATTTCACTTTCTTCTTCAAGCGCCCAGTCTTCTTCCAGTCCTGCCTTCCTGAGCTCACTTCGAGTATGTTCCAGTACCTTCCGCTTCCTGTCGTATTCTGCCCTTCGCGTAAACAAATGGACACGGGCCAGCTCGTTTTTCAACAGATACTCTCCCAAAACCCGTATCAGCCCGGCAAACACCTCGTCTTCCATATCATCCACCGGAACCAGGATTTTCTGTACGGCGAACTGAGCGCTTATACTTAAATCCACGCGGGTATCATAAGGGGGAATTGCGATGATATTTTCCAGCAGCATTCCTGATTCTTTTTGGACTTTACTTACATTTTTCTTCGAGTCTGCCACAAGGTAGTCCGCCCCTTTTATCATCTCCCCGGATTCCGGATGTGCGGATATAGGATATCTGTCTTCAAAAAAAGATAGAATCTTTTTCTTTCCCTTCAGTGCCTCCCCCAGCAATGAAGCATGGCGGTCATGCATGGCCACACAGAATATATCCTGACTCTCCGTCAGATCTAAATACGAAGTCAGCACTTCATAAATAACCTGTTCCAGACTGTCATAACGCAATCGGGAAAACCTTATTTCCAGTGTCTTTTTTTCATATTGCAGCAAGTATTCCGGACATTTCTCATTGATTTCCACATGACCGTCAACCTGAAAATGCCTTAGCTTCCACATCCCGTTTTCCATCAGATAATCCTGGTACAAAGGTTGTTCCTTCTCATACAGAATCGTACCGGACACGAAGCCTCTGTCATCATAGAGATTGCGCCGCCAAAGCTTTCCGCCTCTGTATAAATCAATTCGAATGGGATTTCCATCCTCTCCAAAATCAATCTGTGCATATTTCTCTTTATTCAGCATGGCCACCACCACGAAAGGTGTATAGACAAATTCAATTCCTTCCGGCCACTTTAAATTATGGAAGGACAGAACCATCACTTTCTTCCGCCTTACCGCCTGCAAAGCATCAAAGCAGGACCAGTAAGGCGCGCGATACACACCCTGTCTGTGGAGAAAATGGCGAAAATTCGGCGCAAAGCTGAGAAGTATAATCTGATAGGGACAGGCTCTGTTGCGATGAAACAGCTGTATCTGCTTCACGGTATCGTCAAATTCCGTATGCATACGTCTGACCGTCCACCTCTGTTCATTTTCACACCATTGATTTTGCTGATACCAGGCCGGAATAAAATATAGCATTTCTCTCTCCAAAATCGCCGCTGTTAACCAGACGGCGGACTTACATTTTAATAAATTCTATATATCAGGCTGCGCTGCCATGGATGAACACAGGAATCAGAACAGCGGACGGCACGAATCATACTTATGAATAGATATCAACTCGCGGGAAATTGTACACCAGAAGCTGGTCATCATCATAATAGAAGTGGGCAGCATGGTCAGCGTACTGTCCATATTTCCTCTCAGCTGCAGAATCAGAGGTACAAGGAGACATCCTCCCATGATCGTGGCACTTGCAAAGCTGATACACCACATAACCCTGCGCAGGTACCTTTTTGTATCCCGTCCCGCATGAAGGTTCACAATACTGTCCCCGCTTTTCAGGAAATTCTCTGTCTGGTCCCTGGGATTTATCATGATAAAGGCAAAACCAATGGTAAGCAGATATTCACAGGCAATATACACTGTAATCCCTGCCGGACTGGTCAGGTTCATGTTATCCTGCCACCAGGCAATTCCCGCACTTTCCGGGAACAGGTCTCCCAGCAAAGACACTATGAGCCGGGGCAGCATGAACACTGCGGTGGTGAACATCATCGGCATGACGCCCACGGGATTCAGTTTGATTGCCATATAGTTCTTGTCCGCATAGACATTATGTATGGAAACACGCTGCACAGGAATCCGCATTTCTCCATTTTCCATAAGAAGTGTAATCAGCAGCATCACCAGTGCTATTGCCAGAGGAATTGCCAGTCTCCCCGGATCATGCCGGAGTACCGTACCGATAACACGTTCCAGGATATTGACCAGTCCTACTATCATCCGTCCTCCCACACCGTATTTTCCATTCCGCTCAGACAACCACAGCATAATCATGACGCCGGTCACCATCTCTGCTGCCGCTATGATTCTGGCATAAAGCAATTCCTCCTCCGGCACGGCAAATTTCAGCTGCGGTATCTGTACGATTGTCTGCATCACTGCAATGATTATCGTCACTATCGCCATTACACGGCCCATAGTCTTCGGCGACAATGGTGTTCTGGTAAAAAGCTTCCTGAAAGCAAAACCAATCTGCACCAGCAAACTCGATATCATAAACGGAAAAATACCCAGTGCAAAAATAGACGACTTATTCGCATCTCCGCCGATGGTCTGCATCAGCACATCCTCCACACTGACGATCCCTTCAGAGTAGTCGATGCGTTCCAGACCATACAGAGGAATGCACTTTCCCAATATATATACAAGAAGAATCAAGCCTGTATATGCAAGCTTGTACTTCATTACATTCTCTTTTTTTTCTGATTGTGACAAAATAATTCTCCCGAATTCTGATTAAGATTTGTTTTTTCATGAATCAGCGGCCGCCATGTGACCGGCGGCCGCCAATTTCACATTCTTTATTTCAAATTACTTTTTTGATAACCGGTTCTGCAGTTCCTTCTTCTCTTTGTTCAGCTGATATCTTCTCACGAAGAACCATGCCGTCGCTCCAATCAGAATGACCAGGACCAAAATGTCCCACCCGCATACCAATTTCAAATTCTCAAAAAAACTCATGAATTTTGTTTACCTTTCTTCATCTCCAAGCTCTTTTTTCAGCTCTTTGATTTCCTTCCTCTGCTTCCTGTTGCTTCCGAAATAAGCACCTCCTAAAACAGCTGCCAGAATCAGTTCAGCATAATGCAAAGGCGTGTGTTTTACATTCGGTGTACTGCCCATGTCAGCCAGCGGAACTTCCTCATCCGTAATCGTTACGGTTTCCTGATCTTCTTCCGGCTGTTCTACCGGTGCCTGAACGTCTTCCTCATCGTCCATAACTGCCAACGGCACATCTTCATCCGGTATCTCGATTTCAGGAGCTGCCGGTGCAACAGGTGTCACCTGTATCGGAGCCGGTGCTGCAGCAGTTGCCGGTGGTGTCACGGTCTGCGTTACTCCGGGAACAGTGTCTGTCTCTGCAGGAGCTGCAGGGCCTTCCTCTGCCGGTGCTTCCGGTACATCATCATCCGGTATTACAACAACGTTTGCGTTGGACTCGCTTTCGCTTGCCGATGTGCTCTGGCTTTCGCTTGCATTCTGGCTCTCGCTCGTACTTTGACTTGCGCTTGCACTCTGGCTCTCGCTCGTACTCTGACTTGCGCTTGCACTCTGGCTCTCGCTCGCACTCTGACTTGCGCTTGCATTCTGGCTTGCGCTTGCACTCTGGGTCTCGCTCGTACTCTGACTTGCGCTCGCACTCTGGCTCTCGCTCGTACTCTGACTTGCGCTCGCACTCTGACTTACGCTTGCACTCTGACTTGCGCTTGCACTCTGGCTCTCGCTCGTTGAGGTACTATCACTTACGGAAGTTGATGTGCTTTCGCTCTCACTTACGCTCGTTGACGTGCTCTCGCTCTCACTTACACTCGTTGAGGTGCTTTCACTTTCACTTACGGAAGTTGATATGCTCTCACTCTCGCTTACAGAAGTTGACGTGCTTTCACTTTCACTTACGCTCGTCGAGGTACTTTCGCTCTCACTTACGCTCGTTGAGGTGCTTTCACTTTCACTTACGGAAGTTGACGTGCTTTCGCTCTCGCTTACGCTGGTCG
>CAJUQT010000029.1 GCA_910588225.1 uncultured Acetatifactor sp.
TGAAGGACGGGAATGAAGCAAGAACAGAAGCTTTTGTATCCGGCCTGCTTTCGAAAGAAGTAAATGCGAGATGCTTTCATCTCACCAGAAGCCGCAGAAAAAAATACGGCGGACAGTGGAGGACAGTGCGGGAACAGCTTCTGCCTGGATATGTGTTTATAGATACGGACAAGCCGGAAGAGGTGGGTCGGAAATTGAAGAGAACATCCGGACCGGAGCTTCTTTTTGACAGAGAAGCTTTTGTTACAACTGTGAAAGCACAGGAATCAGAATTTCTGGAACTTCTCATAGATGCGGAAGGGGAAATCGGACTGTCAGAAGTCAGGGTGGAAGAAGACGGCGGGATCTGCTGTGTCTCCGGCCCCCTCAGGAAGGTGAGCCATCTGGTGAGAAAGGTGGACCTTCACAAAAGGATTGCGGAAGTGGAGGCTGAGTTCATGGGAGAGCGGCAGGTGCTGTATCTGGGGATTGAGATAGCAGAGCGGACTGCCGGGCAGGAGCTGGAAAGTGCGGCACAGCTGCAGTGACTTTGGGCAGACAGTAACAATAATAGAGATAACAGGAGACAACCCAAGACATGTTTAGAAAAAGGGCAGGAGGTGTAAAGGGCCGTGAAGGGTGAGCTCTATGGATATGTGAGGGCGTCTGCGGACAGCCAGGATACCGAGAGACAGATGCTCAGTCTGTGGGATTACGGGGTGGCGCCGGAAAATGTGTATGTGGAGAATTCACATGGCGGGTCTGTGCAGACACAGACAGCAGGTGCTTCCGCAGAAGGCAGGCTGGGCTGCGAATCCGTGAAGGGGCAGGCAGCTGTATCAGAGACGGCTTACCAGGCGATGCTGAAGGCGTTAAAGGAAAATGACACTTTGGTCATAGCAAGCCTTGACGTACTGGGAAGCGACTGCTATGAGCTGATGGATCGGTGGCGTTATATCACGGTCGGGAAGAAAGCAGGCATCATTGTGCTGGAGCTGCCCTTATCAAATACAGGAATAGAAGAAGAGGCTCTGGGGAAAGTGGTGGCCCGGATTACTCTGGGCGTGATGCAGCATTTTGACCAGTCGAGACAGTATAAGAGGCGGAGACAGGCGGAAGGGATAGCCAGGGCGAGACAGAAGGGAGTTCCGCTGGGGAGAAAGCCGAAGGAGATTCCCCGGGAGTTCGAGAGTATCCGGCTGCGATGGGACAGAGGAGAGCTTTCTGCCAGAGGCGCGGCGGATATCCTGGGAGTGGATGCGGGGACTTTCCGGAAATGGGTGAAGGCAGGAGCGAACGCCAGAAGTGAGTGAAGCAGGAAACGGGTGGGATTGGAAACAGGTGAGGCGCAGGCCCCAAAAGAGGTGACAGGCGGCAGATGTGGTATGTAATGCAGGTGTATACAGGTATGGAGACGGATATCTGTGAAAAATGCCGTGAGAGAATACTGGAGGAAGGGGAGGACATTTTCATCCCCCTTGTGGAGCGAATGACAAAAGTCCGTGGAGAGCGGACGCTGGCGATGTCCAGGCTCTTTCCAGGCTACCTTTTTGTAGAGACGGATCGAATTGAGGATTTTCAAATGCGCCTGAAAGAGATTCCTGCCATGACCAGGGTGCTGAAAAGCGGCGAGAAAATGTCGCCAATTCACCCGGAGGAAGAAGAGAGGCTCAGGCGGCTGTGTGGAGATGCCCACATCGCCAGATATTCGGAAGGGTATATCGAAGGAGACACCCTGATTGTCACGGAAGGAGCTTTGAAGGATTTCAATGGAAAAGTGAAAAAAATACTTCGTCACAAAAGGCTGGTGGTAATGGAGATACCGCTGCTGGGGCGTACCGTGGAAGTGACGCTGGGCCTGGGAGTGGTTTCCAGGCAGGGGACGGAGGAGATCCGTGAGATTCGTGCGGCGGAGGCGTAAGGCGGGGAGAGGGTCCTGCATTTGCAAGCAGGAGCTGAATGACAAAGCTTTTGGAAGTGAAAGAACCTCATTCATATGAGAGTGGGAACACAAAGTTAAGGTGTTTTCATAAAGGATATTCATAAGAGAGATATATCATAAGAGATATGTCATAAAAGACATTTGATAAAAAGGAAATGTATTATAGGAAATTGCCGAATGCATCTGACGCGTCAGGCGCTGTGCAGGAGGGCAACGGACAGACAGGCTTTGATACAGCTGGGGCATGGAAACATGCGTCGGGGTGGCGAAGCCATGTCTTTTTTATTGTGTTATTGTATGCAGGTTCGAGTGGGAAGCTTGCCGCCGATGCGGCTGCAGGCCGCGCGGCGAGCAGGGAGAGGAACATTCCTCTACTCTATAAAAAGCAGAGATTATTTGATTTAAGAAACAGAATTCACTTGACGGGATGTAATATGAGGGAAGAAATGTCTGGTGTTGAGAATTTGAATATAACAGCAAAGCGGGTGATTCCATTTAGCCCGCCTGATATCACTGATTTAGAGATAAATGAGGTAATAGAGGCCTTAAAGTCCGGATGGATCACCACCGGACCGAGAACCAAAGAATTGGAGAAGAGACTGGCTGAGTACTGCCATACTTCAAAGGCTGTATGCCTGAATTCCGCAACGGCAGCTGAGGAATTGAACTTTCGAATCTGCGGAATCGGTGAGGGGGATGAAGTAATTGTACCGGCTTATACCTATACTGCAACGGCATCAGCAGCCATTCACTGCGGAGCGAAGGTGATATTTGTGGACAGCCGGAAGGATTCCACAGAGATGGATTATGACAGGACTGCCGAGGCAATCACAAGCAGGACTAAGGCTATTGTCGCCGTGGACCTTGGAGGCGTTATAGCTGATTATGACAAACTGTATGAGGTAGTAGAAGCAAGGAAGGACATCTTTGTGCCTGGCGGCAATACCGAATTAGGCAGAAGAATCCAGACCGCGAAAGGCCGCATTCTGATTTTCTCAGATGCGGCCCATGCTCTTGGGGCTGAGAAAGATGGAAGGATGGCAGGAGAATTCGCCGATTTCACAGATTTCTCTTTCCATGCGGTGAAGAACTTTACCACTGGAGAAGGCGGAGCATCGACCTGGAAAGACATTCCGGGAATTGACAATGAAGAAATCTATCATTCTTACCAGCTGTACAGTCTTCACGGACAAAGCAAAGATGCTCTGGCGAAAACACAGATTGGCGGGTGGGAGTATGATATCGTTGGTCCCTGGTACAAGTGCAATATGACAGATATCATGGCAGCTATGGGCCTGCGCCAGCTGGACCGCTATCCGGAGCTTCTGAAGAGAAGGAAGGAGATCATCGGAAAGTACGATGCAATGTGCGATGAACTGGGGGTAAAGCATCTGATTCATTACACAGAAAACAGCACGTCTTCCGGACATCTGTATCTGGCAAGGATTCCGGGGGCGAGTGATGAGCTCCGGAGGGAGATTATTATCAGGCTGGCTGAGTGTGGAGTGAATACAAATGTGCATTATAAGCCTCTGCCTATGATGACGGCCTACAGGGAAATGGGGTGGGATATCAGGGACTTTCCGAATGCCTATGACTATTATGTGAATTTGATTTCGCTTCCGCTTCATACGAGATTATCTGATGAGGATGTGAACTATGTTTGCAGGGTATTTCGAAGGGTAATAAGCGATTTTGATAAATGCCAGTTTGAGCAAACTGACTGAGGAAAATCTAATTTAATACATTTAGCTAGCTTTTCTCTGCTAGTGTGGCTAACTATGTGAAATGATTTTATTGAATATAAATGATACATGACTGAGGTCTATCTGAATATGTGCCAAAGAGGCTCAAAAATGAAGTACAATTACTTTTCTAGGAAGACATAAAAGGACTTAGATATGTTTAAAAAGTGGGAAGATATTCCTGATTTTATGCAGTGTGATGAAATTAGACCATACTGGGAAATATTGTGGAAACGTAGATTGCAATTGGTGTTAAAACGTATATTTGACCTGATAATAGGGGGTATATTATTTATTATCTTGTTTGTTCCTATGATTATTATCTCCATCCTGATCAAGATAGACTCAGCAGGTCCCGTATTTTACAGGCAGGAAAGAGTTACAACTTATGGCAGACATTTCCGTATTCACAAGTTCCGAACAATGGTAGTTAATGCAGATAAAATTGGTGCATGTGTGACAGTTGGGAATGATAGAAGAGTAACGAGAATTGGGCGGAAATTGAGAACTTTTCGACTAGATGAATTGCCGCAGGTGATAGATGTATTACAGGGAACAATGAGTTTTGTGGGTACAAGGCCAGAGGCTGTAAAATATGTAGAGGGGTATAGAAAAGAGTGGAATGCCACACTTTTGATGCCGGCAGGAATAACGAGTGAAGCAAGTATCAGATATAAGGACGAGGATAAATTGCTGAATGGGGCGATTGATGTAGATGAAGTATATGTAAAGCAGGTCTTGCCCGAGAAGATGAAGTGGAATCTCAATTCCATAGAGAGATTCAGTTTCCTGCGAGAACTACTTACTATGTGTAGAACGGTTTCTGCGGTTTTGGGAAAAGAATATGAGTAAACACAGCTGCGCACAGATAATGTAGAGATTTTGGAAGTACATAGAGTAGTAACTTTCAATATGCTCTTTATTTGAAGTACTCTTGTAGGAGAAAAAGCACGATGATTAGATAGAAAATGGTTTGTAAAAGAAATGAGCAGAAAATTTGCAGTATGCAAGGAGTAATTGGATTGGTTATTAAGAAGCTTGATAAAATAACTTCAGAATGCATAAATAATATAGCTGAACTGCATAAGAAAGCATTCCCGTCATTTTTTCTTACACAGCTTGGAGTCCCCTTTTTGAGAGTGCTTTATACTGGCTACATGGAAGATAAGGATTCTGGAATTATTATTGCAGAGGAAAAAAATAAGCTGGTGGGATTTATTGCTTACTCAAATGACTACCCACGATTTTATAATGGATTGATAAAGAATCATATAGTCAAATTTGCCTTATGCTCATTAGGCGCAGCTATTCGTCATCCAGCATTTATTAAGCGTCTATTGGGAGCTTTCAAGAAGAGTAAATCTGTAGAAAGGAACACAAAGTATGTGGAGTTAGCATCAATTTGTGTTGAACCACGGATAAAAAGTCATGGTGTTGGAACAGCGCTAATTAATTATTTAAAAGGTATTGTTGACTTTAATATTTATGCATATATAAATCTAGAAACAGATGCTGATGGAAATGATGGAGTGAATATGTTCTATAAAAAAAACGGATTTGAGTTAGTGAGACAGTTCACTACCGCAGAAGGCCGTAGGATGAATGAATATAACTACAAAGGGTTAATTTAGAATTATGAGGGAAAAAAATATTTGGGTAATCTGTCATTATGCACAGCAGCCACCGCTTAACACAATGCTTCGCTATCATAACTGGGGAAAAGAACTTGTTAAAAGAGGATATTCTGTTACGATAGTTGCAGCCAGCACTATTCATAATACTAATATAGATATTGTTGAACAGAACAAAAAAAGGGAGGATATATGTGATGGTATTCAATACAAATATATAATTACTCCACCATATAGCGGAAACGGAATGCGTCGAATTAAAAATATGCTTGTATTTTGTTTTGGCTTAAAACAGTTTAAAAAGGAGAAACCAGATATTATCATAACTTGTGAGGCATACTTATTTCCATTCGTAAAACACTCCTTTAAAAAGATTCCAATTATTACTGATACTGTAGATTTATGGCCAGAAAGTATAATTGAGTATGGTGGTTTTTCAAAGAACAATCCTATCATCAAGATTTTATATCGTTTAGAACATAATGCATATTTAAAAAGCAATGCGATGATCTTTTCAATGGAAGGTGGTGTCGATTATGTAAGGGAACAGAAATATGCAAATAGAATTAAATTCTCAAAGATATTCCATATTAACATGGGCTGCGATATTCCACAAAAAGATAGGGAATTGGAAGGAATATCATTTGACCTTGGATGGAATACGGATGAATTTAATGTGGTGTATTGTGGTTCTATAAGGCAGGCAAATCAGGTGCAGCAGATTTGTGATGCAGCAAAAATTGTAAAAGAAAAAGGCTATAAGGATGTTAAGTTTCAAGTCTACGGAAACGGTGATGACCTGAAAATGCTGAAAAAATATGTGATTGATAATAGTATAGATAATGTCTATTTCCATGGACGTATAGAGAAAGCAAAAATTCCATTTATATTATCACATGGAAAAGCAAACATACTTACGTATAAAAATGTTCCGCTTATGAAATATGGAGGAAGTCAAAGTAAGCTTTTTGATTATCTTGCCAGTGGAAAACCGGTTATTTGCAATGCTAAATTTGGATATAACCTGATTGAGCGCTATAACTGTGGCGTTGTGGCTGAGGATCAGAGCGCAGAGGCACTGGCAGATGCTATTGGAAAACTCTATAAAATGGATACGGCAGAATTAGCAGAGATGGGGAAAAGGGCAAGAAAAACCGCTGAAATGTATGATCAGCCGATTTTGGTTGATAAGCTTGAAGAAGTTTTTGAGTATGTGAGTGACAAGAAGAATTAATATAGCGGTAAGAATTAATTAGAAAATGAAGAAATATATAGGGTTTAAATTCAATTTGTGAAGTCATTAATTTATGAAAGATAATAATTGGAGAAACAGAGAATGAATATTCTTATTTTAACTCAATTGTATCCTCAGCCAGACGATGTTGGAGATAACAAGCCGACAAGAACTGTTGAGTATTTTGCAAAAGAATGGGTTGCACTTGGACACAAAGTAATAGTTGCGCATTGTCCAAGTAAATTTCCGCTTCTTTTTTATCTTATTCCTCCACAAATTAAGAACAAACTTGCAGGCACAACATCTAATATTTTTCCTTCGCTGAATTCAAGGAGAAAAATAGACAGAGATGAATTCGGAATTAAAATTTACAGATTCCCAATGTTAAAAATGCTGCCTGGAAATGGCTACTCTAAAAGAATTATGAAATTACAAGCCAAAGAAATAAGCGAAAGATTGGATAAGGAAAAAATCACTCCAGATTTGGTTGTTGGACACTTTGCCAATCCATGTACTGAACTTACAGCTATACTTGCACTACAGTATAAAGCAAAGTCTTCTATTGTTTTTCATCATGATTGTACTGAAACCAATATTAAGAAATATCGAATAAAGAAAAATATAGAGGCCATAGGAGCCATAGGGGCTCGTTCAGCTATTGAAGCAAAACAAATTCAAGATAGACTTAATCTTAACAAAACTCCATTTATATGTTACTCAGGAGTGCCTAATGATTCTGTCAAAGCTGCTGCACGAACATGCGATAAGCATGACTTTTCCGGTGGAATCAGATATATATTTGTAGGAAGTTTGATTAGGCGGAAGCATTTGGATGTAGTTATCAGAGCATTTCTCAATACGGCAAATAATAATGACGTTCTTACAGTAATTGGGGGAGGTCCCGAAGAACAAGGATTGAAAAGACTTGTAACAGAATTAAATGGAACAGAAAAGGTGATATTTGAGGGACGTATACCTCGGCATGAAGTATTAAAAAAAATGAAGGATGCACAAATTTTTACTCTTATCAGCAGCAGTGAAACCTATGGAATGGTCTATATTGAGGCCATGTTACAAGGATGTATTACAATTGCTTCAAAGGGAGAAGGATTTGATGGCATTATTCAAGATGGTATTAACGGCTTTCTTTGCCAGCCCGGAAATCAAGAGGAGCTTGAAGGAATATATAAAAGAATCAAAAATATGAGTAGTGCGGGACGAAATGCGATTGGACAGGCAGCTTTGGATATAGCCATCCATTTTTCTGAACGAGAAGTTGCAGAAAAGTATATTAATGATATATTAACTAATCAGAGGTAGGATAATGAAAGTTCCATTTGTATCTTTTCTTCCAATAGAGAAAGAATTAAGTAATGACATCAGAGATGCTTTTGAACGTGTATTTACACGCTCATGGTACATCGAGGGCATTGAGGATAAAGCATTTGAAAGAGCCTTTGCAGAATATTGTGGTGTTGAATATTGTGTTGGCGTTGGAAATGGTCTTGATGCGCTAATGTTGACCTTGAAGGCACTTGGGGTAGGGGAGGGAGATGAAGTTATCGTCCCTTCAAATACATATATCGCTACAGCACTGGCTGTAAGTTATGTTGGAGCCAAGCCTGTTTTTGTTGAGCCTGATATTTGTACCTTTAATATTAATCCAGCTTTAATTGAAGTGGCTATCACGGAGAGAACCAAAGTGATTATGCCCGTCCATCTTTATGGGCAGGCTTGCGAGATGAAGCCAATTATGGAGATTGCAAAGAA
This sequence comes from uncultured Acetatifactor sp., assembly GCA_910588225.1. Classification (GTDB taxonomy): domain Bacteria; phylum Bacillota; class Clostridia; order Lachnospirales; family Lachnospiraceae; genus Acetatifactor. The sequence continues at coordinate 8,302 of CAJUQT010000029.1, forward strand.
ACATAAACTCTATGTAGTTGAAGATTGTGCACAGGCACATGGTGCTACTTATAAGGGTAAAAAAGTGGGGTCCTTTGGTGATGCTGCAGGGTTCAGTTTTTATCCTGGAAAAAATCTTGGAGCACTTGGTGATGCTGGTGCTGTGGTTACGAATAATAAGCAAATTGCGGACAAGATTCGTTCATTGGGCAATTATGGATCTGATTATAAATATCATCATATCTATAGGGGTAACAATAGCCGGCTTGACGAGATACAAGCCGCATTTCTTTCCGCAAAACTTTTGCATCTTGAGAGAATGAATTCGGAACGTAGGAGAATAGCAAAAAAATATACAGAAGGAATTAGAAATTCAAAGGTTATAATTCCCTCTGTATTGTCTGATTGTGTTCCTGTATGGCATATCTATGGTATTCGCTGTATAGAACGTGATGGTCTTGAAAAGTATTTGAATGGAAAAGAAATCAGCACGAATAAACATTATCCAATTCCGATGCATCTTCAAGAGTGCTACAGAGATTTGAATATTTCTCAAGGAACACTGCCCATTGCTGAAGAAATCAGCAATACAGAATTGAGTATTCCTATGTATTACGGAATGACAGATGATGAAATCCGATATGTTATTGATGCCATAAATGAATTTTAACAGGTGATAAATATGTATCTTAGAAAGCTAAAATTGAAAGATGCGCCATTAATGCTTACTTGGATGCACGATAGTAATGTTACTGGTAATCTGCGTACAGATTTTGCATCAAAGACAATTCAGGATGCGGAAAGCTTTATAAAGGACAGCCTGGAAGATAAGGATAATCTTAATCTTGCTATTGCATCTGACAGTGATGAATATATGGGTACTGTCAGTCTAAAACATATTGAAGAAGGGAATGCAGAGTTCGCTATTACAGTTCGAACTGAGGCTATGGGACGCGGATATTCGTGGTTTGGACTGGAAAGTATTATTAAGAAGGCTTTTGGGGAGATGGGATTGGAAAGCATCTATTGGTGTGTTTCGAGAAAAAATGTGAGAGCTATTCGTTTTTATGATAAACATAATTTTCACGAAGCGGTGGATATTCCACAGAAAATCCTTGATCGCTATAAGGAAATTGATGACTTAAAATGGTATTTTGTATTAAAAGGTGATGATTTTAATGTTAGAGAAACGGTTGCCGGATGCAAAGTAGTTCATATTAAAACAATTCCAACAGTAAATACAGGTGAGCTTTCTTTTTTTGAAGGGATGCATGAAATCCCGTTTGATATAAAGCGTATTTACTATATCTCAAAGGTTCCGGAAGGAGTAAGAAGGGGGTTTCATGCTCATAAAAAATTGAAACAATTACTTTTCTGCCCTTATGGACGTATTCAATTATTACTCGAAAATGTTCATGGCAGGGAAGAAATAGAACTTTCAGATCCGTCTATTGGTATACTAATTGAGGAGCCAACCTGGAGGGAGATGCTTTGGCTGCAAAAGGATTCAGTTCTTTGCGTTGCAGCATCTGATTTTTATAATGTGGAAGATTATATAAGAGATTATAAAGAATTTATTTCTTATCTGGAGGCATAAGAATGTGGATATACTGGATGGTTTGCGTCCTGGCCATGTTGGGTGCAGTATTTAAGAACAAAATAAAAGTTACGGACGGCGTTCCTATAATTAAAAAAAGGAAGTTATCCATAGTTCTGACCATGATTCCCTTGCTGCTGATTTCTGTGTTCAGGTATGGTGTAGGCAGTGATTATTTTGAATATGAGCGATTATTCAATGAAATAAATGCAACTGACACCAATCGATACGAATTTCTATTTTCATTGCTAAATCGATTCATATATAAATTAGGAATGCCGTTCCATGGGTTTATTGTTATTGCAGCGTTAATATTTGTGATACTGGTTATTTTAGCAATACACAGAGATTCCCCATACATTGCTTTGAGTATTTTCTTGCTTTTTTCAATGTCCTTTTTTTTTCAATCATTAAATATTGTAAGGCAAATGGTTGGATGCGCAATATGCTTATATTCCATCAAATATATTGAAGAGAAAAAAATTATTAAGTATGTGACATGTATGGTATTAGCATTTGGATTTCATTCTACATCTATAATATTTATTCCTGTCTACTTCCTGTTTAAGATTAAGCTGGATTTGAAAAAAGCTATTCCAATATTGGGTTTTATCTTTTTGATTCAAGGAAGAATAACCGATATTGTTAACAATTATGCAATGGGAAACATAAATTACGCAGGATATATTGATAATCTTAGTGGTACAGCTTCGAGCTCAGGATATATTTCGTTAACAATTAATATTATGATATATGTATTTGCGTATTTAGTATTAGAACAAAATGTTATTCGGGAGAGAGGATATTTAAATATTCAGTTGGCTGCAGTGGCTTTATCAATGCTGAACGGGAAAATTCCTCTTCTTAACAGACTTCGATTTTTTTATACACTTCCTGGAATTATATTAATTCCAATTGCTATCAATAAAATAAAAAGTAGATTGACCAGAATAATTGCAATGGTAGCCATTAGTGTTTTGTTTTTTGCATATTGTTTATATATTGAAGGGTATATGAACCAAAGTGCGTCATATCCGTATTATACAATTTTGAATTATATGAAAGGAACTAAATGATGATATTACATATTATTCCGGATGAAAAATGGACACAAGATTTTATTGATAAAATAAATTTGTTATTTGATATTAAAGAACACTTTTTTGTGGTGTATACCAATAAAAAGGTTAAATATTGTAATTTGGAAAACATCGAAAGATACCCCAATATATATGTGAAAATGGGGAAAGTATTTGATAACAATGATGTGTGTGATATTATCAGGAAATGTGATTTAGTCATTCTACACTCTTTATTTTTTCAGGTATATGATTTAATGAATATTACTAAATTTAAAAATATGCGGATTATTTGGTTTATTTGGGGTGGTGACCTCTATGATACATATTATGCGGCTCATACCTTTCCGTTCAAGCCTGTGAACATATTAAGGGAACATTATAGAAAAAAGATAATCAGTAAATTAATAGGTGCAATAGCAATCGAGGGAGATTATCAGCAACTTTGCACATGGTATCATACTAATGCAAAACAGTTATTTGCACAGTATACGTATAAACTGTTTGATAAAAGCTTATATACAATTTCTCTAAGAAAAAGAGATAAGATTAGAGTTATGGTCGGTCATTCAGCTACCAGAACTTGCCAACATATAGATGTATTTAATATATTGGCTAAATTTGCTGGGAAAATAGAAGTTGTATCACCATTAGCTTATCCTTCTGATAATAATTATATTAGTAAGGTTATTAAAGCGGGGAGGCATATATTTGGAGATAATTTTGTTCCAATAACAGATTATATGAATTATGATGAATATGTTGCTATATTATCTGATATTGATATTGCTGTATTTGATAACAATCGCCAACAAGGGAATGGTAATATCATATCTATGCTATATTTGGGGAAAAAGGTATATGTGTCTCCGCATAATAGCCTATATTCTCACTATAAAAAGCTTGGTTGTGTTATCTTTGAATTTTCAGACAATATCGGTAATTCCTTCCTGGATTTATTGAATTCACATGAAGCTACTATAAATGAGAATATTATTATAAATCAATTTTGTGATAAGACTTTTTTTAACACTTGGAATAACGTCTTTTCATTATAAAATGTTTCTACAGGTGAATTTGAATGAGACGCAATGAAAATGGATTTTTAAATCATTTGTTTAAAATTGGAATAGGTACAGTTATTACAGTATTGATAGGACTATTAACTACACCGATTATTACCAGAATTATAGAACCATCATCTTATGGACAATTGTCAATTTTTCAAATGTACACTAATATTTCTGTAATGGTTTTATGCCTTGGATTAGACCAGGCATTTGTAAGATTCTTTTATGATCATGATGATATAGGGTATAAACGAGAACTTTTTAGGTTCTGTTTCTTGACATCATTGTCTGTAACAATTTTTTTCTGTGGTATTTTTGTTATTTGTAATTGGTTCTTTAAGCTAAAATTTGAATTTGACTTTTTTATAACTATTCTTTTAGCGATTAATATTATTGGTTCGCTTTTGAATAATTTTGCGTTATTGGTTCTTAGGGTAACATATCAAAGCAGTACATATTCAGTATGTAATATTTTGTATAAACTATCAAATGTATTGACTGTAATTATTCTGGTCAAATTTATTCTAAAGAATGATACATATAGCTTATGTATTGGTGTTACAACAGGCTTTATTATTTCGACATTTTATGCAATTGCTAAGAGTAGACAATATTGGAAGTTTGGTACTACAGAGAAAAAAATAAATAAGATAAGTATAATAAAATATGGTTTGCCATTTATTTTTTCAATGGGTATAACACAGTTGTTTGAAGCGCTGGATAAAATATCACTTAACTATTATTGTGCATATTCTGATGTTGGTATTTATGCCAGCGCAATGTCGATAGTAAATATATTTACCATAATCCAAACGGCATTTAATGCCGTTTGGGGCCCCAGGCAGGTGGAGGAATATGTAAATAGTCCGGAAGATACAACTTTTATTCAAACAGGAAATCAAATTATTACAGCGGCTATGTTTTTTGGAGGATTGAGTTTAATTTTTGCAAAGGATTTTTTCGCTCTTTTATTAGGGCCAAAGTTTCGTGAAGCAGCCCCAATCCTCCCATTTTTAGTATTTAACCCAATAATGTATACTATATCAGAAACAACATGTAGTGGAATTGGTATTTCTAAAAAAAGTTATTTAAATATAATGGTTGGATTGGGAGCATGTATTGTTAATTTTTTGGGGAACATGATCTTAGTTCCTGTTATAGGAACTAAAGGAGCTGCTATTTCCACAGGTATTTCATACTTTGTATTTTGGGCATTGAGAACATTTTTTTCGAACAAATATTATTATATAGAATATAAAATATACAAATTTATCGTTATTACATTCATTACAATGGCTTATGCAGGTTATAACACTTTTTTTGATAACTTTTTGATATCTTTTTTAGGATATTTGGGAGCAATCAGCCTTCTTTTTTTCCTTTACAAAGATACAATATTAATCAGTATAAAGTTAACTAAATCATTTATTATGAAAGGATCCCACAAATTAGGATAAATCATTTATTATATAATGCGAATAATAAGGAGGCTTTATATGATTTCTTTTAATGTTCCACCATTTACAGGCAAGGAATTTGACTATATGCATGAGGCGGTGACTAATCATAAAATATGTGGTGATGGACCTTTTACAAAAAAGTGTAATGAATGGTTAGAAAAGCGATTTAATGCTCAAAAAGTTATGCTGACTACCAGTGGTTCATCTGCGCTTGATATGAGTGCAATCTTATGTGAATTAAATCCTGGAGACGAGGTTATTCTTCCGAGCTTTACTTTTTCCAGTACAGCTAATTCTTTTGTACTTGCAGGGGCTCGTTTGATTTTTGTAGATATTCGACCAGATACTATGAATATAGATGAAATGAAAATTGAACCAGCTATTACTGAGAGGACTAAAGTTATTGTTCCTGTTCACTATGCCGGTGTTGCTTGTGAAATGGATACAATTATGGATATTGCGCAGAAATATAAGCTTAAAGTGGTAGAAGATGCTGCTCAAGGGGTTATGAGTACATATAAAGGTAAGAGTCTTGGTACGATTGGTGATTTTGGATGTTTTTCTTTCCATGAGACAAAAAATTATTCTATGGGAGAGGGTGGTGCTATAGTAATCAATAAGCAGAAATATATTGAAAAAGCAGAAATATTGCGAGAAAAAGGTACTAACAGGTCTCAATTTTATCGTGGTCAGGTCGCTAAATATAACTGGGTTGATTTTGGAGATAGCTATTTGCAGAGTGATTTAAATGCTGCTTATTTATGGGCGCAGCTGGAAATGGCAGATGAGATTAATGATAACAGATTAGCCATATGGAACAGATATTATAATGAACTGAATTGTTTATATGAAGATGGCTTGATAGATCTGCCAATTATTCCGCCTGAATGTGAACATAATGCACATATGTTTTATATTAAACTCAGATCTCTTGAAGAGAGAGCTGAGTTTATCAAGTTTATGAAGGATGCTGGTGTTATGTGTGTATTTCATTATGTACCTCTGCACAGTGCGCCGGCAGGATTAAAGTTTGGCAGGTTTCATGGGGAAGATGCTTTTACTACATGTGAAAGCGATAAATTAGTAAGATTACCTCTATACTATAAACTTTCAAAAGATGATCAGTATTTTATTATAAGTAAAGTGAAAGAGTTTTTCCTTAATACTTCCAAATCAAATGAAAAGTAGTATGATCTACACCAATTACCACTATGTTTCACGAAGGATAAGTTTTTAGCCTGCAAGGCGAAGGAGTGAGGCGATGGGGCGGACATTCCTGTCGACGACAACGATACAGACGGAAATTCAGACAAGTGAAACATGTGATTAATTGGTGCAGGTTATAAGTAGTATTGCTTAATTGAGAATTTATATGATGTGCTTCATAAGACTCTAAAATGAATAGGAGAACTTATTTTAAATGAATATTACAAGCCGTATATATGAAGACTATTTAAAAGGTGATAGATTGTCATGTTACAGAGAGATGTTACAATATGCAAAAGAACAAGGATATATTATGGTTGGAATTCTGGATTTCTTTAAAATGGTGCATGAAGCAAAATTTAATAAGAGGAAAATTTTGATAAACCGCCATGATATAGACACTTCTCCGAAGGTTGCTCGTGAAATGTTTCAAATTGAAAAATCTGTATATGGAAAACAGGGAGGTGTAACCTATTATTTTAGAAATTCAACTCTTGACAAATTACTTATCTCAGAAATTGAAGAATACGGATATGAAACAGGATATCATTATGAAGAAATTGCTGATTATGAGAAAAGATATAAAATAAAAAATAGAGAAAAGTTGATTTCCCATTTGCCAAATATAAAAAGAAATTTTTTAGAGGATTTAGAGAGATACAGAAAGGTCACTGGAACAAACAGTTTTTCTGTGGCAAGTCATGGTGATTTTATTAATGTAAAATTTCAGCTTCCAAATACAGTGATTACAAGCGATGAATCATTAAGAAAAAGGGCAGGGATTATAGTAGAAGCATATGACGAGGATATTATGAAATATATCGAGAGACGATTAGCAGATCAGAATCTTTTAAACGAATTTTATATTCAAGTAAAAAGTGAAATTGATAAAGGAACAGGAATAATTATGCTTTTAACCCACCCGAGAAATTGGAAAGTAGATTTCGTTGCAAATACAAAGGAAAATTTAATTCGTGCTTTGGAAGGGATAAAGTATGCTCTTTAATTCAATATTTTGAACTAATTATACTTCCGAAGCCGCTTTCTCTGTTGGAAGCAATTATATAGAGCGATCTGATAAATCTACCATTAACCCCAGTAAAAACCATAATAAAACCGTTCCAATTCTGCCTGAACGGAAGATTTTTCCCCCATGTTAAAGCTGCTGAATGTGGTAAGGGCAAGTCTGTTCATACATGTGTTCAGTGCATCAATATCATTAAGAAGTAAAATCATTATATACAGCGGCTGTTTTTGCGAACCAGTCTCTGATAAGTTTCCTGAACATAGTACAGTCTTCCTTGTCAGTCAGAGACAGAACATACATATCCTCTTCCGTTTCTTCATTCCATAACTATTTTATTATCTTCAGATAGCCGTTGGCCAGCAACAGACTCCAGACGGCATTTTCACCATTTCCCAGCTGAAGGAACGCAATCTGCTCATCAATATGTGTGCGGAATGTATTTCCTTCCAGAAGACATTCCAGCGTTATCTTGAGATCACGATTTCCCACCTGAACCTGCCTCACTATAAAGCTGTTAGACTGTGAAAAGCAGCTGCCTAGGCAGCTGCTTCTTCTTTGTCTTTTATATATAACAGTTTTAAGAGAATCGGAGTGGAGATGCTGGACACGATGATCAGCAGGATCACTGCCGTGAAATACTCCGGTGTGAGCAGTCCCACCGAAAGCCCTTTCTGGGCCACGATCAGCGCTACCTCGCCTCTGGTCATCATGCCCACACCGATTTTGAGGCTGTCCTGAAAACGGAATCTGCAGAGCTTTGCCATCACGCCGCAGCCGATAATTTTGGTAATCAGCGCCACGATAACGAATCCTGCGGAAAACAGCAGAAGTCCTGCGCTGACATTGTCTATACTGGTCTTCAGACCGATGCTGGCGAAGAATATTGGGCCGAAGATGATATAGGAACTGACCTCCATCTTGCGGTCTATGTAGGAGGAATCCTGTATGGAGCAGAGAACGATACCCGCCACATAGGCTCCGGTGATATCTGCAATTCCAAAGTATTTTTCCGCCGCATAGGCGAAGAAGAAGCACAGTGCCAGACCCAGGATGGGGATTCTCTGAGTGTGGGGATAACGCTCGTCAAGCTTTTTGAATATCTTATAGACGATGAAGCCTGCCACCAGTGCCATGATGAAGAACAGCACTGTGGAGAGGACCACACTTCCGGGGTTGGATTCCGGATTCTTGAAGCCAATTACAAATGTCAGAACGATGATGCCGATGACATCGTCGATGATGGCGGCACTTAGGATAGTGGTTCCCACCTTGCCTTTTAGTTTCCCCATCTCCTTCAGGGACTGCACTGTGATGCTGACACTGGTGGCTGTCATGATAACGCCTATGAACACGGCCTTGTAGAACTCCTCCGAACCCCAGGGGGCCGCACCGTAGAAGCCCATGTACAGAAGCGCTCCTCCCAGGAGAGGGATAAATACGCCGGAGCAGGCAATCAGGAGAGCCACAGGTCCGGTCTTCATCAGTTCTTTCAGATTTGTCTCCAGCCCTGCGGAGAACATCAGAAGTACCACGCCGATTTCTGCCATGTGAGCCAGGAAATCTGACTGCTGCACCAGTCCCAATAAGCTTGGGCCAATCAGAAGACCCGCGATGATTTCTCCCACTACCTGAGGCGCCTTGCACTTTCGGGCCAGTATCCCACAAAGCTTTGCGAAAACGATAATAATTGCCAGATCCTTGAAAATGCCATATGTTTCCATAGTTCTTTCACTCTTTTCTTATTATATTAAACTCTAACCAAAGAATGATTATAGCACAAATTTTGCCAATGTAAAGCGAAAAATGGACCTCAAAAGCAAAATTAGAGAACGAATTTTATTCGCTAAATCCGGTTTTTCCTTTTTTCGGGAAAGGCCTTCCGGTAAGCAGCGGCGGTGACGCCCTCATAGCGTTTGAAGAGCCGCATAAAGTATTTTTCGTCCGAAATACCTATCTGCTCACTGATTTCGGCCAGGGACAGGCCGGGCATGGAAATCAGCAGATTTTTAGCTACCCGGATGCGCTGGCGGTTCAGATACTCGGTAATGGTATATCCACTGTAACGTTTGAAGACAGAGGTCAGGTAAGAAGGATGATAGCCGAATTTCTCTGCGATGCCGGCCACAGAGAGGGTAGTATCATAGTTGAGCTGCAGCCATTCCATGAGATCGGCTATATTCAGAGGAATGCTTTCCTTCTGCTGCATCAGGTGACGGCGGAAGAAGCATTCATTTGTCAGTTCCAGCAACAGGGTGCTTTGTGCATAATTGCATTGTACGGCAGAGAGGCTGCCCAGACGTTTGGCCAGGTCCAGGAGCTGCACAAACAGCACATTGACCCGGCTGTTGGCAGAGAGAGAGCCCGTTTCAGGCAGCATGTAACGGGGAGGGATGGTTTCGTGGAAAAAGGCAGTTATCTCCGGTTCTTCGCAGTGGGCGGCTTCTCTGTCACGAAGATAGAAATGGGTCCAGTAAAAAGACAACTCTCCCTCGGTGGGCCGGGTGCCGAAATGATATTCTTCCGGAAATAGAAGCACAAACTGTCCGGGAGTCAGATGGTAACTGCGGCCTCCTGACTGGATATGTAAATTGCCCTTTGTCACGGATATCAATTCGTAGGAATCCAAGATACGTTTTGGGTGCAGGAACTGATTCTCATTGGTGAGATTGCCTGCGGATGAGAAAATGACAGGGTATGCAGCATCTGATACCAGATATAACATCTAAGATTTATCCACCTTTCCTTGAAAACTGTAGGTTGTGATTCTTTATGAAAATGATAACATAAATTTCAGGGACAGACAATTCCTGGGATGCAGATATTTGTTTTTGTACACAATCGAATCCGTATCTTTTCCGGAAAAGTTTCTATATCGGGAATGACAGATTTTGTCCTGTCAGGGAATACCGCCTGTGTACCATGTGAGTACTATAAATCTGTGTAACAGTTCAATATTGTGTGATATAAAATATGCAGACAGGAGAAAGAGAAGGAGAGGTATCAGGATGAGTAAAAAAGGAAATGAAGTCGGAAGTAATCAGGTTAAGATTGTGGATGCATTCTGGTCGCAGATGCAGGAGAGGGTAATCGATGTGGTAATCCCTTTTCAGGAGAAGGTATTGAATGATGAGGTTCCCGGGGTGGCGAAGAGTCATGCCATTGAGAATTTCCGGATTGCGGCGGGATTGAGCCAGGGAGAGTTTTATGGAATGGTGTTCCAGGACAGTGATGTGGCAAAGTGGCTGGAAGGGGTGGCTTATTCCCTGACAGTAAAGCCGGACGCCGCTCTGGAGGCCAGAGCGGACGATATTATTGAGATTATAGAGAAAGCCCAGCAGCCGGACGGATATCTGGATACCTATTTTATCGTAAAGGAGCCCGGGCACCGCTGGCAGAATCTTCATGAATGTCATGAGCTGTACTGTGCGGGGCACATGATGGAGGCAGGAGCGGCCTACTTTGAAGCCACAGGAAAGGACAGACTTCTCCATGTGGTGGAGCGTCTGGCTGACCATATCATAGATCGATTTGGTCCTGGAAAGGAGAATGAGAAAGGGATTCCAGGACATCAGGAAGTGGAAATCGGCCTGATGAAGCTTTATCATGTGACAGGAAAAGAAAAGTATAAAGAAATGGCAAGGCATTTCCTGGAAGAAAGAGGGAAAAATCCGGACTATTTCTATGAGGAGAAGATGAGAAGAGGCTGGCAGCACTGGGGACCGTACAACACGGAGAAGCCGGATGTGGCATACAACCAGGCCCATGAGACCGTCTATGACCAAAAAGAGGCGGTGGGCCATGCTGTGAGAGCTTTGTATATGTATACAGCTATGGCGGATGTGGCCGGTACTGACGGGGATGAGAGGCTGTATCAGGCATGCAGAACGTTGTGGGAGAACATTGTAAATCAGAAGCTGTACATTACCGGCGGAATCGGCGGCAATCCTGAGGGAGAGGCTTTTTCCGGTAATTACGAGCTGCCCAATGACATGGCTTATGCGGAAACCTGTGCTTCCATTGCAATGGTGTTTTTTGCCCATCGTATGTTGGAGATGGAGCTGGATGGCGGTTATGCGGACATTATGGAGAAGGAATTGTATAACAGCACCATCAGCGGCATGCAGCTGGATGGGAAGAAATATTTCTATGTAAATCCGCTGGAATCGGAACCGGGAGTGTCCGGGAAATTGTTCGGCTACAAACATTCTCTGCCGGTGAGGCCAGGGTGGTATGCCTGTGCCTGCTGCCCGCCCAATCTGGTGCGGCTGGTGACTTCTCTGGGGAAATACTGCTGGAGTGAAAGTGATTCTGCCATCTATTCACATCTGATGATAGGACAGAAGGCGGAGCTGGAAAAAGCAGAGATTACGCTTGAGACGACATATCCGTGGGAGGGGAAAGCCGACTATTTTGTTGTGCCGAAGACAGAAGAGGAATTTACGCTGGCAATTCATATTCCTTATTATATAGACTTTGAAAAGGAGGAAAATTGCCTGAGCCTCAACGGAGAAAAGCTGGATGTCCGGAAGCTGCTGAACAAGGGCTACGTATATATTACAAGAAAATGGCGTGCCGGGGATACTGTATCTCTGCAGTTCCCTCTGGAGGTGCGCAGGGCGTATGCCAATCAGCATGTGCGGGAGAATGCAGGATGTGTGGCACTTCTGCGGGGACCGATGGTGTATTGCTTTGAAGGGGTGGATAACGGTGAAATGATTCAGAGTCTGCGAATACCAAAGGACCTGAAAGCGACTCCATTTACCTGTGAAGAAGGTGTTCTGAAAGGAAATGTGCTGCTTTCCATAGAGGGGTATCGCATGGCCGGAAGCGACGAACTGTACAGCGAGAAACCACCAGTGAAGGAAAAGGCAAAGCTTACAGCCGTTCCCTATTATGCGTGGGCAAATCGCGGTGAGAACCAGATGCGGGTGTGGATGCAGGAGGAGTAATGCCGGAAGCGGGGAACAAACTGCCGGAACCTCTTGTAAAATGGAATGCTATCGTATATAATGGGCGGTGCATGAAAATTTACGGAGAAAGAGAAAGGCGTGATTTGTATGGAAACGATTAAGAAATTTTTTGAACCTGTGGATATGACGGAAGGCACGCCCTGGAAGAAGATTGTCTTTTTTACGGTCCCCATGCTGGTGGGGAACATTGCCCAGCAGCTCTACAATACGGTGGACAGCGTTGTAGTGGGAAATTACGTGGGAGACAATGCGCTGGCGGCAGTGGGGAGCGCCGGGCCTATCTTAAACCTGCTGATAGTCCTGTTTGTGGGAATCAGCGTGGGGGCCGGCATCATGGTGTCGCAGTACTTCGGGGCAAAGGAGAGAGAGGAACTCTCCACCACCATTGGGAACTGTATCACGCTCACAGGGATAGCGACGATTTTTGTGATGATTGTGGCATCTCTGGTGGCGAGACCTCTGCTGGAACTTCTGGATACACCGGAATCCATTATTGACTGGTGTCATTCGTATCTGCTGATTTTATTTATCGGTTCCTCGGGGCTGGCGTTTTACAATATCCTCAGCGGAATTCTGAGAGGCCTGGGAGACTCCATGTCTGCTCTCGTCTATCTTCTGGTATCAACCCTTGTCAACATTGTGTTGGATCTGGTGTTTGTGGCAAAGCTGGACATGGGGGTGAACGGTGTGGCGCTGGCCACGGTGATTGCCCAGATAGTTTCCGCTCTGCTGTGTCTGTTCAGGCTAATGCGGATGACAGAGCTTTTTGATCTGCGGCCGGCTTATCTGAAGCTGCAGAAAAAGCATACGATGAAAATCATTCAGCTGGGTCTTCCCTCCGGCATTACCCAGGCAATTTTCTCCATGGCGATGATTGTGGTACAGTCTCTGACCAACAGTTTCGGGGAAATGTTTATAGCGGCCAACGTAATCATCATGCGTGTGGACGGATTTGCCATGATGCCGAACTTCTCCTTCGGCACGGCAATGACTACCTATGCCGGCCAGAATGTAGGCGCCAAAATGTATGACAGAGTGGAGAAAGGTGCGAAGCAGGGAACCGCCATATCCATGGCCACATCCACTGTATTGACAGGAATGATTCTGCTCTTTGGAAAGGCACTGATGGGAATCTTTACGAAGACGCCGGAGCTGGTGGAGCTGAGTCGGAATATGATGGGAATTCTGGCAGTGGGCTATATTGCCATGGCGGTTACCCAGAGTCTGTCCGGGGTTATGCGCGGGGCCGGAGACACGGTGACGCCCATGTGGATTTCCATTGCCACAACGGTTCTGATTCGAGTGCCCATCGCCTATGGAATCGCTTTTTTCACCAGATCACCGGAGTTTCCGGGGGGCAGGCAGGAATGTATCTTTATATCACTGCTGGCTTCATGGGTGTTTGGGGCAATTATTACCTTTTTCTTCTACAAGCGCGGAAAGTGGAAGGAGAAGGCAGTATAAAGGCGGCAATTACATAAAAACAGAACAAAAAGCCGGTCAGAAAGCCGGTTTTTTGCTATCGTGAAAGGCGGATAATTTTGGAGAAGAGAGATACAAAATACCTGCGTTATCTGCAGATATTAAGAGAAGAACTGATTCCGGCCATGGGATGTACAGAGCCAATTGCCATTGCCTACGGGGCGGCCCGGGCAAGGGTGCTTCTTGGGGAAAAGCCGGAGAGAATTCTGGTGGAAGCCAGCGGGAATCTGATTAAAAATGTCAAGAGTGTGGTGGTTCCCAACACAGGAGGCCTGAAAGGAATCCAGGCAGCGGCGGCGGCGGGAGCGCTGGCCGGGAAACCGGAAAAGGCGCTGGAGGTGATCGCGGATATCACGGAGGAACAGAAGGGAGAACTGGCATCTTTCCTGGAAAAGGATTCGGTGGAAGTCCGTTTTCTGGACAGTGAATTTCCTCTTGACCTTATTATATCTGCGGAAGGAACCGGACATCGCACAAAGGTGAGAATCGCACAGTATCATACCAATGTGGTACTGGAGGAAAAGGACGGGCAGGTGATATTCCGGAAGCAGGAAACGGGTGCGGAAGAGGGATTGACGGACCGCAGTATCCTGAACGTAAAGGATATATTGGACTTTGCGGAGTCAGTGGATGTGGAAGAAGTCAAAGAGACACTGGATAAACAGATTTCCTGCAATATGGCCATTGCGGAGGAGGGAATCAGGAATTCTTACGGTGCCAATGTGGGAAGTGTGCTGTTGAATCTATATGGAAATGAGATTCATAACCGGGCCAAAGCTATGGCGGCTGCCGGATCTGACGCCAGAATGAGCGGCTGTGAGCTGCCGGTGATAATCAATTCCGGGAGCGGCAATCAGGGGATTACTGTCAGCGTTCCCGTGATTGAATATGCCAGAGAATTGAAGGTGGGACAGGAGAAGCTGTATCGGGCTCTTGTGCTGTCCAATCTCCTGGCCATTCATCAGAAGACAGGAATAGGCCGGCTGTCGGCGTACTGCGGCGCTGTCAGCGCCGGAAGTGCCGCGGGGGCGGCGATTGCTTACCTGTATGGAGGAGATTATAAGACCATCGCACATTGTCTGGTAAATTCTCTGGCAGTGACTTCGGGAATGATATGCGACGGAGCAAAAGCTTCCTGTGCCGCCAAGATTGCATTTTCCATCGAATCTGCTTTGCTGGGTTATGAGATGTATAAAATGGGCAGTCAGTTCCGGGACGGAGAAGGAATTGTCAGGAAAGGTGTGGAAAATACCATTGCAAATGTAGGACGTCTGAGCAAAGAAGGTATGAGAGAGACAGACAGGGAGATTCTGAAAATGATGACGGAAACCAGGTGCTGAACAGGCTGTGGAATATGAACGGGGTTGTCCGCTTTCAAGGGACAGCCCCGTTCCACACACTCTTTCAGAGACTCCGGCCTGTGAACACCGCCACAGAGCGGGGACGCATGATAAATTCATGGTCGATACGGACTTCTTCTCCTTCCTGGTAGAAATAACGATTCTGTTCGTCTCCCCAGGTATTGACGCTCAGATACCAGTCCAGGGGACATTCCAGTTCCGGCAGGGTGATTTGCACATCTTCCCAGTGACTGTTGACAGCTACATATACCAGGTCGTCTGCCTTGGTCTCCGGATTGTAGCCGGCAAAGCTTACAGCCAGAGTTTTGGCGTCCTGGGGAATATAGACTTCTTTTGCGTTGACATTGTGGGTGTGCATCGGTTCCATGCCGCAGACTGCTTCCGGAAGCATTTTGCGGATGACGGGATGGGTGTGTCTGTAATGGATCATGAATTTGAAAAATTCGAACAACTCCCTGTTTTTCTCCAGCAGACTCCAGTCCAGCCATGAAATTTCATTGTCCTGACAATAGGCGTTATTATTGCCGGACTGAGAATTCCCGAATTCGTCTCCGGCCAGGAACATGGGAGTTCCACGGCTGCACATCAATACGGCGCAGGCATTGCGCATCATGCGGAAGCGCAGAGAGAGAATTTCAGGATTGTCAGTGTCACCTTCTGCACCGCAGTTCCAGCTGCGGTTATCGTCGGAACCGTCCGTATTATTCCAGCCGTTTCTCTCATTGTGTTTTTCGTTATAAGAGTATAGATCATACAGCGTAAAGCCGTCATGGCAGGTGAGAAAATTGACACAGGAATTATAGCCCGCATAATTGTTCGTGTTGTCGGAATAGAATCCGCCATAGAGATCGCCGGAACCGGAAATGCTCCATGCGGCTTCCCAGGAATGCCAGAAATCACCCTTTAGAAAGGCTCTGAGAGAATCCCGGTAACGGCCGTTCCATTCGGCCCAGCGCCTGCTGGCCGGGAACTTCCCTACCTGATACAATCCGCCTGCGTCCCAGGCTTCCGCAATCAGCTTTACATTGCGCAGTACGGGATCCATGGCCAGAAGCTCCAGAAGAGGCGGATTGTTTAAGGGAGACCCATCCTCATGCCTTCCCAGAATACTGGCAAGATCAAAGCGGAAGCCGTCAACCCGGTAATTAACCGTCCAATAGCGCAGACATTCCAGAATCATCTGACGAACGGCAGGGTGGTTGCAGTTCAGGGTATTGCCGCAGCCGCTGAAATTATAGTAGTTTCCACTGGGTGTCAGCATATAGTAAACCTTGTTGTCAAAGCCTTTGAAGCAAAAGGTGGGTCCCTTTTCGTTGCCTTCTGCCGTGTGATTGAACACCACATCCAGGATGACTTCAATGCCATTGTCATGCAGCGCTTTGATGAGAACTTTCAATTCAGTGCCTTCCTGGTTGTACTCATCTCCGGCGATATATCCTGAATTGGGGGCAAAAAAGCTTACCGTATTATACCCCCAGTAGTCAAGAAGCCTTTCGCCGTTTATCTCCCTGGCGTTCATTGTCTCGTCAAATTCGAAAATGGGCATCAGCTCTACGGCATTGATTCCAAGTTCCTTCAGATAAGGAATTTTCTCCATCAGGCCGGCAAAGGTTCCACGATGGGTCACACCGGAGGAGGGATGATAGGTAAAACCTCTCACATGCAGCTCATAAATGACCAAATCGCTCATGGTACGAGAGGATTGGGGCATATCTCCCCAGTCAAAAGAATCCCGTATGACACGGGCATGATAGCTTCCAGGCGTCTGGCTTCCCCATTGCCTCTGACCGGCTACCGAACGGGCATATGGGTCCAGGAGAACGGCATTCCGATCAAATATAAGACCGTTTTCCGGCTCATAAGGACCGTCTACCTGGTAGGCGTATTCAAATTCCTCAATATCCAGTCCGAATACAATCATGGAATAGACATCTCCGATTTTATAAGCTTCGGGAAAGGGAAGTCTGGCATAAGGGGTAACTGCATTTCTGTGAAACAGGAGAAGCGTGCATGAAGTACCGTAGTGGGTATGGACGGTAAAGTTTACGCCCACCGGGAGCATCATTGCTCCGTGAACGTCAAAAAGTCCTGGACGGACAGGAAAACCTTCAATTTCAGCCATCGGCGTCAGCGACCGGTGAATTTCAGGGATATAAGTCTGGGTATAGAGTTTCAAATTATGCCTCCTGTTGTTCTATATATTTTGTGTATAACGGCATCTGGGATATTCACTGCAGCCCCAGAATGAGCCGAAGCGTCCTTTGCGCCGAATCAAAATGCCGCCGCACCTGGGACAGGGGAGCTCGGATTGTTCCGAATTGTTATGACCTTTTTGCTGTGCCAGAATCAATCCCAGTCTTTCGTAACATTGCTGATTCATAACACAGTCGTTCAGTGCACGGTGGGCACCCTCTGTCTTAATATGGAAATAGTCAGCTATATCTGTCAGCCTGTGACGAGGCAATGCAGGCAGGAGCGTTCTGGCCAGATAAAGCGTATCCACATAATCGTTTTCCACCCTTCGATTCAGCTCTCTGTGTGTACTGTTGGAAAGGAAACGCATGTCAAATGTGTGGATATTGTGTCCCACCAGAATATTATTTTCCGCAAAGGCAAGAAATTCTTCCAGGACAAGGCAAAGTTTCGGGGCATTCTTCACCATTTCGTCGCTGATTCCGTTGACACCGGAAGCGGCGGCGGGAATGGGCCTGCCGGGATTGACAAGTGAGGAAAAATGGGATGTCACCTGTCCGGACTGCACTTTTACCGCAGAGAGCTCAATGATTTCATCCTTTTCGGGACTTAACCCTGTCGTCTCCAAATCGAATACAACATAATCCTTTGTATATAGGGAAAGCCTTTTTCCGCCTTTTTCTGTCATGATGTTTTGCCTTTCACAGCAATCCGGCAGATGCCGGTTCCTGTGTCCTTTGCTTTTGCAGGATACATTTCCTTTACTGCATTACAGAATACTATATGGGTATCAAAAAGGCAAGGGGAAATTGCCTGAGGGGTATAAAATTCAGATTTCAGTAAAATATAAGATTATTTTAATGCAAACCAACCATATTTTCTGGTAAAATCAGGATAGAAATCTGCAAGTGACAAAAAAGGCAGGAATGGGAATATGGGAACCGTACTTAATTATCTGGAAAAATATGGGAAGTATACGTTTGAGGAAATGGCGATGACCGAGGTGGACAGTCTGGCTCTGTGCCAGCTTTCCTATTTGAAATTTGACGGTATGGTGCCGGAGGAAGGAGAGCCGGTTATCCTGAAAAGCCTGAATGCGCATCCCGATTACGAGAAGCTTTTTGCGGACGTGCGATATGAAAAGGCAAATAGAGCTCTGCTGGAAGAGATGATGAGAAGCAGACGTTTTGGCGAAATGAAGCTGAATTATTATGTGAATGTAATTGAGGAGAAATGGGAGACACAGTTTTCAGCCATTACCTGTTTTCTTGACGAAGAGATTGTATATGTGGCTTTTCGGGGAACAGATGAGACAATAGTGGGGTGGAAGGAAGACTTTAATATGGCGTTTCTTTCACCGGTGCCGGGGCAGGAGTACAGTGTCAGGTATCTGGAAGCAGTAACCGGTAAATTTCAGGGCGCTTTTTATGTGGGAGGCCATTCCAAAGGAGGAAATCTGGCAGTGTACAGCGCCATGAATGCAGCCCCGCACATTCAGGACAGAATAATACGGATTTACAGTATGGACGGTCCGGGATTCAGACCGGAGGTGCTGGAAAAATGCGGCTATGATAAAATTGCAGAGAAAGTGGTGAAGATTTTACCCAATTCTTCTCTGGTAGGCATGATTTTTGAGTCGGATATGCATTTTCAGGTGGTAAAAAGCAATACCTTTGGTTTGTTGCAGCATGACCCCTATACCTGGCAGGTGACAGGAAATCATCTGGTTCGGGCAAATCATCTGTATGAGCGCAGAAAAGAAATGGACAATAACCTGAACGAATGGATATTGTCCCTGAACGAACAGCAGCTCCGTACTTTCGTGGACACACTGTATCATGTAATTACCGCTTCCCAGGCGGATAACCTGATTGAGCTTACCACAGAGTGGAAGCGAAGCATGAATGGCATTATTGGCGCTTTAAGAGAAGTGGATGAAGAGACTGTGAAGATGCTGAAGGAGATGGTACGCTCGCTTTTTGAAATTGCAAGAGCTAACAGGAAGCGACAGATTGCCGCCAAAAGCGGAGCTGCCTGGAATCTGCTTACGCAGAAGCCGAAGCCACAGAAAGAAAATAAGCCAAAACCTTCTCACCTTTAATACCGGTCCGCTGCTCATCAATCCGTTCCGGATGCCATTGAACGCCAAGGATGGGCATTGTTTCATGGGCGACTGCTTCTATGCAGCCATCTTCCGGACAGGTCTGGACCACGGTCAGGTTTCTGCCCAGCCGGCCCAGAGCCTGGTGGTGTGCGCTGTTTACCGTCATTTTTTCCCCATACAAATGATAGAGCCAGGCATTTTCGATGTTTACAGCGGAGTGGTACTTATCCTCCTGGTCATATTGATGACGTCTGGCGGCATCAGCATTCAGATTCTGAATAATGGTGCCTCCCAGACCTACATTAATAACCTGCATTCCCTTACAGATACCCAGGACAGGGATATGTCTGCACAGGGCAGTATCGAAAGCATGAAGCTGCAGAATATCCAGTTTAGTGTCGATGTTTCGGGAACCGTGGTTTTGTTCTCCGAAAAAAGCGGGGGTAATGTCACCGCCGCCGGGAAGCAGCAGTGCGTCACAGCGGCACACATCCTCCGAATTTATTGTGACTACCGGTATGGCGGAGACAGATTGAATATATCGGACATAATTGTATGTGTCGGATTTTTTTCCCACAATGGCGATTCTCATTTTCTGATACCTTTCTGATTAAGTTCGGCGGGACGGAACGTCCTGAATCCATTAAAACAGTTATTTCATTATATGCCGGGAGAGCTATTGTATTTCTGACTGTTTGAGATTATAATGGAGAAAGTTTTGGCGAAAGCTGTATACGAGGAGTTTTATCAGATGAAAGCATGGGTTTTGACAGACATAGGTGAGATACGATTGGAAGCATTGGATAAGCCTGTACCGGGTCCCGGGGAGGTGCTGATGGAGGTAAAGGCTGCGGGTATCTGCGGTTCCGATATTCCGCGGATTTACCAGACGGGAGCACATGTGCACCCACTGATTCCCGGCCATGAATTTTCAGGAATCGTAGCCGGCACAGGGGCAGAGACCGAATGGCTGGGAAAGCGTGTGGGCGTATTTCCGCTGATTCCCTGCAAAAGCTGCGCTCCCTGTCTGCAGGGAGATTATGAGATGTGCAGACACTATAACTATCTGGGGTCCCGCAGGGACGGCGGATTTGCGGAATATGTGTGCGTTCCTGCCAGCAATCTGGTACAGCTTCCTGACAATGTGTCCTATGAAGAGGCGGCAATGCTGGAGCCTATGGCGGTGGCGGTACATGCCATGAGAAGGGTTCAGCCGGGAAATTCGGATACAGTGGCAATCTGCGGGATGGGAACTATAGGACTGCTGCTTCTTATGTTTCTGCTGGAAGCGGGAATTAAGGAAGAGCTGCGCCCAAGAAGAATCCTTGTTGTGGGCAATAAGGAATTTCAGAAGCAGGAGGTGCTGAAGCTGGGGCTGCCGGAAGACTGCTGGTGCGACAGCCGGAAGCAGAATGCGGATGATTGGTTGGAAGAACAGACCGGGGGCAGCGGCGCGGATGTGTTTTTTGAGTGTGTGGGAAAGCAGGAGACTCTGATACGGGCAGTGAACCACACCTCGGCAGGCGGACGAATCTGCCTGGTGGGAAATCCCGCATCAGATATGTCTCTGGAAAGGGACGTATATTGGAAGATCCTTCGCAATCAGCTGACCATGACAGGAACATGGAATTCGTCATTTTGCCACAAAGAAACGGATGACTGGCATTATGTTCTGGATCGACTGGCACGGAAGAGAATCAATCCCGGCGGACTCGTTACCCATAGACTTCCTTTGGGAGAGCTGGACAGAGGCTTTCGTATCATGCGTGACAAATCCGAAGATTATGTGAAAATAATGGGGATTTTATAGACGGAGACAATCAGAAGGAGAGAACTGCCGGTCTGAGGAACGGATAAAAGTAAATTGCCATGATGAAAAAGAAGTTAAAGATTAAGGGGAAGTGCGACATTCGCAAGGCAGCACCGTTTTTGGCATTGCTGCTTCCCATTCTGATTATGCTGCTTTTATTTATAATCAGAAGAATCTATCCCTTTGGAGACAGAAGCTTTCTGTTTTCTGATATGTATCATCAGTATATGCCTTTTTTCAGTGAGCTGCTGCACAAAGTCAGGGGAGGAGAGACTCTGAATTTCTCTTTCAATGTAGGGATAGGTTCGAATTTCCTGGCCCTTTTTGTGTATTATCTTGCCAGTCCCTTTCACATTTTTTCCCTGCTGGTACCGGAAAGCCATCTCATGGAATTCATGAGCTATCTGATTGTACTGAAAATCGGGCTGGCGGGACTGACCGCTTATATTTATCTGTGGAAGCATTCTGCTCAGGAGAAAATTCGGAAGGGGGAATCTGATCTGAATCGTTTCTGCCCGGAAGAAGACAGTTGCTTTGGGGCATTGCTTTTCTCTTGTTTTTATGCTTTATCCGGATTCATGGCGGCCTATAATTACAACATTATGTGGGTAGATTGTGTGGTGCTGCTTCCGCTTATTGTGCTGGGACTGGAGCGGCTGGTAAAGGAAGGGCGCTGTGGACTGTACTGTGTGATGCTGGCACTGTCTGTTTTTACAAATTACTACCTTTCTATTATGATCTGCATTTTTCTGGTGCTGTATTTTATTCTGCTTCTTGTAACGGAGAAAGGCGGCCTGCGCAGCATTGGAAATTTTGTGCTTTTTTCCCTGTTGGGGGGAGGGATGGCGGCGATACTGCTGATTCCGGAGGTCTGTGCCATTTTGAAAACGGACTTTGGAGATATGGACTTTCCGAAAAAGGTGGAATCCTATTTCTCCGTGCTTGATATGCTGGCAAGACATTGCATGTGCGTGACAACAGAGCGAGGACTGGATCACTGGCCCAATATCTTCTGTGGCAGTGCTGTGCTGATGCTGATTCCCATGTACCTGATGAATAAAAGCATTTCTGTCCGGGAAAAGTTTTGCAGAATGGCCCTGGCAGGATTTCTGCTGTTGAGTTTTGGCACAAATATACTTGATTTTATCTGGCATGGCCTGAATTATCCGGATTCTCTTCCGGCCAGACAATCTTTTATTTACATTTTTCTTGTGCTTGTGATGTGTTATGACGCCTGGCGGCATGTGCAGAATGCAGATGAACAGCAGATTGTATACGGCTGTCTGTGTGCGGCTGTGTTTGTTTTGTTCTGTGAGAAATTCATTGACCATGAAGATTTTGAACTGGGAGTGAAGCTTTTAACGCTGGTGTTTGTGGGAATATACGGTATATTGCTGTATCTGTATCGTACAAGAAAAAGCCGCAATGTACACCGGGCGGCAGCTGTTGTGGCATTGGCAGTGGTGATTGCGGAATGCGGTATCAACACATTTGCTACAAGTGTGGGAACAGTGAGCCGCAGTGCCTATCTCGGTCAGCAGGCGGACTACAGAGCACTTTATGATATGACAAAAGAGCAGGAGCAGGGATTTTACCGTCTGGAGAAATTTACCAGAAAAACCAAGAATGACGGAACGCTCACAGGCTATCCCACGGCCAGTGTATTCTCTTCCACGCTGAATTCTTATGTGATGGATATGTATAAGAGGCTGGGGATGCGCCACAGCAAGGTGTATTATGGTTTTGACGGGGCTACGGCATTGACTTCCGCCATGCTGAATGTAAAATATATGTTTGGGGAATCGGAGAAATATGAGAATGGACTGTATACGCTGGCTGGTCAGAGCGGGGATATTTTCCTGTATCAATGTAATGCCGTTCTGCCTTTCGGCTATGTGGCACCCACGGGCTTTGACCTGCCGGAAGAGGAGGGGATTCAGGGGATTCGCCTGCAGAACCGCATGGTGAAGGATCTGGGGATTGACGGATCGCTGTTCGTAAAGTGTGAGAGAAGTGTATCGGGAGAAGATATTGTATTTACGGCGAAAGAAGAGGGATACTATTATGGCATTCTCACTGGTTCCGGAACCAGTAAAGTAGATTATATCGGAGGAAGTACGGAAGAAGAGAAGTTTATTGATCTGAAGAAGGGTTCTATTTTATATCTGGGTTATCTGGAAGAAGGCAGGAAAGTTACCCTGACCAATGGAAATGAGGAAGATACCACACCGGAGATTTTGGTGGATGTGTATCGAATGAATGAAGAAGTGTTGGGCGAAGTACTGGAACAGCTTTCCGCGCAGCATATGGAAAATGTGGAGTGGGGAAGCGATTACCTTACCGGAACACTTACCCTGCGGAAACCGGGGAGGCTGATCTGTTCTGTTCCTTATGAAGATGGCTGGACCATTCTGGTTAACGGGAAGGAGACGGAGCGGACTTTGTTCGGCGGCTGTTTGATGGGATTTGATCTGGAGCCGGGAGAATATACTTTTGAGATGCGGTATACACCCAGCGGAGCCCATGCGGGCATCGCGGTGAGTGCGCTGAGCATCGGAATCTTTATTTTGACGATGATCATGAAGAAGAGGATAAGGGGACTTACGGACGCGAAAAGGCGGCCGAAAGTGCTCTGATCAAAGACAGGGGACAGGGCAGTCTCTTGCGGAACTCAAAACAGGAGAAAATGAAAATGAAAACCAAAGTGGAAAATGCGATGTGGAATGCCGGAAAACGAACGGTGATGATTGTAGCGGCGTCCGTGATTATGGCAGTGAATCTG
The DNA here is from genome assembly GCA_910588225.1 of uncultured Acetatifactor sp. Classification (GTDB taxonomy): domain Bacteria; phylum Bacillota; class Clostridia; order Lachnospirales; family Lachnospiraceae; genus Acetatifactor. The sequence goes on from CAJUQT010000029.1 coordinate 32,422, forward strand.
AAAACCTTTGTCCGAACAGGAGGACTGATTCCCGGCGGGTTTAACGGATTGACCAGGCTGCTGCAGGAAATCAGCGATATGTTGTGGGGAGTAGAGCCGCCCTTTACCGCCATCAACCTGACGCTGAATACCATTCCCATTGTGATCAGTTTTAAATTTATCGGTAAGAAATTTACGGGTTATTCCTGTCTGATGATTGTGCTTACCGGGCTGATTACCGACCTGATTCCCAGTTATACATTTACGGATGATATATTGCTGGTGGCGGTGTTCGGCGGACTGTTCAATGCCCTGGCCATAGCGATCTGTCTGATGGCCAATGCCACAAGCGGAGGAACGGACTTCATTGCCATATTTCTGTCGGAAAAATATGATATTGATTCCTGGAACTATATTTTCGCGGTGAACGTGGTGATATTGGTGATCGCGGGAGCATTGTTTGGCTGGGAAAAGGCACTGTATTCCATTATCTTTCAGTTTACTTCCACTCAGGTGCTGCACACACTGCACCGTCGCTATCAGAAGCAGACGCTGCTGATTATCACACAGAAGCCGGAAGAAGTATATATGGCAATTAAGGAGACTACTAACCATGACGCAACGCTGTTTAAGGGAGAAGGCTGCTATCTGAAGCAGGAATGCAATATGCTTTATTCTGTGGTGGGCAGAGATGAAGTGCGCAAAGTGCTGAATCGTGTCCGGGAGACAGACCCCAGTGCTTTTGTAAATATGATACGGACGGAAAGTCTGTTCGGGCGATTCTATCAGCGGCCCAATGACTGAACACCGGTAACAGTTCAGACAGAGTACTGAACTGTCACGAACACCGACAAAAAAGACGGGATTTTATATTGCCCGTCTTTTTTCTGTATGCTATAATGAAACGAATGTCCGGGTGCGGCATTCACCGGAGAACTGCAGAATTTTCAATTCCATGCATGTATCCGGTGCTTTATCGGCAGGGCTCAGGAAAGGTGCAGGTAGAAAGATGAAGGCATTTTTGATTTTGGAAGACGGTACCGTATTTGAAGGAACTCAGATAGGTGCCCGCAGAGAAATAATCAGTGAGATTGTGTTTAACACCTCCATGGCAGGATATCTGGAAGTTCTGACAGATCCCTCCTATGCGGGACAGGCAGTATGCATGACATATCCGCTTATGGGCAATTATGGTATCTGTAGAGAGGATGTGGAGTCTGCGCGGCCCTGGCCGGATGGATTCATTGTGAGGGAGCTGTCCCGCATTCCCGGCAATTTTCGCTGTGATATGAGTCTGCAGCAGTTCCTTGTGGAAAATGATGTGCCCGGAATTGCGGGGATTGACACCAGAGCTTTGACGAAGATTCTGCGGGAGAAGGGAACCATGAACGGCATGATTACCACTCGGGAAGATTTCTGCCTGGAAGAGATATTGCGAAAGCTGCAGGCCTATACCACGGGCAGGGTGGTGGAGCGAGTGACCTGCAGGGAAAAATATATCGTGAATCCCTCGCTCACCCTGGAAGAAAACGGTCCTCAGTCAGGGGCGGTGAGATTTGATGCGGAATTATATAAAAAAGGCGGAAGAGAGCAGAAGCCGACATTGATAAAAAAGCTGAATGGCGCAGGTCTGAAAGTGGCGCTTCTGGATTTCGGAGCAAAGGATAATATTGCCCGTTCCCTTGCGGGAAGAGGCTGTGAAGTGACGGTCTGGCCGGCATTTACAGCCGCGGAGGAAATCATCGCGTCACAGCCGGACGGGATTATGCTCAGCAATGGCCCCGGGGACCCGAAGGAATGTACATCGATTATCGGAGAGATTAAAAAGCTTTATGACACGGAGATTCCCATTTTTGCCATCTGCCTGGGACATCAGCTGATGGCGCTGGCAACGGGAGCGGATACCTATAAAATGAAATATGGACACAGAGGCGGAAATCATCCTGTGAAGGATCTGAAGACAGGAAGGGTGTACATTTCTTCTCAGAACCACGGCTATGTGGTGGACATGGATAAGCTGGATCCGAAAGTGGTGGTTCCGGCGTTTATAAATGTGAACGACGGCACTAACGAAGGACTTGCCTATACGGGGAAAAATATTTTTACGGTACAGTATCATCCGGAGGCATGTCCGGGACCACAGGATTCAGGGTATCTGTTTGACCGGTTTATTGCTATGATGCGGGAGCAGCAATGTGCGGCGAAAATGGAAGGAGGTGTTTTTCATGCCTAAGAATCCTAATGTAAAACGAGTCATGGTAATCGGTTCCGGGCCAATTGTCATCGGACAGGCGGCGGAATTTGACTATGCAGGCACCCAGGCCTGTCGCTCCCTGAAGGAAGAGGGCGTGGAGGTCATTCTGGTGAACTCAAATCCGGCGACCATTATGACGGATAAGACCATTGCGGATAAGGTATTTATTGAACCGCTTACCGTAAGTGTGTTGGAACAGATTATCGAGCAGGAAAAGCCGGACAGTATTCTTCCAACCCTGGGAGGACAGGCGGGCCTGAACCTGGGTATGGAACTGGAAGAGTCCGGATTTCTCGCTGCTCACAAGGTGACACTTCTGGGAACTACGGCATCTACCATCCGCAATGCGGAGGGGAGACAGGAATTCAAGGATTTGATGGAACGCATCGGAGAACCCTGTGCGGCTTCCAAAGTGGTGGAGACTGTGGAGGAAGGCGTGGAATTTACCGTATCCATCGGATATCCTGTGGTATTGCGGCCTGCGTATACCCTGGGCGGTTCCGGCGGAGGTATCGCTCATAATCAGGCACAGCTGGAAGACATTCTGGAGAAGGGGCTGCGGCTTTCCAGAGTGGGACAGGTGCTGGTGGAACGTTGTATTGCGGGATGGAAGGAAATTGAGTATGAGGTTATGCGGGACAGCGCAGGCAACTGTATTACTGTCTGTAATATGGAGAACATTGATCCGGTGGGGGTTCACACCGGAGACAGCATTGTGGTGGCGCCATCCCAGACATTGAGTGATAAGGAATACCAGATGCTGAGGACTTCCGCATTAAATATTATAAATGAATTGCAGATAACCGGAGGATGTAATGTACAATTTGCCCTGCACCCCACCAGCTTTGAATATTGTGTCATCGAAGTGAATCCCCGTGTGAGCCGTTCTTCCGCTCTGGCTTCCAAGGCCACCGGATATCCAATCGCGAAGGTGGCGGCTAAAATTGCTCTGGGATATACGCTGGATGAGATAAAAAATGCGATTACACAGAAAACTTATGCCAGCTTTGAGCCGGCGCTGGATTATTGTGTGGTGAAGATTCCCAGACTTCCTTTTGACAAATTCATCACGGCGAAGCGGACCCTGACCACGCAGATGAAAGCCACCGGCGAGGTTATGAGTATCTGCGACAATTTTGAAGGGGCGTTGATGAAAGCCATCCGTTCTCTGGAGCAGCATGTGGACAGCCTGCTCAGCTATGATTTCAGTGGTCTCACCACAGAGGAGTTAAAGGATGCCATGAAGGTGGTGGACGACCGGCGCATCTGGATGATTGCAGAGGCTGTCCGCAAGGGCATCAGTCATGAAGAAATTCATGATATTACAATGATTGATGTATGGTTTATAGATAAAATTGCCATTTTGACAGAGATGGAGGAGGCATTGAGAACCAGAGAATTGACACCTGCGCTTTTAAGAGAGGCGAAGCGGATGGAATTTCCGGACAATGTGATTGCGGGACTGACCGGCAGAAGCGAATCTGACATCAGGAAGCTGCGTCATGAAAACGGAATCCGGGCTGTTTACAGAATGGTGGATACCTGTGCGGCAGAATTTGAAGCGTCAACACCTTATTACTATTCCGTATATGGGGGAGAATGCGAGGCACGGGTGAAGTTTCCTCACGCCGAAGGCGCTCTGGCAGATAAGGAAGCAGAGAGGCGGAAGAAGGTACTGGTGCTGGGTTCGGGACCTATCCGCATCGGGCAGGGAATTGAGTTCGATTATTGTTCCGTACACGCCACATGGGCTTTTTCCAAAGCAGGATATGAGACAATTATCATCAATAACAATCCGGAGACGGTGAGTACGGATTTTGATATTGCGGACAAGCTCTATTTTGAACCTCTGACGCCGGAGGATGTAGAGTCTATTGTGGACGTTGAAAAGCCGGACGGAGCGGTGGTGCAGTTCGGCGGTCAGACAGCCATCAAGCTTACGGAGAGCCTGATGAAAATGGGGGTTCCTATTCTCGGCACGAAGGCGGAGGATGTGGATGCTGCGGAAGACAGGGAGCTTTTCGACAAAATACTGGAAGAGACGGGAATTCCCCGTGCGGCAGGCGGCACAGTCTATACGGCCCGGGAGGCAAAGGCGGTGGCTAATCGTCTGGGATATCCCGTGCTGGTACGGCCTTCCTATGTGCTGGGCGGTCAGGGAATGCAGATTGCCATTTCCGATGAGGAGATAGAGGAATTCATGGCGATCATCAACCGGATTGCACAGGACCATCCGATTCTGGTGGACAAGTATCTCCAGGGCAAGGAGATTGAAGTGGATGCTGTCTGTGACGGGACAGATATTCTGATTCCCGGCATCATGGAACATATTGAACGGACGGGCGTACATTCGGGAGACAGCATTTCTGTGTATCCTGCCCATACCATCGGTAAACTGGTGAAAGATAAGATTGCGGAATACACGAGAAGGCTTGCGAAAGCCCTTCATGTAAAAGGATTAATCAATATTCAGTTTATAGCCATCGGAGAGGATGTGTATGTCATTGAGGTGAATCCCCGTTCCTCCCGCACTGTTCCCTATATCAGTAAGGTGACAGGGATTCCCATTGTAGACCTGGCCGCGGAGGTTATCATTGGCAGAACCATACGGGAGCTGGGATATCAACCGGGACTGCAGCCGGAGGCACAGTATTATGCCATCAAGATGCCGGTATTTTCCTTTGAGAAGATTCGCGGAGCGGAAATCAGTCTGGGACCGGAGATGAAGTCTACCGGAGAGTGTCTGGGAATTGCGCAGGAGTTTCACGAGGCGCTTTATAAGGCTTTTCTGGGTGCCGGCGTAAGTCTGCCCAGGCATAAGAACATAATTATCACTGTAAAGGATGCGGATAAGGGGGAGGCTATTGAAATCGGACGCCGTTTCGAGAAGCTGGGATATACCATATATGCCACCAGAAGCACAGCTGCCGCATTGAATGAGGCCGGTGTGAAGGCAAGAAAGGTGAATAAGATTTCACAGGAATCACCTACGGTGATGGATTTGATTCTGGGACACCGGATTGACCTGGTCATTGATACGCCTACCCAGGGACGGGATAAATCCAGAGACGGGTTCCTGATCAGGCGTACTGCCATTGAGACGGGGGTAAACTGTATTACGTCCATGGATACTGCAAGGGCATTGCTGACCAGTCTGGAAAATGCAGGGAAAAGCCTGACGCCGGTGGATGTGGCGCGGATTACGGAATGAAGTTACGCTAAGACTGTAAAGGATACAACCTGAGAGTATCTAAACATTCCGGGCAGAATGCAGAGGCAGCGTTTTGTCCGGTTTGCGGCGAAAGGATATAGAAAAACTGACTTTGTGGAGAGGCTGAACGGATAGAGTTTTAAAATGATATGGAAATTTACAGATATAAAGGAAGACAGGGAGGTTTATGAATATGGTCGATGGACCTAAGGTGTTAAGGAATAAGATTTTTTTATACCTGACAGAATTTTTTGCCGGTATGTCTGTGATGGCGGTGGAGCTGGGAGCCAGCAGGCTGTTGGCTCCATACTTCAGTTCTTCCCAGATTGTGTGGACAATTATCATTGGAACCATTATGATTGCCATGGCATTGGGGAATATTTATGGAGGAAGAAGCGCGGACAGGAATCCGGATCCCGGCCGGCTTTACACAAGAATTTTAATCGCGGCAGTGTGGATAGCGGCCATTCCGGCGGTGGGGAAGTATATTATTGTGGGAATATCGGCGCTGCTGATTTTTTCCGTGAGCAGTAATTTCTTGATTATTGCGGCATTTGCGGCCTGCATGGTGATTTTTGTATTCCCTTTGTTTCTGCTGGGAACGGTGACGCCTTCCCTGGCAAAGTATTCGGTGGGGAATCTGGAGGAAAGCGGTAAGACTGTAGGGAATCTGGGGGCTTTTAACACTGTGGGAAGCATTATTGGTACGTTTGTACCCACTTTTGTAACCATTCCTTCGGTTGGAACCTCTGTAACCTTTCTGATTTTTGCGGGGATTCTGCTGGTGCTTGCTCTGATTTATTTTATCAGTGCGGGAGCAGGAAAGGGGAGACTTGCAGTATCCGGTCTCTGCTTTCTGCTGTGCAGTATTCTGGGATATTCTGACAGTTTTGCCTTCTGGGAGAGTAACCTGGCTTATGAGGGGGAATCGGTTTATAATTACCTGCAGGTAAAGGAAAGCAACAGAAGCGTCATTCTTTCCACGAATGTACTTTTCGGAGTACAGTCTATTTATATGAAAGAGCAGGGGCTTACCGGAATGTATTATGACTATGCCATGGCGGCTCCTTTGATGGTGGAGGGAAAGAACCCGGAAGATTGTTCCGTGCTGATTCTTGGTATGGGTACGGGGACATATGCCACACAATGCCGAAAGTATTTCGGTGATATGGAGATTGAAGGGGTAGAAATTGACGATAGAATCACTGCACTTGCCAGGGAATATTTTTATCTGCCGGAGGAGGTGCCTGTCACCACCTATGACGGAAGAGCTTTTCTGAATGCGGTGGATAAAAAGTATGATGTGATTATGGTGGATGCCTACCAGGATATCACGATTCCCTTTCAGATGTCTTCCATAGAATTTTTCTATCTGGTGAAGGCTCATCTGGCAGAAAACGGTGTCATGGTTGTGAATATGAATATGCGGGGCAGCGATGAGGGGAATATGAATCAATACCTGGCTGATACAATTTCTTATGTGTTTGGAGAAGTCTGTATGGCAGAGGTGTCCGGCTCCACCAACAGAGAACTGTTTGCCTCGGACAATCCGGATATGATATCCTGTCTGGAAAAAGGCCGGCAGTTATTGACAGATGAAAATCTGTATGCCATGATGGAGCGTACGACTTCTTCTCTGGAACGCTATATACCCGGGGAGTATATTCTGACAGATGACAGGGCTCCGGTTGAGCTTCTGGGCATGCGGGTAATTGATGAGCTGATCGGAGAGGAAGTCGCCTATTATAAGGGAATCTATGAGAATGAAGGGCTGGAGGGACTGTTGAATTCTTTTTAATTGATTTGTGAATAATCATGATAAGTCTGTATATACTTACCATTAGAAAAAATTATGCAGAATGTGAGGAGATTATGAAAGCAGAAACCTATCCCTTTGTAGTACGTCCGCTTCCCTATGAGTATGATGCTTTGATTCCGGTGCTGGATGCGGAGACATTGACCTTTCATCATGACAAACACTATAAAACGTATGTGGATAACCTGAACAATGCGCTGGCGGATTATCCGGAACTGCAAAAGCAGAGTCTGGCGGAGCTTCTGTCCAGTCTGGACACACTCCCAGGGGCAATCAGGATTGCTGTCCGCAATAACGGAGGCGGAGTCTTTAACCATGAACTGTATTTTGACTCCATGAAAAGCCCGGTGGGGCAGGAACCTTCCGGTGCGCTGGCAGAGGCCATTGATCGGGATTTCGGTTCCTACAGACAGTGGAAAGAACAGATGAAACAATCTGCCGTGAGTAAATTTGGCTCAGGATGGGCATGGCTGGTGAGCGATAAAAACGGTGTACTGTCCATTGTGCAGACCGCCAATCAGGATGTGCCGGACCTGGAAGAATACACGCCCGTATTGCTGGTGGATGTGTGGGAGCACGCATATTACCTTCAATATCAGAACAGAAGGGCGGATTATGTGGAAGGGTGGTTCGGACTGATTAACTGGCGCAAGGCCGGGAAACGTTATGAGGACAGCCTGAACGGAAATGCGTAAACGTAAAGGAGAAATCCCATAACAGTTTGCAGTGTATAAATCAGTTATGGGATAATGACACAGAGAGATAAGGGACGAAAGGAAATCGTTCGAAAGGCAGACTGAATATGAATCAGACGAATTACCAGAAAGAATTGGAGAAAATCATGGACAAAGTATCAGGTACAGACAAAAAATCTGTACCTGCGCTGCTGCTGCATAGCTGCTGTGCGCCTTGCAGCAGCTATGTGCTGGAATACTTGTGCAGTTATTTTAAGATTACCGTATTCTATTTTAATCCCAATATATCCGAAGCAGAAGAGTACCGGAAACGAGTTGCCGAACAGATAAGGCTGATAGCATCTTATAACCATGAGAAAAAAGGCTATCCGATTTCTGTGGAAGAAGGCAATTATGAACCTCTGCGTTTTCTGGAAGCGGCAAAAGGTCTGGAAAATTGTCCGGAAGGCGGCGACAGATGCTTTCGATGCTATGAGATGCGGCTGAGAGAAACGGCAAAACGAGGCGCCGCGGCAGGATATGATTATTTTACCACTACACTCACTATCAGTCCGTTAAAAAACGCACAAAAATTAAATGAAATCGGATACGATATGGCTCAGGAGTACGGAATTGCCTGGCTTCCTTCTGATTTCAAGAAAAGAGACGGATATAAACGTTCTGTCGAACTGTCCGCACGCTATGATTTATACAGACAGGATTACTGTGGATGTACATATTCCAAAATGCAGCGGGATATACGTTGTAAGAAATCAACAGATTTACAACCATAGCAGGGTCAGATTACAGATATTTGAACGAATGCAATGGTCAGTCACTGCTTTTTTCAGTAAACCCACGTCTTCAAAAACGACTTCCATTTTATCTGCATAAGATTTATAGCGGCGGCAGGCATCTGTATAACAGGATTCCCTGTAAATCTTCTTCCACTGTCTGCAATCTGTTTTTTACTGCCTGCAGATCTTCGTTGACGGGCTTAAGCTCGGATTTCAGCTTTGTATTCATCATATTGGATATGGCAAGCAATAACTCTGTGACAGGAACAAAATTATTATATCAGATTCAGGATATAAAGCAATTCGCTTTTTTGAAAAATAAAAACGAAAAAACGATCACCGTAACAATTCGTCCCAAATACAGTCAATACAGGATGAAATAATTTGTTGCAGGACGCGGAAAATTAAGGTATAGTAGAAAAATACAGGAAAGCAACGAAGCAAAAAGAACGGAGAGTCAGAATGAAAAAGATTTTGGATTTATTATCAGAAGAAATGGGAAAGGCATTTGCGGCGGCGGGATACGATGCTTCTCTGGGCAGGGTGACATTGTCCAATCGACCTGATTTGTGTGAATATCAGTGTAATGGCGCTATGGCAGGGGCAAAAAAGTACAAAAAGGCGCCTGTTATGATCGCAGATGAAGTGGTGCGTCAACTTGGAGAGAGCTCTGTTTTTAAAGAGGCCGTAGCGGTGGCACCTGGATTTCTGAATTTAAGGATTTCCGAAGACTTTCTTCTGGGTATGGTATGTACAATGACAAAAGAAGAGAAGTTTGGGCTGGAAATGCCCGGAAAATCGAAGAAGATTATGATCGATTACGGCGGGGCAAATGTGGCGAAACCACTGCATGTGGGACATCTGCGTCCGGCTATTATCGGGGAGAGCATCAAACGTATCTGCAGATATGCGGGGCATGAAGTCATCGGTGATGTGCATCTGGGAGACTGGGGTACACCTATCGGAATGGTGATTACAGAGCTGCGGGAGAGAAAACCCGATCTGCTGTATTTTGACGAAAATTATGATGGTGCATATCCGGAAGAACCGCCTATTACCGAGGCTGAATTTGCGGAGATCTATCCTCTTGCCAGTGCAAAGGCAAAGGCAGATCCGGAGTACAGGGGCAGGGCTCTGGAAGCAACCCGTAAATTTCAGACCGGCGTGCGTGGATATCGTGCGCTGTGGAAGGTAATTGTGGATGTATCCAAAGTGGATCTGAAAAGGAATTATGACAGTCTGAATGTGGAATTCGACCTCTGGAAAGGTGAGAGCGATGTGAATGACCTGATTCCGGAGATGGTGGCCTATATGAAGGATAACGGCTACGCTTATATCAGCGAGGGAGCGCTGGTGGTGGATGTGAAGGAGGAGACGGATACCAGGGAGATTCCGCCCTGTATGATTCTGAAATCAGACGGGGCTTCACTTTACAATACCACGGATCTTGCCACAATCATGGAACGTATGCGTCTGTATGACCCGGATGAAATCATTTATATTACGGACAAGCGTCAGGAACTGTACTTTGAACAGGTGTTCCGCTGCGCCCGTAAGACAAAGCTTGTGAAGCCGGAAACGGTTTTGAGATTCCTCGGACATGGCACCATGAATGGCAGTGATGGAAAACCTTTTAAGACCAGGGACGGAGGAGTGATGCGTCTGGGGAGTCTGGTTGGAGAGACCAGAGACGAGATGTACCGGAAGATACGGGAAGGCAGAGAGATGCCGGAGGAAGAGGCAAGGAAAACGGCGGAAACGGTAGCACTGTCCGCCCTGAAATACGGCGACCTGTCCAACCAGGCCGCCAAGGACTACATTTTTGACATTGATCGCTTCACCTCCTTTGAGGGGGATACCGGTCCTTATATCCTTTACACAGTCGTCAGAATCAAGTCTATACTGAACAAATATCAGGAACAGGGAGGAAAACTGGAAGAACTTACATTCCTGAAGGCGGGAAGCGAATCGGAGAAAGCGCTGGAAATGGCTTTGGTACAGTTCAATACCATGATGATGAATGCCGCCGAAGAGAAGGCCCCTCACAGAGTATGCGCCTATATTTATGATCTGGCCAATGCATTCAATCATTTTTACCACGAGACGAAAATTCTGACAGAGGCAGACGAGGACAGGCGCCGGAGTCTGATTGCTTTGCTGATGCTTACCAGGGATGTGCTGGAGACCTGTATCGACCTTCTGGGATTCTCCGCACCCGAGAAGATGTGACGGGGCTATGGGCAGCCTGTGTTATGATTGCACTTTTTCGAGAGGGTGCGAGGAAGCCGGCGCTTGTAACGGCTCAGACAGATTCCGAACTGTTGAAAACGGATACATGAGAGAAAACGTGTGGAAAACAGATTGGATAAAGCAGACTGAGTATTAGAAAAATGTGGGAGAAATCTGAAAAGGCGCCGGAATAACGATGGATGATATCAGTGATAACAAAAGGATAGAACATGTGGAATCAGGAAGGAGAAAGTATGGCCATGAAAGTAGTCATTATCGGCGGTGTGGCGGCAGGGACGAAGGTTGCCGCGAAACTGAAACGGGAAAATCCGGAGGATGAAATTATCATATATACGAAAGGAAAGGATATTTCCTATGCGGGATGCGGCCTTCCCTACTATATCGGGGGTGCCATTGAGACGGAAGGGGAACTGATTGTGAACACTCCTCAGAAGTTCATGGGACTTACGGGGACTGAAGTTCACACGGAGTGTGAGGTGACGGCGATTGATCCGAAGGCTAAAACCATCCAGGTGAATGGAGACGAAACCCGGACAGTCAGTTATGACAGGCTTGTGATAGCGGTGGGTGCAGAGAGTTCGGTGCCTCCGGTGGAGGGCGCATTTCTTCCGGGTGTATTTACGGTGCGTACCCCTGAGGACGCCATAAACGCCAGGAAATATGCCCTGGAGAAGGAATGCCGACGTGCCGTGGTGGTAGGCGGCGGGTTTATCGGTCTGGAAGTGGCGGAAAATCTGATGGCAAGGGGACTTTCCGTGACGGTGGTGGATATGGCGTCTCAGCTGATGCCGAACATTTTCGACACGGAAATGGCGGATTACATACGGCGCAGGCTCCAGGAAAAGGGGATGCGGATTTTAACCGGAACTGGATTGAAAGCCATCGGCGGACAGGATGTGGTAAGCAATGTGCAGACAAGCGCAGGTATTCTGCCTGCGGATATGGTGATTCTGGCGGCGGGGATCCGTCCTGCCACGAAATTCCTGGCAGACACAGGGCTGGAGATGGAGCGGGGCTGCATTATAACCGATGAATATCAGAGAACGAACCTGCCGGATATTTATGCAGTGGGAGACTGCTGCCTGGTGCGGAACCGTATCACCGGGAAGCCGCAGTGGTCCGCCATGGGCTCTACAGCAAACATTGCGGGCAGAGCGCTGGCGCTGAATCTGGCCGGGGAAGAGACCTCCTATCAGGGCTGTCTGGGCACAGGTGTGGTAAAACTTGCGGATAATCTGAACGCGGCCAGGACCGGACTGACAGAAGAACAGGCAAAGGCAGCCGGATATCAGGTGGTTTCCGTACTCTGTGTCACAGATGACAAGGCTCATTATTACCCTGATGCAGGTATGTTTATTACAAAACTGATTGCCGACGCGGACAGTCACAGACTGTTGGGCATGCAGGTAATCGGCGGAGGTGCAGTGGACAAAATGGCGGACATTGCCGTTGTGGGGCTTTCCATGGGGAGCAGAGCAGAAGATTTTATCACCATGGATTTCGCCTATGCGCCTCCTTTTTCCACGGCGATTCATCCTTTTGCGGCAGCATGCGGTATACTGGTGAACAAGATGAGCGGGCGCCTGGCATCATTTACACCTGCGGAATATGCGTCCGGCGCAGCGGAGGAGTACCGGCTGATAGATGCCCATCCGACGTCCATACTGCCCGGCGGAGAGTGGATTGACCTGGCCAGGCCGGAGACTTTTGCACAGAAGCATGCGAGAGAGGAAAAGCTGCTGCTGGTCTGTGCAAGAGGAAAAAGAGGATATCTCACCCAGAATAAGCTTCGCGCTCTTGGGTTTACAAATACCCGTGTTCTGGAAGGCGGATCTACATTCAATACAATTAGAAAAGCGCTCCCTGAGGGAGGGAAACTGCCCCCGGAGGAGATTAAACGTGTGAAGGGACTGGGGTGTCTGCAGGATAAGCGGTATGGGGACATGTTCAATGTCCGCGTCATCACCAGGAACGGCAAGATTACTACTCAAGAGCATCGCTGTATCGCGGAGGCGGCGGAACGGTTTGGAAGCGGCGAGATTACCATGACCACCCGCCTCACCATGGAAATCCAGGGAGTGCGCTATGAAAATATTGATCCCCTGATTGCATTTCTTGCCGAGAACAATCTGGAGACCGGCGGCACAGGATCCCTGGTGCGTCCTGTGGTTTCCTGTAAGGGTACCACCTGCCAATACGGACTGATTGATACCTTTGACCTGAGCGGGAAGATTCATGAACGGTTTTACCAGGGCTATCATCATGTGACCCTGCCCCATAAATTCAAGATCGCGGTGGGAGGATGTCCTAACAACTGTGTGAAGCCGGATTTGAATGACTTGGGTATCATCGGCCGGAGAGTGCCGCTGTTCGATTATGCCAAATGCAGAGGATGCGGGAAATGTCAGGTAGAAACCGCCTGCCCGGTGAAGGTGGCGAAGGTGGAAGAGAAAATGCTGAAGGTGGATTCGGACGCCTGCAATGGATGCGGGCGCTGTAAGGGAAAATGTCCTTTCGGCGTCACAGAGGAATACACGGACGGGTACAGAATTTATATTGGCGGCAGATGGGGCAAGAAGATTGCCAATGGACGTCCTCTGGATAAGCTGTTCACCAGCGAGGAAGAGGTACTGGATACGGTGGAGAGGGCCATTTTGTTCTTCCGGGATGAGGGTATCACAGGTGAACGATTTGCGGATACGGTGAATCGTCTGGGATTTGACTATGTGCAGGACAAACTGCTCCATGCCGAAATCGATAAAACTGCAGTTCTGGAGAAAAAAGTGAAAGGCGGCGCCACCTGCTGAGAAAAAGTGTTTTCGGTACTGCGCTGATTTTAAGTCCATCGAAGGATGAATTTTCCTGTAGGGTAAAAGTGACGGAATGAAAAGGATGGTGGCATTACCCTGATAAAATGGTGGAAGAAAAATGACAAAATGAGAGGAGTGGAATGATGGGTGCATCTCTGAAAAAAAGGAAGAACCCTGACGAGATAAGGGATTTGATTCGGTGCGGATGTATCTGCCTGATTCTGCTTCTTCTGCCTGTCGGGCTGACAGCCTGCGGAGAAAAGGAGCCGCAGGCCCAGGAAAACGGCGGATATACTTTCACAGATGACTTGGGGCGGGAGGTGACGGTTTCCTCCACGGAACGGGTGGCAGTGCTGCTGGGAAGCTATGCGGACATGTGGATTCTGGCAGGCGGGCAGGTGTGCGCTGCTCCGGAAGACGCTTTTGAGGATTTTGACTTGGCCCTGGCGGAGGATACGGTGAATCTGGGAGAGACAAAGAGGCTCAGCCTGGAGCTGCTGCTCTCTGCAGACCCGGATTTCGTGATTGCCAGCACCAATACAGGCCAGCATCTGGAGTGGCAGCAGTCTCTGGAGGGAGCGGGGATTTCCACAGCCTATTTTGATGTGTCCGATTTTGAAGATTATCTGCGTGTGTTGAAGCTCTGTACTGAGATTACGGGACAGGAAGAGCGCTATACCCAGTACGGAACAGATATCCAGAAAGAAATAGATGAGATATTGGACAGAAGAGAGGGAGATACTCCGGGCAGTGTTCTGTACATGAGGGCTTCCGCCACAAGTATCCGGGCCAAAAGCAACAGAGACAATGTGCTGGGAGAGATGCTGGAGAAGTTCGGCTGTGTGAATATTGCGGACACGGATGACTCTCTTCTGGAAACATTAAGCGTGGAGAGCATTTTGCTGCAGAATCCGGATTTGATTCTGATTGTCCAGTCTGGAGATGATATAGAGGGAACAAAGCGGAACATTGACGCCATGTTTCAGGAGAATCCTCTCTGGGGAGAACTGGATGCGGTAAAGAACGGACGGGTACATATTCTGGATAAACATCTCTATAATCTGAAACCGAACGCCCGATGGGCGGAGGCTTATGAAAAGCTGGAGGAGATTCTGTATGCGGAATAAAGGGAGGACCCCGGGAATGCTTCTGGGAGGCGGGATTCTGGCGGTTTTGCTCGTGACAGTTTTAAGCCTTTGCCTGGGCAATGTACATTTTACTCCCGGAGAGCTTTTCGGAATTCTGCAGGGAAGTGAGGGAAATGTGAACCGGAGCATTCTGCTCTATGCAAGGCTGCCCCGGACTTTTGCCTCCCTTCTTGCCGGAGCCGCGCTGGCGGTGTCCGGAGCTGTGCTGCAGAATGTACTGGCCAACAGGCTGGCGTCTCCCGGAGTTATCGGTGTCAATGCGGGGGCAGGACTGGGTGTTACGCTCTGCGGTGCAGGAGGCGTTTTGTCCGGCTATGCCGTTTCCCTGTCTGCCTTTGCCGGAAGTCTTGTCAGTATATTTCTGATTTTTCTGTTTTCCCGTCGGATGAACGCTTCCAAAACAACTGTAATCTTAAGCGGCGTGGCTCTGAACAGTATATTGAATGCCATTTGCGAGTCGGTGACAGTGCTGGATACGGACCTTGCCATGCTGAGTATTGATTTTCGGGTGGGTGGTTTTTCAGCTGTTTCCTTTACACGATTATTTCCCGCCGCCATACTGATTTCGCTGGCGCTGTCCGGATTGTTTTCTCTGTGCAATGAGCTGGATATCGTGACTCTGGGAGATGAGACCGCACAGGGAGTGGGGCTGGCCGTGGGACGGTATCGGATGATTTTCCTTGTGCTGGCGGCGCTGCTTGCAGGGGCGGCGGTGAGCTTTTCAGGGCTGCTGGGATTTGTGGGACTGATTGTGCCGCATTTTGTCCGCAGGTTCACGGGAAATGAAAGCGGCAGGCTGCTGCCCATGTGCGCATTGTCCGGGGCTGCTTTTGTGACTTTCTGCGATTTGGTGGCCAGACTGTTGTTTCTGCCCTATGAGCTGCCTGTAGGGATTCTGATGTCGGTGGTGGGAGGACCGGTATTTCTGATTTTGCTGGTGCGCTGCCGGGGAGGACTGCGATGATTCAATTGGAGAAAGTGTATACCGGATACGGAAAGCAGGAGATTCTGCATGGGGTAGATCTGGAGATTTCCAAGGGGAAAATTGTCACTGTCATCGGCACCAACGGCAGCGGAAAAAGTACGTTGCTGCGGGTGCTTCTGGGACTTCTTCCTCTGTGGGATGGGGACATTCAGATTGACGGGACTTCCATAAAAGAGATGGGACGTACGGAAATTGCCAGGAAAATCGCTTATCTGTCCCAGGGGAAAAACGTTCCCGATATCACGGCAGGGCGTATGGTCCTCCATGGACGATTTTCCTATCTGCGCTATCCCAGAAAGTACCGGGAGACGGATTTGAGAATAGCCCGAGAGGCCATGAAACAGATGAATATTGAAAATCTGGCGGAAAAGCAGATGGCCGAGCTGTCCGGGGGAATGCGGCAGAAGGTCTATATCGCCATGGCGCTGGCACAGCAGGCGGAGGTCATTGTCATGGATGAACCCACCGCATACCTGGATATCGGCCAGCAGATGAAATTTGCACAGATGATGAAAAGTCTGGCAAAAGATGGAAAAGCGATTGTTCTGGTGCTTCATGACATTCTGCTTGCTCTGCAGATTTCGGACCAGATAGTGGCGATTCAGGAAGGTGGGGTCCTGCGGCGGGGAACCCCGGAAGAAATACTGGAAAGCGGTATTCCGGAGATGCTTTACAACGTCGCCGTGAGGTCCTGTCGGACAGAGGCCGGTTTGCAATACTATTATGAGATGTCCGGATTCTGACAGGGGATTGCCAGCTGATAACCGGTTTTTATTATCAGTTCAGGGCTTGACACCTGTGGACTATTGTGATAGTCTGTTTATGACGTCAGACTATTGCAATAGTCCATTTTGTTTTCAAATCAAAAAGCAAGGTACCGGAAAGGAGAATCTGTGAATATTAAATTATTTGATTCGGAGTTAAAGGTGATGGAAGTTCTGTGGGAGCAGGGACCTCAATATGCCAAAGACATTGTGGATGTGCTGTCAGAGCGCATCGGATGGAACAAGAATACCACCTATACTGTCATAAAAAAATGTATGGAAAAGGGAGCCGTAGAACGGACGGAGCCGGGATTTTTGTGTACGCCGCTGGTCACCAGGAACGAGGTGGCCCAGAGCGAGACGGAGCAGCTGATCGATAAGATGTTCGGCGGTTCCAGTGAATTGTTTTTTTCATCCTTTTTAAAGAATCAGGGTATATCGGAGGAAGATGCCATCCGGCTGGCCCGCATGATAGAGGAGGCGAAGTAAATGCTGCATTTTGGAATGAATATGCCGTTTGTCTATATGGCGTTCTATGGAACGATTATGATTGCAATCGTGATTTTGCTTCGAGTACTGTTGGAAAACAGGATGCCCAAATTTGTATTTCCTGTACTCTGGGGTGTAGTGCTCCTGCGTCTGCTGGTGCCTTTTTCTCTCAGCAGTCCGCTGAGTTTACCTGTTCCTGAGAGTCCGTTTTTCTCTGTCCGCCTTCTGGCACAGCATCTGACTCTGGAGGCAGAAAGCTGGATTGTACATGAGGATACGTTTGTACTTGACGGAGGGACGGCCGCAGGAGCGGCAGAAAATATTGATAGTACAGTATTAGGGCAGACAGAGGATATCAATATTGTGGAGGAAGCCGCGGCAACAGGGGCGGTCAGCGGACAGGCTTCTGCCTGGGCAGGGGACTTTTTTGCGGACAGCGGAATTTTTTCCTGGCGTGTGTTGCTGCCTTTCCTCTATCTTCTGGGACTTGTGGTAACCGCTGTGATTTTGGGATGGCAGAAATATGGATATACCAGGAAGCTGAAAAGCGGACTGCTTATGGAGCACAATGTGACCGTGAATGCTATACTGCGGGAGATGGATATGGGGCATGTGCTGGTGTTTACCAATGATGAAATTGCTTCCCCGCTGGTGTGCGGCCTGAAGAATCCGCGCATCTATCTGCCTGCCCGGATGGATTTTGGCAACAGGGAGCTTCTGCGGCATATTCTGGTTCACGAGACCATGCATATCAGACGCGGGGATAACTGGCTGAAAGGCGTTATGCTGACAGCACTTGTGGTACATTGGTATAACCCGGTGGTATGGCTTATGTCAAAATGTCTTTCTTCTGATCTGGAGACAGCATGTGATGAAGCGGTGCTGAAACAGTACGGGGAAGAGGAAAGAAAAAGTTATGCGCTCAGTCTGCTTGACATGGCCATCACAGGAAATCGTACTTCTCTTCTGTACAGTGCCTTTTCCAAAACGGAGGTGGAGCGGCGGGTGAAGCACATTGTTCATTACAGGAGAGCTACAGTCTTTGTCATCATGCTTGCCATGCTGTTTACCTTCGGAAGTATCATTGTATTTGCCACCGGAGGCCAGGCCCCTTTTTCCGCCCGTCTGACGGCCTTCTGCTTTAGCTCCAACTGCCGCTGGGGAGGCTATGCCCGGATGACACGAGGACTTTCCCTGGGGGAAAATGCGCAGGAACGGGCAGAAGAGGCAGTTTTCAATGTCCTGAGGGAGGATAGCACAGGGGATCCGGAAATACTGGATAGAGAAATCTGTACGGCGCTGGCAGAGGAATTCGGGGTGGAGAAAAGTGCGTTTTCCATTGAATTAAGTCTGGTTCTGAGCACGGAAGAGGTGGAGGCAGAGTACGAGGACTTTGGGCTTACGAAAGGAAAGGACGGTTTCTGGTGCTATCAGGAAGAAACAATCCGCACCTTTGAGGACAGGATCCTGGGCTCTTATCAGAGCAGGGAAGAGGGGAATGTGGATCTTTCCGTGCAGAGAGACAGATTTGGCAGGGTTACCTCTCTCACTGTCTGGCGGGCAGGTGACCAGGAATACGATGAGCGTACCAGAAGGCTGGAACAGTATAAGGTGCGCAGCTATGGTATGGAGACAGATTTTGAGACAGAAGAAAAGTAAATGAGCTGCAGATAACATATATTGCACAGCAGATAGCAGTATCGGAGCAGACGGTGGAACGGACACATAAATGAAAAAGTCTTTTAATCCCCCATCTGAGATGGGGGAACAGGCAAAGCCG
>CAJUQT010000030.1 GCA_910588225.1 uncultured Acetatifactor sp.
CAAACCCAATCAGAATCGTTCCCACATCATTCTTTTTTGTATTTTTAATAAACATTACCAGTACCACGCCGATCAGTGCCAATACCGGGGAAAAAGACGAGGGTTTCAGCAGTTTTACAAAGAAATTCCCGCTTTCGATACCGGAAAGGCTTAGAATCCACGAGGTAGCTGTCGTGCCGATGTTTGCACCCATAATCACGCCAACCGCCTGTGACAGCTTCATAATACCGGAATTAACAAACCCCACTACCATAACCGTCGCAGCGGAAGAAGACTGGATCACCGCTGTTACGCCTGCCCCAAGCAGGACGGCCCTCACAGGATTATTCGTCATACGCTCCAGCACCTGCTCCAGCCTGCCGCCTGCCATCTTGGACAGAGCATCCCCCATCGTTTTCATTCCATATAAAAATAACGCCAACCCGCCAGCCATTGTCAGTAATCCAAAGAAGTCCATCTGACCATAATCCTCTCTAAAGAATCTTCTTATCGTCAAATGGTATCCGATCTATGTAAAATCCAAAAGATGATTTATGTAAAATCTGTGTAAAATTTCATAAGTTTCCAGCCTTGCACAGCCCGTTGACGACAGAATTTAAAGTCTGTTTAATAAGGAAGCCCGGACCTTGCCGCAGAACCTGTTGGTCCTTGCCGGAATCTGCACTTTGCAGACTAAAGGCGAAATTGCGAATGATAACTTTGAAGTACCCCAAACAGGTCTCCCCGCCTCTTGACAAAGCGGTGTCTCTTTCGCTAGAATGTCACCATAGAATACAAGGCATCCACAGGAGATTACTATGAAAAGCAAAAAACTGCAAAGCTGTATTATGCCGCTTTTATGGCTTGTCATCGGAATTTACGGCATACTGTGCACATATCTGTTCTATATGCAGTCCGTTCAGCCGCTGGATTACAATAATCGATATTTTCAATCTGATTTGCCCTACCACATCAGCATGATCATTGACGATGGCTGGTATTACAGCTTCACTGCATATATTTACCAGGTTCTCTACCGGCTGGCCGGGAACAGCACCACGCTGATTGCAGGCTTCCTGGCTGTTGTGCAGGTATTGTCTGTCCTTTTGACGGAAAGGCTGCTGCGCCTGCTCTTTGACCGCGGGAAGATAAGCGTTCTGACACTTGCCTCCGCGCTGGGTCTGAACCTAGTCATGGCCTTTTTCTGGCCCTATGCCGGCAGCTACCCTTATGTGAGCTATCAGGCCGGCAATATCTGGCACAACTCCACTTATCAGTGCATGAAACCGGCAGCCATCGCCGCCGTTCTCTGTTATCTGAACCTGGAGAAAAATTACCGTCAGAAAATCACTCTCCGGCAATGGCTGCTCCTGTCCGGTCTGCTGGTTCTTACCACCGGTATCAAGCCAAGCTTTCTGACGGTATTTGCCCCCATGCTGGCCATAAAGCTGCTGGCGGACCTGTGCAGGAAAGTCTCCTTCCGGCAGGTATTTCTGCTGGGAAGCGCCGTGCTGCCTTCACTGGGGGTAATTCTGTGGCAGAATGCCGTGTTGTTCGGTACGGAAACCGGACACGGAATCACGTTTTCCCCCTGGTACACCTTTTCCCTTCATGCCAACCGGACCAAACTGGCCGTACTCTGCTCTATTGCCTTTCCTCTGGCGGTGCTGCTTTTTTCTCTGAAGGAGCTTTTTCGTGACAGACGTTATCTGTTTTTTTGGGGTGTGACGGGAATCGGATTTCTGGAGGCGCTCTGTCTGGCAGAGACGGGCAGCCGCTCCCGGGACGGTAATTTTCTCTGGGGATATTGCATCGCCATCTTCCTGATCTTCGTGTTCAGTTTCGAGAAATGGCTGCTTCTCCTGAAAAAGGAAAAGCATGTCCTGTATTACAGAACATGCTTTGTGATTGCCGGCTGTGTGCTGGCTTATCAGATTTTCTGCGGAGTCTGCTTTTTTGCAAGACTCCTGCAGGGGGAAACTTACTTTATGGCAGGATAACCGGTATCCGGATCTCCTTCCTTCATCCCCGGAATCGGTTCAGGCAGGCATACAGCTCCTGAATCCTGGGCTTTGCCAGCCCGCAGGGCACATAGGAGCTGCCAAACGGTTTCCAGCCCTGCTTTTCCCACGTGTTCCAGATGCTCTCCACTGTCTGGCGCACTGTCTTTCTGCCGTCCATGACTTCCTCCAGACCGTACCGCAGCAGATGGGCCAGGGCGTTCACCTGCTCCGTATCCAAGAGCTGCTCCAGATAGCGCACATTGACTTCCTCCCTGTCCATGGAGAAGGATTCCAGGCCGAAGGATTTCGTCTTCATGTGCTCATGGCGTCCGTCTCCGCCGCGGTTGCCGCCGCGTCCTCTTCCGCCATATCCGATATTTCCGGTCTCCAGTTCCCGGCCGTCCCATCCGCGGCCCCGACCCTTCTGCGCCTTCCGGAAGGCCGGCAGCACACGGTCAAATGCCGGAACCATAAAGCCGGGTGCTTGTACTCTGGGCGCCGTATGACCGCCGCACATGCTCTTTACCCTATCTGTGATATCCACAGGGCGATAGCAGTCCATCATCAGAATATGATCTGCGATATAGAAAAAGGCCCCTGAGCTTCCGGCCACAAGAATTGTGGAAATTCCGGCCTTTTCATAAAGTTCTCCCGCTCTCTCCAGGAAGGGCGTGATGGGTTCCTTGTCCCGGCTGATGACCTGCTGCATGAATTCGTCCCGCACCATGAAATTGGTGGCGGAAGTGTCCTCGTCAATCAGGAAAAGCCGTGTGCCCGCCTCGATCCCCTCCACCACGGCCGCCGCCTGAGAGGTGGAGCCGCTGGCATCCTCGGTGGTAAACTTCGTGGTGTCTTTTTTGTTGGGCAGATCATTAATAAACAGTGAAATATCCACATTCCGAATGGATCTGCCGTCCTCCGCCCGCAGCTTCAGCGCCGTATCATCAGTAATGACGAATTCCCGGCCGTCTCCGGCGATATGGTCGTACACTCCCATCTGAATGGCTTCCAGCAGAGTGGACTTTCCGTGATAGCCGCCTCCCACAATCAGTGTAATGCCCTCCGGTATGGCCATTCCCGTAATCTCTCCTCTGTGGGGCAGCCGAAAAGTCCTCTCCATGGAAGCCGGGGAGGTAAAGGGAACGCTGTCTGCCATAGGCAGATCTGACACACCGCTTTTCCTGGGCAGCACAGAGCCGTTGGCCACAAAAGCCACCAGCCCTTCCGCCTTCAGAATCCGCCGGACTTCCCTCTGGTCTTCCGCCAGATGCACCACACTCTCCACCTTTTTCCCGTCCAGCCTGGCATAAAACAGACTGCTTTCCACACAGCGGGGCAGAAAATCAAAGAGAATCTTGTCCAGCTCTCCTGCGTTGATGGTCCGACCGAAAGCCGGGAATCCCACATAAAAGCGCACAATCAGACCACTGTCCGTAATCTCACAGGCGCTTCGCTCCAGAACCGCCTGACCGCAGCGGCTGATAGACAGCAAACCGCTCTTCCCCGAACCTTTTGCCCTGAAATTATACTGTTCAAACTGCTTTCCCACCTGCCTGACCAGAAAATCCTGAAGCGCAATGCGGCCGCAGTCCTCCGCATAATAAGCGGCGGGAAATTTCGCCAGGGTGTGAGGAATCTCCACGTGCAGGCTGGAAGGGGATGCAAAAGGGTCCCCCTGTACATGGTCGATGACCAATGTATAGCGGTCGAATTTCCATGTTCCTGCCAGAGATTTATAAGCCGGATATCCCTTATGGTCTATGGATCGCAGCAATGTTCTCAGTTCATTTTGTGATTTCATATATCTGTACCTTGCCTTTTCATTTCAATTCTGTTTCTGTTTCAGTTTCTATTACCTTTCTGTAAATCTTCCGGAAGAATATCCCTGGTTCTGAACTGTTGCGTCACCTCTCCACAATAGAATACCCCAGCTTTACTTCCCGTCTGGCCGCCTCCCCCTGTCCCAGCAGTTCCACCAGCATCTCCACCGCAATCTTTCCGCACTTTTCATAGGAATAATGCACAGTGAGCAGGGGCGGCGCCGTCAGCCGGGCCATCTCGGAATCTCCGTGTCCGGCCACCAGAATCCGCACCGGAACCTGAATTCCGTGTTCCCGCAGATATTGTACGGACCCCACGGCCATGGTGTCTGTGGCACAGATCAGGCCGTCCAGTTCCCCGCATTTCCGAAGAAGCTCCCCTGTCTTCTCATATCCTGACACGACTGTAAATGCTGCCACCACATGGTTCTTTACCAGCTCCGCATGTCCCATATCCCGCACTGCATCCCGGAAACCATCATACCTTTCCGCTCCCACTGCCTTATCCTGTGAAATGGCCCCGATGTAACCCAGACGGTTCCTTCCCCTTTCCAGAATGAGCCTGGTCAGGTCATAGGTGGCATGATAGTCGTCATGAAAGACACAGGAATAGCCCGGCAGCCGCTGCCCGGCAATCACCACCGGCACAGACAGGCGCTTTAAAAGCAGCCTGTGCTCTCTGGTAAATACCGTGCCCACCAGAATCACGCCGTCCACTGTTTTATCGTTAAAAGTCTCCAGGTATTCCAGCTCTTTTTTCGGATTGTTCTGGCTCACTGCCAGGAGCATCTGATAGCCGTTCCCGTTCAATACGGACAGCATTCCTTCCACCATTCTGGCTATGGATGCGGAGGCCACTTTCGGCACGATTACACCTACCATTCTGGTCTTCTTCGTCCTGAGCATCTGTGCCTGCACCGACGGCCGGTAGCCGGTCTCCTCCACCACTTCCCGGATAGCCTGCCTTTTCTCCTCAGAGAGATATCCATTGTTAAAATAACGGGAGACAGCCGCCCTGGATACGCCCGCCCGCTCTGCAATTTCCGCTATATTCATCCTTTTCCTCCCGAATTGCGCTTATCTCTTCCCGGCAGCAATTCGGCCTCCGGCTGAACCGTTACTTTCTATCGGTTCAGACAATCCATCATTACTTCCTTTTCAGATAA
The DNA here is from genome assembly GCA_910588225.1 of uncultured Acetatifactor sp. Taxonomy (GTDB): domain Bacteria; phylum Bacillota; class Clostridia; order Lachnospirales; family Lachnospiraceae; genus Acetatifactor. The sequence goes on from CAJUQT010000030.1 coordinate 4,969, forward strand.
TAAAACCCATAAGCCGGTATGTCAACCCCTCTTGCTTTCATCACTCTCTCTGAGATCAGTTCTGTATAGTCTCCATCCGTCTCGTTGATCCAGGCGGTTTTGTCATATTCGCTGAAATTAAACAAACCTATCATCTTCTCTCCCTGATAATATCTTCCGATGCAGAGCACAGAATTATCCCAGGTATCAATGGTCCAGGTATCCGCATTGGACACAAATACCTTCTCTCGCTTACGAATCTGTTCCAGCTGTCCCAGCTGCCCGAACAGCTTTCCCTCCACGGTATCCGCATCAGAGGCATTTTCAGCCAGCTTCCAGTTCATGGCGCCTCTGTGAATATAGCGGGAATCTGCCGCTTTCAGAGGATCTTCCTTATAACTGTAATCATTCACCTGCCCGATTTCATCTCCGCTGTAAAGCACCGGGATCCCGGACTGCATGAACATATACGCATGCAGCATTATATCCAGACGAATTGCACGTTCCATGGCTGCGTCTTCCCGCCGGGATCCCGCTTTCTCAATGCCGCACATGGAGGCTGTGGTTCCGCAGAAACGGGCGTCTCCCGTCACCGGATCCGCATTATACAGCTCGCCCCTGCTGTTGCTTGCCCCGGTATATCCCTGAAAATAGTCGTTGAGATATTGTTTGTGAGAACGCTCTCCGATTCCCTCTGTCATCAGGGTTCCGTAATCAAGTCCCCAGCCGATATCATCGTGACAGCGCAGATAATTCAGAAATACATAGTCTTTCGGCAGAGCATTCACGATATCAAGCTGTTTTTTCAGCAGTTTTACATTCCTTGTGGCCACTGTATGCCAGGTAGTCGCCATGGTTGTAACGTTGTAAAGCATATGGCATTCCGGTTTTTCGACAGTCCCGAAATAAGGCACCACTTTTTCCGGCTCCATGACGACTTCTCCCAGCAGCAGAATCCCCGGACAGACAATCTCCGTAATCATACGCATCATGCGGACAATGGTATGTACCTGAGGCAGATTCCTGCAGCTGGTGTTCAGTTCCTTCCAGATATAGGGAACTGCGTCAATGCGGATAATGTCAATCCCCCTGTTGGCAAGGTACAGGAAATTATACATCATTTCATTAAAAACACGGGGATTCTTATAATTTAAATCCCACTGATAGGGATAAAAGGTGGTCATGACAAAATGTCCCGCATCCTCCAGCCAGGTAAAATTGCCCGGCGCAGTGGTGGGAAACACCTGGGGAACCGTTTTCTCATACAGAGAAGGAATCTCAGAATTGTCGAAGAAGAAATAACGGCTCATATATTCTCCGTCCCCTTCCCGGGCTTTCTTCGCCCATTCATGGTCCTCAGAGGTATGGTTCATGACAAAATCCATGCAGACATTGATTCCCTTTTTATGGCAGGCCGCCGTCAGACTCTCCAAATCCTCCATGGTCCCCAGTTTTTCCTGGACCCTGCGGAAATCCGACACCGCATATCCACCGTCAGAACGGCCTTCTGTCGTCTCCAGAAAGGGCATCAGATGAACATAATTCACATTGCAGCTCTCAATATAATCCAGTCTGGATTCCACACCCTTCATATTTCCGGCAAAATTGTCGATATAGAGCATCATTCCCAGCATGTCGTTCCGGCGGTACCACCCCCGGTCTGTCTCCCGCTCCGTATCCAGTTGTTTCAGCACGGCATTTCTCTCCTGATAATACCGCTGCATGTTCTCCAGCAGCTCCGCGAACATGGAATCATTTTCATATAGCTCCATATAAAGCCATCGAAGCTCATCATGGTGCTCCTTTAACCGCTTCTGAAACTTTTTTTCTTCATATTTCATCTTTTTCCTCTCCTTTTCCCTCTGACTTTACTGATTGCTTCAATACTGTCGTTTGCCTCTTTTCCCTGTCAGAGCAGGCCATGTTTCAGAAAGGCATCCCGGATTCCGTCTTCTCTCAGAGAAGGGCAGACATCGTCCGCAATCCGCTTCAGTTCCTGGCTGCCATTTCCCATACAGATGCCCAGTCCCGCGCTTTCCAGCATTTCTCTGTCATTCATGCTGTCCCCGAAGGCCACGGAATCCTCCTGCGGGATCTTAAGACATTCACAGACCCGTTTTATGGCTCTCCCCTTGTCAAATTTCCTGTTTATCAGCTCTCCCTGAACATATCCCCTGCCTTTGTCCTCCTGCACCACAAAATCAAAATCCGGCAGCAGGAGTCTGCGGGGCTCTGTCAGCTGCTCAAAGGCAGGACTCATGAATACAATCTTGTATACCGGCTGTCCCCGGTACTCCTGCATGGGACGGATATTCAGATTTCTCTCAGTCCGCTCTCTGTGCCGAAGCCAAGTCCCTCCCCGCCTGCTCAGGAATTCTCTGAATTCCATATCCGTGTAGGAATCATGAAGACATTCCACCGTCCGGAAGACTCCGTTTCCCTTCAGGAGCGCCATCGCCGCCTTCCTCTGCCTCTCCTCCATGGGGCAGTCAAAAATCACTTCCCCTCCGCACACAATATATCCGCCGGCACTGGCCACAACCCCGTCAAAATTATATTGCAGCAAAGCTTTGAGCATTCCATAACATCTGCCGCTGCAGAGGAATATATAATGTCCCGCTGCTCTGGCCCGGTCAATGGCCCACAGCGCCGAAGACGGCGGCTCGTTGGTCCCCGATTCCGTCAAGGTGCCGTCTATATCCAGAAAAATGATTTTTCGCGACATTTCTCTTCCCCGTCAAAAGGCAGCCTGTTTCTGCCGTATTCCGCAAAAAAAGCTGCCCGTTTCCTTTTACTCTTTTTTATCTTTCTGACTTCCTCTATTCTTACCATACAAGCCTGTAGCAGTTCTCATTTTCTCAGCCCACTTTCTCTCTCACAAGAAAAGGACTGATTTTTTCAAGCATTGATGAGTCGTCGGAGTCACACACCAGACGCTGGGGTCTGGCCAGATCAAGCGCAAAGACTCCCAGTATGGATTTCGGGTCTACAATACGTCTGCCAGACCCCAGCTCAAAATTGGCCTCCACCGTATTAACCACATTTACAAAATTTCTTACCTGATCCACATCATCAAACTTAACGAATACCTGCTGCATAAATATCACCTTTTTTCACCTTTCTCAATCCCTTCGTTTACTGAATTGCGATATCATAGTAGCTCGTGTTTGTCTCTTCTGAGGCAAAATCATATACCAGGTTTCCTATTTTGTAAATTGTCATTTTTCATAATTTTTTTACATGCTTATTGTCTAATATGCTGAAATCGTTTTCACATTTTATTCATGTTGTCCAGTCATTACATTCCGCAGAAATCCCGCATAAGTCACAATGAAATATACGGCATATACCATCAGAAGCAGCAGAAAGGAAATTCCGAAATATCCCGCTGCCGCAGTGTGGGTTCCGGTATAGAAATTGAATTTCCATCCCACATATACCGCAATGGTTCCGCTGATTACGGCGGCAAACAGAATGGGACACAAGGAAAAGGCCGCCAGCTTAATATTTTCAGTTCATTTTTGGTCAGCTCTCTGCTCTCTCCTCCATGTCGGATACAGCCTCTGGCCAGATCCAGCTCCACTCCTCCACACTCCATTTTCAGCTCTTCCTTCCCCCTTTGTGTCCTTTTTAAAACCGCATTGATATGTGCCAGCAGAAGGGAAGGATGGAAAGGTTTCGTAATGTAGTCATCCCCGCCTTTTAAGAACGCGGTTACCTCGTCCATGGAATCGGTACACCCTGTGACATAAATAATGGGAACATCGGAAGATTTTCGAATCTCCGTACAGATATCAAAGCCGAAGCGTCCCGGCAGGTTCAAGTCCAGCAGAATGATATCCGGACGGATGGCAAAAATCTGCGGAATTATGTGTTCAAATTCGGTAAACGCCGTGACCCGGTGCAGGGAGTTCTCCAGAAAATCTGTCATTTCCCGACGAGTCTCCTCTTCGTCTTCTATTATCAGGATATGCATATGCCTCCTCCTTCTCACTTTTTTAAGTATATTCTGATTTCAGGAAATTGGCAACCTGAATGTCCTTGTCAAATTCTATATATAGTATTATAATAAAATATAGTAAACCCACATATAGTGGATACGTCTTACAGAATGAAAAAGCGAGATACCGAATGAATTTATCCGATTTGACAAGAAATGCATGTATGTTGCGGGGGCCCCTGGCCAAAAAAGGCTATATGCGCTGGTGGCACTCCTTTTCCGGCGTACAGCCGGACACCGGGGATACCCGGACATTTTTTATAGAATTTTTCGTTATGAATCCCGGTCTGGGCGGAAATCAGCCCATTCTCGGTCAGCATCCTTATTATAAGAAACGTGGCATGCGGCCTTCCTATGTGATGATAAAAGCCGGCGCTTTCCCTGACGCAGAGGGGGAAGGCGGCAGACAGCTCCATGCATTCTACCCCATTTCCGCTTTGAAAACTACCTTGAATCCTCTGGTGATGCAGGTTTCAGACAGCCAGACCGGGCATTGTCTGTACAGTGAGGACAAGCTCACCGGTTTTGTGGAAGTGTCAAGGGCGGAGGCCAGACACCGCTCTCTGATGACGGACAGCGGCTCCATGGAATGGGATCTGGAAGTACGCAAAGCCGTCTCCTGTCATACAGGCCTTCGAGCCGGAAGATTTTTTCAGCTGCTGAACGCCCTGGACAGCTACTGGCACGGAGAAGGCATCCGCAGCTTCTTCCGGGGCAGTGTGACTCTGGACGGCGTGTCATATGACATCATTCCCGAGCTCAGTTATGGTTATGCCGATAAGCATTGGGGACGAAGCTTTAACAGGCCCTGGTTTCAGTTCGCCTGCGGCAAACTTTCCAGTCAGCGTACTGGCGGTGCCCTTCGCCATTCCGTTCTGGCCATGAGCTGCTTCTGCCCCAGGTTCCTGTGGTTCCCCCTGCGGGGCCGACTTATGCTGCAGCTGACTTATATGGGAGAAGATTTCACCTTCAGCCGCTGCAAATGGGAGACAAAGGAAACCGGGAAACGGTTTATCTGGCACATCCTTGCAAAAAGCAAATCGGCGGTTGTGAAGGTATCCGGCAGTTCTGCCAAAGCAGAAATGCTGCAGCTGCAATATGAATCTCCCGAAGGGAAAAAATCGAAAATTCCGCTTCTGGCGGGTTCCGCAGGCGTGGGCACCATACAGCTTTATCGAAAAGTCTCCGGTGCCAGAGAGCTTATGGATACCCTGAAGCTGGACAATGCCCTCTGCTTTTATCAAAAAGAAGCTCTGGACAGGCCCCAGGTACCTGAAGCGTAACTTCCACCAGAAATCCTCCCGACGGCCCATGGTCAATGCATACACTCCCCCATGGGCCTGCACTATCTGGTGTACAAGCAGCAATCCCAGTCCATGACGCAGCTGTGTTCCGCCTCCGCTGCTCATCATATAATGGGGAGCATTCCTGATTTCCTGCAGTCTCTCATAGGCAACTCCCACTCCCCATGTCATAATCAAAAGCATTCCGCAACAGCTTCCAGTAAGATGTCTTCGGGGGCAGCGCCACTGCCTTTCTCCTGATGCTTCCGGGAAACGCTGTACCGCTGTAAATCCAGCATCTCCGCCCACAGAACTTATTGCAATTTATCCGAAACTAATATATAGTAAAAGAGAAGGCGAATATAACCTTTGGGATGCACTTTCCCTTCCACCCGGAACAGAAAAAGGAGTCAACAGACCATGAATTCATTCGATATCATCGGCCCCGTAATGGTAGGCCCCTCAAGCTCTCACACCGCAGGCGCTGTCAAGATCGGCAGCATTTCCCGTAAGCTGCTCGGTGTCCCGGTACAGAAGGCAGATATCTTCTTCCACGGTTCCTTCCTTGCCACCGGTAAAGGCCACGGGACAGACAGAGCATTGATTGCAGGTCTTCTGGGATTTGCCGTGGACGACTCCAGAATTCCGGACAGTTTCCGTTACGCCCATGAAGCGGCTATGGACTATCGACTGTCTGGCATAGATCTGGGTGATGTACATCCGAATTCTGTGAAGCTGATTTTACAGGGAGAGGGTCAGAGAAAAATGGAAATTGTGGCAGCCTCCACAGGCGGGGGCGCCATCCGCGTTACGGAGATCGACGGGCTCCCCGCCAATTTCTCCGGCGATTACCCCACTCTGGTAGTGAATAATCTGGATCAGCCCGGCCATGTGACGGAAATTACTTCCATGTTAAGCCACAAATCCATTAATATAGCCACTATGCAGCTGTATCGCTCTTCCAAGGGAGGGAACGCCGTCATTATACTGGAATGCGATCAGGAGGTTCCGGAGAACGCCATCAAATGGCTGGCGCATCTGGAAGGGATTCTGAAAGTGACTTATCTCGGGCTGGCAGACAGATCTGAATCAGCGGATACCGCTCCCGAAAGTATAAACAGACAGCCATAAGGTTCGTTATTATCTGAAAATGATACCTCAAAGCCCTGACAGGGGCAATAGTTTGTGAATCAGGAGAGAATATATGTATCAGTCCTTTCAGGAAATCATTGAAATGGAAAAAAATACGGGAAAATCCTTCTGGGAAATTGTCAGAGACAATGACTGCAGGGAAATGGAGATTACGGAAGAAGAAGCCTTCCTGCGGATGCGCGGAATGTATGAAGCAATGCAGAGCGCAGATGAAGCCTATGAGCCCAATCTTACTTCCACCAGCGGGCTGGTGGGCGGGGACGGAGAAAAAGCGGCAAATGCCCGGCGCAGCGGAACTATGCTCTGCGGCTCCTTCCTGGGGCTCGTGATGGAAAAGGCTATCAAAATGGGAGAATCCAACGCTTGTATGAAGCGCATTGTTGCAGCGCCCACAGCGGGCTCCTGCGGCGTACTTCCCGCGGTATTTCTGTCGCTGGAGCAGGATAAAGGCTATTCCCGGGAGGAAATGGTAAAAGCGCTCTATGTCAGTGCGGGTATCGGCGGAATCATCGCACAGCGGGCTTCCGTCTCCGGCGCGGCCGGAGGCTGTCAGGCAGAAATCGGCGCCGCATCGGCCATGGCTGCAGGCGGTGTGGCATTTCTGCTGGGCGGTGACACGGAAGCCATCGCACATGCCGCTGCCCTTGCCATGAAAAATCTGCTGGGGCTTGCCTGCGACCCGGTTGCCGGTCTGGTGGAGGTTCCCTGTGTGAAGAGAAATGTAATCGGCGCGGTCAATGCATTGACCTCCGCCGATCTTTCCAATGCAGGTATCCGCAGTAAAATTCCTCCTGACGAAGTATTCGATGCTATGAGAAGCGTGGGCAGAATCCTTCCGGAAGATCTGAAAGAAACGGGAAAAGGCGGCCTGGCCGCAACGCCCACAGGCATCGCCTTCCGGGAAAATCTCAAAAGCTTTTAACCTTACGGCCCCTCCGAACCCGGAGGGGTTTCCGGCGTCCCCGGCTCCGGAGTCATTTCCGGCAGGAATCGCTGATACAGTTCCACCTGATCGTCAATACAGCGCCACTTGCTGTTGGACGCGGCAGTCACGCAGATATATTCTTTCCCGTCACTGCCCACAGCCAGACTGGCCGCACAGCTGCCGGACTGGTCAACATAACCGGTCTTGCCGCACACCACTTCTCCGTGGACATCTTTATCTTCAATTCTGCGCAGAAACCAGTTGGAAATTACCAGTCCCTCCGGGTGCTCCTTTGTCTGTGTGGTAGTATATGTGCGGGCCGACAGAAGCTGTCGGCAGAATTCGTTGTCCGCTGCCGCCTTCAGCATCACCGCCATATCATATGCCGTACTGTAATGATTTTCATCATACAGACCCACGCAATTGGTAAAATGGGAAGTCTCCGCCAGTCCCAGCTCAGCCAGTTTCGCATTCATCAAATCCACAAACGCTTCATGAGACCCTGCCACGTAATTAGCCAGAGCCAGAGAAGCATCTGCACCGGACGGCAGAACCGTTCCATAGAATAAGTCTCTCACCGGAACTACTTCATCTCTCTCAAAACCCGTAACGCTGCACTCATTGATAAAGCAGTAATCTGTTATCTCTATGGTAATGGGTACTGTCTGATCCAAATCTTCTTCTGTCAGCCGCTCCGCCGCCACCAGCACAGTGAGAATCTTCGTCATGGAGGCCGGATTCATCCTGGTCCGCGCTGCTCTCTGGGCCAGAACCGCAGCTCCGTCCACATCAACCAGAATGCCGTATTCACTGACAATGCTTTCGTTAAATCCAAAGCTGCCGGAATCATCATTCACTTCCCATAATCCTCCGGATACCGATGAAGGTCCCGCCAGGGGCACATCACTTCCCTCCGGCAGCTGTGCCGCCAGAGCGGCTTCCTCTTTGCTCATGAAATGTTTTGTCGATTCCGGTATCTTCTGAATTTCCTCCCGTACAGCCGCTCTCTCGATTCTGCCCCGTGCAGCTTCCGGCCCTGCTGTATCTGTCGTTTTATGGAAGAATAAGCTTCCTGCCGCAGCAGCCGCTATAAGCAGTACGGCGGCGCCGGCTCCCAATCCGCCCCATTTATACAGAAGCTCTCTTCTTCTCTTCGCTTTTTTCATTTCTTCGATTCGCTTTTTCCAGCGAATCTGACGTTCTTCTTCCGGCGTCATCTATCCCAACTGTTCCCTTCTCTTCTTCCTGTATTCCGGTTTATATGTCTCTGAAACCTGCCAGCCGCTCTTCAAATTGTCCATAAAAATCGCTCTCCGCCTCATATGGCTTCATAAAAAAAGTCTGCAGCATCCGGATATTCAGCTCCTTTGCCTGTTCCATATCCTCCGCTCTTCCAATCGTTCCTTCCAGACCTTTCACAAGCCCGTGCCATCTGCAGATAAAGGCATGATTTTTCCCCTGTTCAGGGGTGTCAATCCATCTGCTCACCTTTACTTTAGAACGCGACTTTTCCTCACATTCCCCTGTCTGCAGGAAATACTGAAAATCCCCGCTTTTATCATAGACACGCCCCAGAGGAAACAGTCTGCAGACACCCGGTCGGAACTCATGAATGCTGCATCTTCCTTCCTGGCTCAGGAATACACATCGCTCTTCCTGACCAGCCATCTTCAGGCTGGGAAGAATGACTCCTTCGGTCACATTCAGCTCCACCAGCTCTTCTGCGAGCATCTGCGGGATTCCTTTGCCCAGTCCTTTCTGCAGGCGATACACGTCATAGGGGTCCAGCGTAACAGAATTCCCCATTCCGGTACAGCATTTACTACAGCCCCTGCAGCCGCGGCTGTCTGCCTTCACCATATCGTTTATCTTATACAGACGACCATCGGATATTTCCTCGAGGCTGACATTTCGTTTCATAACTCTCTCCGATTGACTTCTACAGTCATTTCATTCACATTGACAACATATTTATTCTACATGATGCCCGTTTAAATGGCAACAAACACTAATATACGATTTTTTGAAAAAAAGCTCCCACAAGTCTCACAAAATACATTGTTTCGACCTATGGGAGCTTCCTGAAATACATTTGTAAAATTTTTGTAACAACTGCTCAGTGTCAGTTCTTGTGAGCCATCTCCGCGCGAAGCTTCTCGGTCAAAGCAGGTACAATCTTATTCAGATCACCCACCAGTCCAAAATCAGCTACTTCAAAAATAGGAGCGGTTTCATCCTTATTGATGGCAATGATAATATCGGATTCCTCCATACCTGCCAAATGCTGAATGGCACCTGAAATACCAATGGCAAAATAGACATTGGGACGTACAGTCTTTCCTGTCTGTCCTACCTGCAAATCCTTCGGCTTCCAGCCCGCGTCCACAACGGCACGGGAGCAGCTCACGGTACCGCCCAGAACTTCTGCCAGATCCTCCAGCATCTTGAAGTTCTCAGGACCGCCCATTCCACGTCCGCCGGATACCAGAATCTTCGCATCCATGATATCCACGGTCTCGGATACAGCCTTTACAACCTCCAGAATCTCCACATAGTTGTTATTGGGCGTGAATCCGGGATTGAATTCTTCCACATTGGCCTTAACGCCTGCCTGTTTCTCTCTCTTCTGCATAACGCCGGGGCGAACTGTGGCCATCTGAGGACGGAAATCCGGACATGCAATGGTGGCGATGGTGTTGCCGCCGAACGCAGGACGGGTCATCAGCAGCTGATTGTGCTTCTGCTCCTTGCCGGGGATAGGATTTAACGGGAAATCTCCGATGTCAAGCTGTGTACAGTCCGCTGTCAGACCTGTGTGAATCCTGGCGGATACACGGGGGCCCAGATCACGGCCGATAGCTGTGGCGCCTACCAGGAAGATTTCCGGTTTATACTTGTTGATCACAGATGCCAGCGCATGTGCATAAGGCTCGGTTCTGTACTCCTTCAGCTCGGGATCATCCACAACGATAACTCTGTCGGCGCCGTATTCTGCCAGCTCATCTGCCAGATCCTTCACGCCGCTTCCCACCAATACAGCAGTTACCTCGGTTCCAAGATCTGCAGCCAGATCCTTGCCCTTGCCGATCAGTTCAAAAGCAATACTGTTGACGATATTGTCCACCTGCTGTGCGAAGACATATACGCCTTTATATTCTTCTAAATTCATTGTTTTTCCTCCTAATTCCAGTTCCGTCTCTCTACATTCATGCCTCTAAGGGGAGTAATTTTCAGCTGCAAAGAAAGCATCTGAAAATTCTCCCGGCATGACTGTCTTCGAGACTGTTTTTATTCCGCTGCAACCAATTATTTTTAAATCACATGCTTCACTTTCAGTTTGTCAACAATATAGTCAACAGCTTCGGCCGGATCAAGGGTAACTTTCTCACCGGCGCCCTTGCGGACTTTGTCGGAAGCCTTTGCAATCTGTGTGGGTGAGCCTTTCAGACCCAGGTTGGAATCTTCCACATCCTTCAGATCAGCTCTGCCCCATACGGTAATCTCTGCCCTGCAGGCATCAAAGATTCCGCCGGGTGTCATATATCTGGGCTCATTCAGCTCAGCCAGAGCGGTAATCAGGCAGGGCATTTTAGCTTTCAGCACATGATATCTGTCATCGTACTGACGCTCCACGATAACGCTGTCACCTTCAATCTTCAGATTCTGAGCATAGGAGATAACCGGAATATTCAGATGCTCGGAAATCTGCGGTCCCACCTGTGCAGTGTCGCCGTCGATGGCCTGACGCCCGGTAATAATCAAATCATATTCCATATTGCGCAGTGCGCCGGCCAGGGTCTGGGAAGTCGCCCAGGTATCTGCTCCGCCCAGCACTCTGTCAGTCACCAGCACGCCCTTGTCAGCGCCCATGGCCATTGCCTCGCGCAGGACATCTTCTGCTTTGGGAAGTCCCATGGTCAGAACGGTAACTTCCGCACCATATTGATCCTTTAATCTCAGCGCTGCCTCCAGACCTGCCTTATCGTCAGGGTTCATAATCGTCATCATGGCAGCTCTGTCCAGAGTACCGTCGGGATTGAACTTTACGCCGCCCTTGGTATCAGGAACCTGCTTAATACAAACAACAACTTTCATTGTATTTTCACTCCTTTATTCTATTTTCATGTGAATAAACTGTCTCTCGCAATCTACACCGCTTCCGGAAAATACAGATATGCGACGCAGAATCCGAAATCTTCCTACTTCAAAAGGGCAGCACTGATAACCATGCGCTGAACCTCACTGGTTCCCTCATAAATCTCGGTAATCTTGGCATCACGCATCATGCGCTCCACATCATACTCTCTTGTATAGCCATATCCGCCGTGAAGCTGAACAGCCTTCGTGGTCACTTCCATAGCTACTTCCGCAGCATAAAGTTTCGCCTGTGCCGCCTCGAAACCATATTCCTTCTGTGTGGCCTTTGCCATTGCCGCCTTGTACACCAGAAGCTGAGCAGCCTCTACCTTGGTAGCCATGTCAGCCAACTGGAACTGGGTATTCTGCAGAGCTGCAATCGGCTTGCCGAACTGCTTTCTCTCTTTGGTGTAGGCAATGGTTCTCTCCAGCGCGCCCTCTGCAATTCCCAGAGCCTGTGCGGCAATCCCGATACGTCCGCCGTCCAAAGTATGCATGGCAATCTTGAAGCCCTGTCCCAGCTTGCCAAGCATATTCTCCTTCGGAACACGGCAGTCTGTAAAGATCAGTTCATATGTAGAGGAACCGCGGATACCCATCTTCTTCTCCTTCGTGCCGAAGCTGAATCCGGGAGTTCCCTTTTCCACGATGAAGGAGGTAATCTCCTTAATCTTTCTTCCTCTCTTCTCAATAGTGCCGGTCACTGCGAAGATTACATATACATCTGCTTCCTTACCGTTGGTAATGAAAATCTTGGAACCGTTAATAATATAGTCGTCTCCATCCGCAACCGCTTTGGTCTGCTGTCCCTGTGCGTCCGTACCGGCGCCGGGCTCGGTCAGGCCGAATGCTCCCAGCTTCTCACCTTTTGCAAGGGGCACCAGGTACTTTGCCTTCTGCTCTTCCGTACCGAAGGTCATGATGGGGTCACAGCACAGTGATGTATGTGCAGAAACAATAACACCTGTGGTACCGCAGACTTTTGACAGCTCCTCCACACACATAACATAGGTCAGAGGGTCACAGCCCTGTCCTCCGTACTCCTTGGGAACAGGAATACCCAGAAAACCATTTTTTGCCATCTTGTCAACGGTTCCTCTGGGGAATTCTTCGGTTTCATCTACCTCCTGAGCAAGAGGCTTTACTTCCTTTTCGGCAAACTCTCTGAAAAGAGTGCGTGCCATTTCATGCTCTTTTCGCAACATAAAATCCATGATTACCATTCCTCCATTATTTATTTTAACTTCCTTTGTCATAACCGCCGCAGCCGTCCAGACAGAATATCGGACTGCGCTCAGCTGTGTCAACCGGCAGGGAAGTCCGGCTGCTGCTCACAGAATGAACAGAAGTCACCTCCTCTGCGCGCAAAACCACTGCACCGGAACGGCGCAGTGATTGTATTACCTGTTCAAAGTTACCCTGCTTTCCTTCCGAAGCCGGACCTTACTTTTTGCTGTAGTCGTAGAATCCCACCCCGGTCTTCTTGCCCAGCTTGCCTGCGCGAACCATCTTGCGGAGCAGCGGATGAGGACGATATTTGGAATCTCCCGTCTCATTCTGCAGTACTTCCATGATGGCAAGCACAATGTCAAGACCTACCAGGTCGCCAAGCGCCAGAGGTCCCATGGGGTGAGAGGCACCCAGCTTCATAGCTGTATCAATATCTTCCACGCTGGCAATGCCTTCCGCATAAATGCCGATGGCCTCATTGATCATGGGAATCAGAATTCTGTTTACCACAAAACCGGGCGCTTCCTTTACCTCTACAGGAGTCTTGCCGATTTCTGCCGAGATAGCCTTGATCTTCTCTACCAGCTCGTCGGGAGTGTTGGCCCCTGCAATCACTTCCACCAGCTTCATTCTGTCTGCCGGATTGAAAAAGTGCATACCAATCATAGGTCTGTCCAGTCCAGCTCCGATCTCCGTGATGGAAAGAGATGAGGTATTGGTTGCAAAAATGCACTCAGGTTTTACAATTTCCTGAAGTTCCTTGAAAGTAGTCTTCTTAATCTGCATGTTCTCAGGTGCAACTTCAATTACCAGATCACAGTCTGTGCAGATATCCTTCAGACCTGTGGAAATTTTCGCAGAAATGGCATCTGCTGCCTCCTGCGTCATTTTCTCTTTCCCTACCAGAAAGTTCAGATTCTTCAGAATTCTGGCCTTGCCTCCATCAGCGAACTCCTGTTTGATGTCGCAAAGGCATACTTCATATCCTTCCGTCATGGCAAATGCCTGAGCGATTCCTGCACCCATGGTGCCCGCCCCGATAATACCTACTTTCATTAATCAGTCCTCCTTATTTGAATTCTTTTTCTTTGTGCTCTCCATGAGAAACGCCAATCCGCCTACAATAATGGCACCGCCGCCTATCTTTATCGTAATATCTCCATTGTCCATTCCCATATAAAGCAGAACAGCGCCTGCCGCAATGAACAGAATACCTGCTGTCAAACAGATTATTCTTTTCTTATCCATAGTCATCCTCCTCAGCAGTTCCTGAACGGCTCCTTCACCTTCTCCTTGTTCTTGTCAAGGAAGAAGGCCATACCATACTTCTGATCTTCGGTCTCAAAGCAGTCGCCGAACAGCTTCTCCTCGATTACAAGCGCCTGATCCATATCCGCATCCAGCCCCTCATTGATAGCTTTCTTGCAGTTGCGGACAGCTATGGGCGCATTTTTTGCGATTCCTGCAGCCATCTTCTCTGCGGCGGGAAGCAGCTCCTCCTGAGGATAAACAGCATTGACCAGACCAATTCTGTATGCCTCGTCCGCCTTGATATTGCGTGCGGTATAAATCATCTGCTTTGCCATTCCGGCTCCCACCAGACGAGCCAGTCTCTGGGTTCCGCCGAAGCCAGGAGTAATCCCCAGTCCAACCTCCGGCTGACCGAATACTGAATTGTCGGAACAGATTCTGATATCACAGCTCATGGAAAGCTCACAGCCTCCGCCCAATGCAAATCCGTTAACCGCTGCAATAACAGGAATCGGCAGTGTCTCCAGCTTACGGAATACATCATTGCCCTTCTTCCCGAAGGCTTCTCCCTCCGCCTTTGTCAGAGTACTCATCTCGCCGATATCCGCACCTGCCACAAAAGATTTCCGGCCTGCACCGGTGAGAATCAGACAGCGCACTGTATTGATATCCACCGCGTCAATGGTCTTGTCAAGCTCTTCCAATACGGTAGAATTCAGCGCATTCAGAGCCTTTTCACGATTGATGGTGATAATGGCGTACTCACCTTTTTGTTCGTATAATATAAATTCCATGGTTTGTTCTCCTATTTGAGTTCCGCAGTTTTGAGTTCCGCACTCATATAATATTTTTCCTCAGCAAAGGAAGAATGTCTCAAGGCAGAGTCATTCTTCCTGCTGAATATCATGCGTTTATTTTAGTCTTCAATCTTCACGATGGTAGAGCAGCCCATGCCGCCGCCGATGCACAGCGTTGCAAGTCCGGTCTTCGCACCTTTCGCCTGCATCTCATGAAGCAGTGTCACCAGAATACGGCATCCGGAAGCGCCTACGGGATGCCCCAATGCAATGGCTCCGCCGTTGGGGTTCAGCTGTTTGTCCACGTCAATGCCCAGATCTTTGCCCACTGCCACCGACTGAGCAGCAAAAGCCTCGTTCGCTTCGATGATGTCAAAGTCTTCGATCTTCATTCCTGTCTTCGCCAGAACCTTCTTCGTGGCTGCCACGGGGCCGATACCCATCACTTCAGGACGAACACCTGCAAGGGCGCCTGCCACAAAGGTAGCCATAGGCTTCACACCCAGTTCCTTCGCCTTCTCCTCACTCATGACAACGATGGCTGCAGCACCGTCATTGATGCCGGATGCGTTGCCTGCAGTCACAAAACCGTCGGGATTGATGGGACGAAGCTTCGCAAGTCCCTCGATGGTGGACCCTGCTCTGGGGCCTTCGTCAACCTTAAATTCAACTACTTCCTTTTTCTTCTTCACCATAACAGGTACGATTTCCGCATCAAATGCACCGGATTTCTGCGCCGCTTCGGCTTTCTGCTGGCTCTTTAATGCGAACTGGTCAAGCTCTTCCCTGGTCAGGCCCCACTCACGGCAGATGTTGTCCGCGGTGGTAATCATATGATAATCATTGAAAGCGTCCCAGAGCGCATCCTTAATCATGGTATCCACCAGGGTACCGTTATTCATTCTGTAACCATAGCGGGCCTGTGGAATTGCATAAGGCGCCATGGACATATTTTCCATACCGCCGGCCACTACAATATCCGCATCACCGGCCATAATCATCTGCGCTGCCTGGTTGACACAGTTCAGACCGGAACCGCACACCACATTCATGGTAACTGCAGGCACTTCGATGGGCAGTCCTGCTTTGATGGATGCCTGACGCGCTACGTTCTGGCCCTGTCCTGCCTGGATGACACATCCCATGTACACCTGATCTACATCTTCAGGCTTTACTCCCGCCCTGCTCAGGGCTTCCTTGATAACAATTGCACCCAGCTCAACTACGGGGGTCGTGCTCAGTGTGCCGCCCATGGTACCGATTGCGGTACGGCATGCACCGGCTAAAACTACTTTCTTTGCCATTTTTTTCTCCTCCAAAAATAATTTGTATTGATTGTTATTTTTTTGTCATTTTGGCTGTTTCCAGTTTAGCATAGTCCCTGTCTATTTGCAATCACTTTCCCATTAAATTTTGATAAAGAGTGACGGTTCAGCCCAGAATCTCATCCAGCGTACTGATCAGGTTGTCCACATCGATGGGTTTCGCTATATGTCCGTTCATTCCGCTTGCCAGCGCTTCCTTTCTGTCCTCTTCAAAAGCATTGGCAGTCATGGCAATAATCGGTATCGATGCCAGTTTCCGGTTCTCCAGTTTCCGAATGGCCTTTGCCGCCTCATAACCGTTCATCACAGGCATCTGTACATCCATAAGTACCAGCTGATAATAGCCCGGCTGAGATTTCCTCAGCATCTCCACTGCTATCCTGCCGTTCTCCGCAACCTCTGTGGTAAAGCCTGCATCTCCCAGAATTGCCACTGCAATCTCCTGATTCAGCTCCACATCCTCCGCCAGCAGAATGCGTCCTGTATGATGCCTTACCAGTTCCTCCTGCTCTTTTTCCTCCTCTTCTTCCTCCGCATTGATAACGGACCGCAGACAGCTTCTCAGTTCTGACAGGAACAGCGGCTTGCTGCAAAAAGCCGTCACTCCCGCTTCCTTTGCCTCATCCTCAATGTCCGACCAGTCATATGCGGTCAGCACAATCACAGGAACTTCCTCTCCCATTTCCTTCCGGATTCTTCTTGTCACTTCAATGCCGTTCATATCAGGCAGCAGCCAGTCGATAATATACACGGAATAGCTGTCTCCCCGCATCAGCGCCTGATGTGTACGCAGCACTGCTTCCTTTCCGGACAATGTCCACTCAGCCCGCATTCCAATCTGCTGCAGCATATAGGATACACTGTCACAGGTGTTAAAATCGTCATCCACCACCAGCGCCCTGCAGTTCTTCAGTTCAGCTATATCATACGGCTCTTTCACCCCGGTATCCAGCCGGAAGGTAAAGCAGGCTCTGAATTCTGTCCCCACTCCCTGCTCGCTCTTCACTTCAATAGTACCGTTCATCATGTCCACTATATTCTTCGTGATGGCCATTCCCAGCCCGGTTCCCTGAATGCCGCTGATGGTAGTATTCTCCTCGCGCTCAAAAGGCTCGAAAATATGTGCCACAAATTCCTCGCTCATGCCGATTCCGGTATCCCTGATGCAGAACTCATAAATGGCATGCCCGGCGGGTGCACCGGCCTTTTCCGTAACGCGCATACTGACAATCCCGCCTGCACCGGTATACTTGACCGAATTGCTCAGCAGATTTAACAGCACCTGGTTCAGCCGCAGCTTGTCGCAGTAAATTTCCTCATCCCAGACATCCACGGTATCCATGTACAGTTCCAGCTGCTTTGCGTTGATGTCAGCCTGCAGGATATTCCGCAATCCATGCAGAATATCCGGCAGACTGCATGGTTTCTCTTCCAGATGTATCTTGCCGCTCTCGATACGGCTCATATCCAGCACATCATTGATCAGGCTCAGCAGATGATTCCCGGAAGTCATGATTTTCTTCAGATATTCTTCCACCTGCTCCCTGTGATCCACATGAGTAATCGCCAGCGCCGTAAAGCCTACTATCGCATTCATAGGTGTGCGGATATCATGAGACATATTGGAGAGAAATACGCTCTTTGCCTTGCTTGCCTTATTCGCCTGCAGCAATGCATCTTCCAGAAGCCGCTTCTGCTCCATCTCGCTGCGAATCTCATCGTCCACGCTTCGGAATCCCAGAACAATCCCCCGTGTCTCATCATCCCAGGCGCCGGCCCGCACCGCCTTAACCTGAAAATATCTGACACCCTCTGCTCCGTGTACACGATAGTTCACATAATACTGCATTTTTTCTTCCAGTTCCTGTTTGATCTTTCCAGGCAAAGAAGCCTGCCGCAGCATATCCTGATCTTCTTCGTACACGAACTCCTCTATGTACCGCCCCATACTTTCTTCCAGGGATATATTCCCGTCAAACACACTGCCAAATATCTGTCTGCCTTCATCATCCTGAAGCAGCCTGCCGCTGCCTGTCTCCAGATCAAAATAGCATACCAGACTGTAGTCAATGCTCAGCGCTTTCACCAGCTCCATCTGGCGTCTTTCATTCTGCTTTTCCTGCTGCTTCTGAGCCGTACAGTCCAAAAGAAAACGCTGATAAAACAGTTCCCCATTCTCTCTTATCAGCTTGACATTCCCCATAATATGCAGAATATCACCGCTTTTATGCCGGATCCGATACTCCACACTGACGCTGTCTCCCTCTTTCTTCAGATCCTCGATGCTCTCCTGAAGCGCTTCTCTGTCTTCTTCCAGAACAGAAGAGGCAATCATGTCAAAGCCTTCCTCCATCAGATCTTCCGGCGTCCTGTATCCCAGAATCTGAAGCGCGGCTCTGTTGATACTGAGAATTCTGCTTCCATCTATCGTGTGACAGATCACACCGCAGTCAATGGTGGTAAAAAGGGCCTCCAGCGTACGGTTTTTCTGTACAATCTCCTCTTCATAGGCCCTCTCCTGCGTCACATCAATGGCAACGCCTACCGTGCCCATCACGCTTCCGTCAATATCATATAAAGGAGACTTATATGTGGTAAGCGTCCGCATTCCCTCTCCGGTTTTGATGATTTCTTCAGACACAAAGGTCCTTTTCTTGGTCATGACCTCACGTTCTGACTCTATACATGCGGGATCATCCTGCTCCACATCCCAGATATACGCGTGTCCCCGGCCTTCCACCTGCTCTTTGGTCTTATTCACCGTCCTGCAGAAGCTGTCATTTACCTTCTCGTGAATTCCGTTTTTATCTTTATACCAGATCAGATTGGGAATGTTGTTGATGGTAGCTTCAAAAAAATGGCTGGTCTGCCAGTAATCCTTATCCTGTTTATATCGGTCCTGCCACCGGTTAAACCGAAATTTTATCTCTTCCTCTGTCATGGGAGATATCCATATATCTTCTATTTCCGGCAATTCCCCTGTCAGGAGATCCATCTGCATCCTCTCCGCCACCAGAATCAGCCGGGCCTCTTCCGACTTGCCTGCAATCAGGGTTCGAACGGTCTTCACCGCGTCCATTCCCTGCAGATTCGCCACAATAACATCCGCCTCAGATGCCGCATTCTTTTCAGGCACTTCATCTGCCGCAAATGTATATGTAAAATTCTCCGGCCGAGAACTTTCTTTTATGATCTCAAACACTCTGCAGTTTTGACCTGTGAAATAAAAATGAACATGACAGTGGTACATATCCATTACCTCCCTTTGTCCTGCGCACAAATCCCATCATTTCTATTCTAGCAAGTCCGGGAACCTGTGTCAATACGGTGGAATCCCGTTTTTTTCACAAAATAATTACTGCGAATTGCACAACAACAGCTTTGTGTAATCTTCTTTCGGATGGCTGAATACCTCTTCCGTCTCTCCGATCTCCAGAATCTGTCCGTCCTTCATCACCATGATCCGATCACACATCCGGTAGACCACGTTGATGTCATGGGAAATGAACAGACAGGCAAGATTCATCTCCCCCTGAAGCTTTAAAATCAATTCCATAATCTGGGCCTGAATGGTCACATCCAGCGCAGATACCGGTTCGTCCGCCACAATAAAGCCCGGATTGGTAATCAGGGCCTGAGCGATGCTGACCCGCTGGCGCTGGCCGCCGCTGAGCTCGGAAGGTTTCCTGTGAAAATAAGCCTCCTCCAGCCCCACTCGCCGCAGCATATCGTAAGCCGCAGCCTCCCTGTCCGCCTTCGTCATGGCCAGAGACTTATCCAGCCGGCCGGCGGCCCTCAGCGGCTCCTGCAGCAGCCATCCGATGGTCTTCGTGGGATTCAGGCTGCTGTATGGATCCTGAAATACCATCTGGGGCCGGACGGAATGGTGCACGATATTTCCTTCTATATAATGGTTTATGCCCAGAATTGCTTTAGAGAGAGAAGTCTTGCCACAGCCGCTCTCCCCCACCAGCCCCAGACTTTCTCCGGGCCAGATCTCAAAATCCGCATGATGGACCACATACTGCCGATAGTTTCGCCGGAAAAAGGCTTTCAGGGAAAATCGGTTTCCCCCTTCTCTGCCTTCTTCCTCCGCCAGGGCCTGACCGCCGTCCTGATAGTACACGGACAGATCCCGCACCTGCAGTACCGGCTCTGAAGGAGCTTTCCCGTTTTCCCCGGTCAGTGATCCCGGATTACATGTCCTGCCGCCCGCCGTCCTGCCTTCTCTGCCCCGGACTCTGGAGGGAACAGCCTCTACCAGCCGCTTCGTATATGCTTCTCCGGGATGATCAAGGACTTCCTCCGCGGTACCCGTCTCCACCACACAGCCATCCTTCATCACTGCCACCCGGTGACAGATTCGCCTGGCAAGATGCAGATCATGGGTGATAAACAGCATGGCGTTGTTCTGTTCTGCATTAATCTTACGCAGCAGTTCCACTATCTGATTCTGGATGGTCACATCCAGCGCAGTGGTAGGTTCGTCCGCCACAATCAGCCTGGGGTGAAGAATTACAGCCATGGCAATCATGGCACGCTGGCGCATGCCGCCGGACAGCTGATGCGGATAACTGACATACACCCTTTCCGCATCCTGCAGTCCCACTGCCCGAAAAGTTTCCAGCACTTTATCCCGTATCTCCCCTCTGTCCAGCTTTGTGTGAAGCAGCAGCACTTCCTCCACCTGCCGGCCCACCTTCTGGGTGGGATTCAGACTGGTCTGGGGCTCCTGGAACACCATGGACATCTCCGAGCCCTGGAATTTCCGATAAAGCGCCTTGTCACATGGCCTGCCCGCTTCTCTCAGAATGACATCGTCAAAAAGAATCCGGCCGGACGTTACTTTCGCCGCATCTGACACAAGTCCCATCAACGTAAGTGCCGTGACGGACTTGCCCGAGCCGGACTCCCCCACCACACCCAGAATCTCACCGTCCCTCAGTTCAAGGCTGACGTTTTTCACCACCTCGGTATCACCGAAGGCCACGGACAATTCTTCTATTTTAATCATCTCTGTGTGCCTCCCTTCCGTCTGATTCCCTCGCTGAACAGAGAAAAGCCCAGCACCACCCACACAATGGTCAGTCCCGGCGCCAATGCATACCAGGGTGCGGTCTGCAGGTATCCCTGGGCATCTGAAAGCATCTTGCCCAGACTGGCATCCGGAGGCTGCACGCCGATTCCCAGATAGCTCATGCCCGACTCCGCCAGTATGGCATTGTTAAAACCTATCATCACGGACACCCAGAACACGGAAAAAATGTTGGGCAGAATATGAACAAAAAGGATGCGGAAATTCCCCACCCTCATCATTCTGGCCCGTTTGATATAATCCGCATCCCGAAGCCGGATAAATTCACTTCTCACAATTCTCACAAAGCCGGGCACGAACACCAGGCCCAGAGAAATAATCACATTCTGCATCCCGATTCCCAGCAGACTGATAATCACCAGTGTCAGCAGGATACTGGGGAAACCGTTCAGCGCATCTGTAATCCTCATGACCACCTCGTCTACCAGACCGCCGAAATATCCCGTCAATGCCCCGAGGAAAATGCCCGCCGCGCCGGAGAAAAACACAACAAGACTGCTGATGAGAATCGAAGTCCCCATTCCCTGCATAACCCTGGAAAAAATATCCCGGCCGAAGTTATCTGTGCCGAAAAAATGACGCAGAGAAGGCGGCGCAAATTTTTCCGCCGCAGACATGGCAGTGGTGCTGTACGGCGTCCAGAAAAAGCCCACAATTCCCAGTGTCACGGCAATGCCCGTCATCACCATGCCGGCTGTCAGGTATTTGTTCCACCTTTTATTCTTCACTTTTTTCACTTCCGTCTTCCCTGTATATTTTGTGTTTTCCACGGTCGTTCCCTCTACATTTCCGCAATTACTTTTCCTTCCCGGAATCACATAAACAAACGCTTCCGGGGCAGTTCCCGGACCATCTCAAAAATCCATTTATGAAATCCTGGGATCTATCACCTTATACAGAATATCCACCAGAAAATACACAAATATCACCACAAATGTAATATAGAGAATCAGAATCTCCACCACTGGAAAATCTCTTGTGGAAATGGAGCTGATCAGCAGCCTTCCAATCCCGGGAAGACCAAATACCTGCTCAACCACAATACTCCCTGCCACAATCTCCGCCACGATCATCCCCAGAAAAGTCACCACCGGCATCATGGCATTCCTCAGCACATGCCCGTACATGACACGTTCTTTGGTACAGCCCTTGCTGTATGCGGTGCGCACATAATCCGAGTCCAGTTCCGTCAGCATGGAATTGCGCAGGAATCTCGCCGTCATCGCAACCTTCGGCAGAGCGATGGATATGGCCGGGAACAACAGATATCCGAGAAAGCCCGGAAAATTATCCTGATAACTCACATAACCTCCCGGCCTGAAGAACCGGAACATAATTCCGAACAGCCAGGTAACCAGAATTCCCAGAAAAAAAGAAGGCACCGCCATAGATGCCTGGGTGATAACTCCCAGCGCCGCGTCCAGCAGATGATTGCCGCTCTTCGCCCAGAGCACACCCAGCGGAATAGATACCAGCACAATCAGCACCAGAGATATGGCGGCCAGCCACAATGTCACCGGCAGTTTATCTCCTATGAGCTCTGCCACCGGCATCATTTCATTCATATTCTTGGAATAGCGGTAGCTGACACCGAAGTCCCCCTGAAATACGCCTGCCACCCACTTCCCGTAACGGACAATGGGAGGATCGTTAAATCCCAGTTCCTCCCGCAGCTGCGCTTCTCTCTCGGGAGTGGCTTCTGTCCCCAGTATGGATGCAACCACATCTCCGGGAATGATCTCAAAAGCCAGGAATGCGGCAGCGGAAACAAGAAACAATGTCATAATGAGAGTACCTATTTTTTTTCCAACATATTTCACGCTGCCCTTCCTCCTGTCTGCTTTTGTCACGGTCCCCCGGTGACCGATAAAGTTTGTCTTCTTATTCTACAATGTACACCGTGCTGATGTCCTGTACATAGACAGGGTAGAATTTGTACCCTGCAATCCGATTGCTGAGCGCCGTCTTATCCGCCGGCGTCTGAATAAATGCACTTCCCGCCTGGTCACAGAGAATCTTCTGCAGCTGCTTATAATACTCGGCCTTCTCGGTCAGATCAATGGCAGCCTGGGCCTTCTGGTAGACTTCATCGTACTCCGGACTGGCAAAGTTGATAAAGTTCTTGCCGGATGCAGTCTGGAACCGATTCATCAGATATCCCGGCGTCATGTCGCTGGTAAGGCAGGTGATGGTAGCGTCAAACTCACGCCCATTGTACACCTTTTCCAGCCATTCACTGTTCTCCATCCCCTGGATTGTGGCATTGATTCCCACTTTTTTCAGCTGTTCCACGATTACCTCGCCGGTCTGCATGTGGAATTCATAGTCGGAGACAATGGCAATCTCCATGTCAAACCCGTCGGCATAGCCGGCATCCGTCAGCAGCTCCTTCGCCTTCTCCACATTGGCGGTGATGCCATAAGTATCATTCAGATCGGTGTAATAATCCTTCAGTGTGGGAGGCATACAGGAGCTGATCAGCGATCCTGTTCCACCGCCTACAAATTCATTGATCTCTTCCTTATCCAGCGCGTAACAGATGGCCTGACGCACCCGCACATCATCCAGTGGCGCAGCCGCATTGTTCAGGAACAAAGCCTGCACCATGGTGGTGGGGGCAGAAGTCACCTGATAATTGTCCTGAATCACCTGGGCCTGGGAATTGGTCAGATACGGGTAGATGTCAATGGTACCGCCCTGCAGCTCCATCAGCGCCGTGTCTCCGTCTCCCACAATCTTAAACTCTACCTGATCTACATGAGGAAGACCTTCCTGCCAGTACTCCGGATTCTTCGCCAGAACGATTCCCTCCTGAGGCTTGTAGGAAACATAAGAAAACGGTCCGGTACCGACAGGATCCGCCCCTTCCTCCTCGCCGCTGCCAGCGGGGATGACAGCGGCCACAAAGCTGTAAATCAGCTCTGTGTTGGCACTTCCCACCGTTACCTGAACCGTTTTCTCATCAAGAATATCTACGGCTGTGATTACGCTCATGGTGGAAATTAAGGGAGTGCCATCCAACAGTCCCGATACTCTCTCCAGAGAGTATTTCACATCCTCAGCAGTCACAGCATTACCATTATGGAACTTTACACCATCCCGAAGGGTGAAGGTGTACACCAACCCGTCCTCGGATATTGTGTAATCACTGGCCACCGCACCGATCAGGTGACCATTTTCATCAGGCTTTACCAGGCCTTCAAAAATGTTGAATAAAATCTCCTTAGTTCCTGCCGCCGTTGCTTTATGAGGGTCAAGACTGTCGATATCCTGTTGTATTCCTACAACAATGGAGCCGCCGTACATATCGCCTGAAGCTTCCTGCTCCTGGGTACTCTCCTGTGTGGAAGCAGTTCCCTGCGAATCTGTCACAGACTCCTTAGAGGAATTATCCCCCGAAGACTCTCCTGTGCCGTCTGCGCATCCGCCCAGTACAGCCATCACCAGAAGTGCCGTAAAAAGTAAACTGCAAAGTTTCTTTTTGCCATGAAAACATGTTTTCATTTTGCTCTTCTCCTCTTCGATTAATAAACCTCTCACTATTCAATTGTTTCCCTCATTTTACCATAGAATACGGTAAATGCAAGTACTTTATTCGATACATGGACCCAGCCCCCCAAGAACATGTAACAGTTCAGACAGGCCGGCACCAGGAAGCCTTTAAAAGTAATCCGCCGGCTTTTGCTTCAACACTATTTCTAAAATTTCTTTGAAAACGGGGAAACAGTTCAGGGCCTGTCTGAACCGTTACATGAAAAATGATGCAAAAATGTTGAAATTCTGACGTACCTTCTATGCAATTCCGCTGTAAAATAACAGAAGAAAACGGAGGTACTTACGATGAAACGAATCAAAAAACTGCTGTGTCTGTCATTTGCGCTGCTTACCTTTGCCGCATATGCGCTTCCCGCTTACGCGGCCGGAGAAAAAACAGAAGAAGAATCGCCCGGGGAAGAGGAGGAACTCCTGGCGCCTTACTTCATTATTCAGACAGAGGACTGTCCTGTGGATCTCTTTCCGTTAAAATCCACGGAAGTGACCACCAACATTAACGGTGTCATCGCCGAGACTTATGTGGTGCAGACTTATGCCAACGAAGGAGATACACCCATAAACGCGAGATATGTCTTCCCCACTTCCTCCGACGTCACCATGCACGGCATGAAAATGGAAATCGGAAACAATGTGGTCGTAGCCAAAATCAAGGAAAAAGAGGAGGCGAAGACAGAGTACGAGGAGGCAAAAAGCGAGGGGAAAAGCGCCTCCCTGCTGGAGCAGAAACGCCCCAATGTATTCACCATGGATGTGGCAAATATCATGCCGGGAGATACTGCCCGCATTGAACTGCATTACACCGAACTGATTTCTTCCACCGACGGTATCTATGAATTCAGCTTTCCCACCGTTGTCGGTCCCCGATATGCGGCACCTCCGGAATCGGAAGAAAAGGCCGATGCACAGCAGGATGACTGGGTGTCAAGTCCCTACCTTGCAGACGGTGAGACGCCTCCCGGAGAATATCTGATCAATGTCAATCTGTCCACAGGTGTCCCCATTGCCGGTATAGAAAGTAAATCTCACGAAATCAAAGTGGAACAGAAGGAGGACTCCAGAGCCGAAATTACGCTGGCCAACCCGGAAGATTACGCCGGAAACAGGGATTTCATTCTGAATTATAAACTGACCGGAGAAGAAGTGGAAAGCGGTCTCATGCTCACCTCTTCCGGGGAAGAGAACTATTTCATGCTGACTGTACAGCCTCCGGAGCGTTTTACGCCCGAGGAGATACCTCCCCGGGAATACATTTTCGTGCTGGATGTATCCGGTTCCATGATAGGATATCCTCTGGATACCGCCAAATTACTGATTCGGGATCTGGTCACAAATTTAAAGGAAACGGATAAGTTCAATCTGATTCTGTTCGCCAATGAAACCTTCCGGCTTTCGCCGGAGTCGCTTCCGGCCACAGCTAAAAATATCAGATATGCCACGGAAATGATCGACGAAGAGATGGGCGGCGGCGGAACCTCCATGATGCCTGCCCTGGAAGAAGCTGTAGACATTCCCGAATCAGAAGATTTTGCCCGGAGCGTGGTCATAATCACAGATGGATATGTGTCAAATGAAGACGAGATTTTTAACCTGATCAACAATCACATGGATACCAGCAGCTTTTTCTCCTTTGGCATCGGAAGCTCTGTCAACGACTATCTCATCAAAGGGATTGCGCAATGCGGCATGGGAGAAGCCTTTGTGGTGACAAATTCCGAAGATGCCGAATCCAGTGCCTCCCGTTTCCGTACCTATATAGAGTCTCCGCTTCTGACCGGAATGACCATTGATTATGAAGGATTTGACGTTTATGATGTGGCCACCTCCGCTCCTTCCATTCTCTATGCACAGAAGCCTGTGGTCCTGTTCGGAAAATGGAAGGGAGAACCTTCCGGCACCATCACAATAACCGGTAAGTCAGGAGAAGAAGATTATGTCCAGGAGATACCGGTAAACGATGTCACCGTGGATACGGAAAATGAGGCTATCCGCTATCTCTGGGCCCGGACGAAGCTGGATCAGCTGGCCGGATACGGAAGTGTGCGGAATGATGAGTCTGTCAAGGATGAAATCACACAGATCGGACTGGATTACAATATGACTACCCCCTACACTTCCTTCATTGCAGTAATCGAGGAGGTCAGGAATCCCGAAGGTGACAGCAGGGATGTAAATCAGGCATCTCCCCTGCCTCTGGGTGTCTCCAATCTGGCTGTGGGCGGAGGTTACACTGCATATTCGGAACCCGGAGATATCCTGTTTGTTCTGATCCTGACAGCCATACCGCTTCTGGTCTTCCTTCGGCGCAGGAGGAGTGAAAGGTCCAAAACGCTTAGTCTATAACTGCAACGCTCCTGTTTCACCTGCTGAGAAACAGACAGGGAAGGTAGTAAATCCATGAAAATTCTACTCAGTAAGAACAATATAAAAAAGCTCAGGCCAGACCTCCCCTTTTATCTTCTGGGCCTCCTGCTTCTTTTGGGAATCAAATATTTCTACAGCGGCGCCGGCAGTGACGAACTGCTGTGGATCCTTTCTCCCACTACAGGGTGGGTGGAACTGTTAAGCGGCATTCCCTTTGTATATGAAAACGGCACAGGCTATGTAAATCACAGCCTGCGCCTTCTCATTGCGCCATCCTGCTCCGGTGTGCAGTTTATGCTTATAGCCTTTGCCACCCTGCTTTTCTCCTTCCTGCATCGGGTAGGAAATGCCTGTATCCTGAAAAAAGGCCTCTGGTTCATTGCCAGCCTTTCCCTTTCCTGGATTCTGACGGTTTTCGTCAATGGGCTGAGAATCATCGCGGCAATCTATCTTCCTTTCTATGTGGAAGATATAAACTTTGTGCAAAGGCTTCTGCCTCCTGACAGGCTCCACACCGTCATCGGAATTGTTGTGTATTTTATCTCCCTGCTGACCGTTTTTCACCTCACGGAATATGCTTTCCGCAGACACAGTGAAAGCAGCCGCACAGGTTTCGGCACAGCTTCTCCGTGGACATTGCTTCTGCGCAAATGCGTCCCTCCGGTATTCTGGTACTTTTTAATCGTCCTGGGGCTCCCTTTTCTCAACAGAGCATACCGGAAAAACGGTGCGGGATTTACGGATTTTGCCCTGCTTGTAGCTGTCTGCTGCGGAGGTATCCTCCTGTGCATCCTGCTTCTGTATACACTGTTCTCTCCCCTGAAAAAGCGATTAAGTGCCAGACTGGCCTGCCTTTTCCGGAGAAAACAGGATTAGCAGAATTAACTGATTTCTTATCCTTTTATCCCTTCCACACAGTTATGCATCAACATGGCTATGGTCATGGGGCCCACCCCTCCCGGAACCGGAGTAATGGCAGAGGTTCCGGGGGCTACATTTTCAAAATCCACATCGCCGCACAGTTTCTTATTTTCCATTCTGTGAATGCCCACGTCAATGACCACAGCCCCTTCCTTCACATAATCTGCGCTCACGTACTTCGGTTTCCCGATGGCCACCACGAGGATATCTGCTCTCCGGGTAATTTCCTTCAGATTCTTTGTTCTGGAATGGCAGATTGTGACAGTGCCGTTCTCCCGAAGGAGAAGTGCAGCCATTGGCTTTCCCACGATATTGCTTCTGCCCAGCACCACGCACTCTTTCCCTTCGATTTCGATTCCGGAACGCTTCAGCAGCTGGATAATCCCGGCAGGGGTGCAGGACACATAGCCCGGTCTGCCGATGCTCAGATTCCCCACATTCACAGGGTGGAAACCGTCCACATCTTTTTCCGGTGCAATGGCCAGCAGGATTCTGTCCTCATTGATATGTTTCGGCAGAGGCAGCTGCACCAGAATTCCGTCTATATCTTTTTGTCTGTTCAGTTCTTCAATGAGCTTCAGCAGCTCCTCCTCCGTGGTTTCCTCCGCCAGCTCATAAGAAGCAGAACGAATTCCGATATACTCGCAGGCTTTTTTCTTATTTTTCACATATACGGCGGAGGCAGGGTCATTGCCCACCTGTATCACTGCCAGGCACCGCTCTATCCCCTGTGCCTTCATCTGCGCCACTTTTTCCTTTAATTCCTCTTTGATTTCCTGAGATATCTTTTTTCCGTCGATTATCTGAGCCATTTTCTTCTCTCCTGTTCCTATTATATAAATTCTGTCTCCTGCCTGCGGAAGCCGCCAGGCGTTTCGTGCTTCCCTGCGCCAACCCCGAGGCTTTCAGACGCGTATGGCATCTTCGTCTTCAACACAAGATTGGATGCATTCCCATATCCAAGTTAAAGCTTATACCTTACCTGGATTTCCATGCGGCTGCGGCATACAGTCCGTCAGTATACATAAGGCATACGCCCCGTAATCTGCGCGTAGCTTTCCAGGATTCCGTCCAGAGGAACGCACCAGTATCTGGTAGGATTGACAGAAAAAGCATACGCCATACAGATCAGGTTGCCGTAACCGTCTATAATCGCCGATCCGGAATCCCCGTGCACCAGCTCCACGGTCACTTCTGTGTGGTGCTGCTGCATATTCCACTCAAAATACTGCTTTACCCTGACCAGATTTCCGGTGGTGACATGAATCAGTCCTCCCTCTCTGTCAATTCGTTCCAATGCCAGTTCAAGGCCCTGCTGGTCCAGCCCTTCCCAGTAAGTCCGGTCAATATGTATGGTCATCAGCTTCTCAAGCAGTCTCTCCGGCACATCTCCCCGGTTCACCACCACCACACCTACATCATACCCTTCGCTGACCCCCAGAACCCTGCCTTTTACTTTCGTGCCGTCATAAAAGTAAACATCCCACTCATCACTTTTTTCCACCACATGGCGGTTGGAACAAATGTATATATATTCTTCCGTAATCTCCATAAGGTAACCGGAGCCGGAGCTGTATCCGCCCCGTCCCTTGTCAAAGTACAGGTGTACAAACGTGGGACGCATATATTCCAGAGCCTCCTCCATGTTCTCCTGCTCCGAAACACCCGCATCATAGATATTGGGCGCCCCCAGAATAGTATCCTTCCTGTAATCAATCTGTCGCCAGCCTATCAGCTCCTGGATATCCTCCGCCTCGGCCACCATAATTCTCGCTTCGGCCACAGTCTCAAGCCCGCAGCTGTCTTCCGCCAGATAGCGCAGCGGATACACACCTTCTCTGTCTAATTCTATCTCGGAATCATCCACCCGTATTTTTTCTGTCAGGTCACCGTCCATATCATCCCAGGCGGTCACCGCGTCCAGATAATCCGGTTCGCTTCCCGGCACACAATAGAAGTTGTGAATTCCCTCCAGTCTGGGAGGCGTATCCACAATGACATGGACCCGGCCGGCGCTTTCGTTCCCGGCCCGGTCTCTGGCACACACTTCCAGTTCATATTCTCCCACCTGGTCAAAACGGATTTCTTTCTGTTCTGTCCCGTCCCGGCGGAAAAAGGCTTCTGCCAGAGGATCCGCGTCCGACACGCTGTCTATGACATCCTCCACTGTGCACATTGCGTTCGCCGCCAGATAAATCTGTCCTTCTTTCCACTGAATCTCCGGCGGTATGGTATCCTGAATGGTTATGGTATAGGTATAGGCAGTGCCTCCATGATAGACAACCGCCTGATAGACTCCCGTATTCCCTTCGTCCACCTGAGACAGATCAAGCTCTCCCAGATGTACGGACCATTCAGACCCCGAAAGGTAGTCGGTTATATTCTGGCTCAAAGGCTCTCCGTACTCGCAGACCGTCTCGCTGAACACCGGTACTACCCTGTAGATATGAAAATAGAAGATTAACACCCCTGCCATAAGCAGGGAAATGCACACAAGGAAGATAAGAAGCTTCTGCCTTCTGTGCTTTTTATCTGCACTTTTCACCTATGCTTTCCCCGTCTCCCGTCTGCAGCTATTTACACATACGGGCTTTTCTGATATTAAGAGCTTAGCACTGACCTTATTTTTTGTCAACGGATATACTTACAGGGTACCGTATTTCAGTCAAAGCTTGACAACATACGAACATTCATATATTCTTAAGACAATTATGGATGAAAAAGTCTGTCCTGCGAATCATGCAGTTTCAGAAGCAATGATTGAAAAAGGAGAAAAAGTGAGTCTCAAATATCGTCACGAGCTGAAATTTCTGTGCGCCGAGTACAATCTCCGACACATGGAGGAAAAAGTCCGACATATCTGCAAGACGGATTCACACGCCGGAATCTCCGGAAGCTATGTAATCAGGAGCCTCTATTTTGATACTTATGCGGACCATTGTTATGCGGCAAACCTGAGTGGTATCGATGACAGGAGAAAATACCGGCTGCGAATCTATGACAGCAATCCGGAATTTATCCGGCTGGAATGCAAATATTCTCATCATGGTCTGAAAGCAAAGGAACTGTGCATACTTACGGACAGGCAATGTAAGACGCTGCTTCAGGGAAATTCTCTGTTCCCCACCGAATCAGATTCAAATGAGCTGCTGCATTACTTTCTTCTGGAACGAAGCAGCCTGCTTCTGACTCCCCGGGTAATTGTAGAATATACTCGAACCCCTTATGTCTACCCGGCGGGAAATGTCCGGATAACCTTTGACAGGTCTGTCCGTTCCTCTGCACAGACCCGGCATTTTCTGGAGAGAAATCTGCCCTTTAGAAACATTCTGCCGGATGGAATGCATATTCTGGAAGTAAAATACGATGAATTTCTTCCGGCCGCCATCGTTGAACTGCTGGCCGGCGGGCAGGATCTTCGAAGAACCAGCTTTTCAAAATACAGCCTGTGCAGAAATTACAGCACTGTTTGAACACATCGAAACGGAGGAACAAAAATGAGTATACAGGATGTCATCAAAAAATCTTTCCTGAAAGGATTTCAAAACACAAACTTACTGATCCGGGATGTGGCAATCTTAATGGTGATGGCCGCAGTTCTGGGTATCTATATCTATTTTATCTACCGTATTGTCACGGCAAATACTTTCTACTCCAAAAGCTTTAACACCTCTCTGATTCTCATGAGCGTCATCACCGCCGCCATTATTATCGCCATTCAGAGCAGTGTCATCGTCTCCCTGGGCATGGTGGGTGCACTCTCCATCGTCAGATTCCGCACGGCTGTGAAAGAACCCCTGGATCTGATTTTCATGTTCTGGAGTATCAGCATCGGCATCATCTGCGGGGCCGGTATGGTGGGACTGGCTTTTGTATTATCTCTGATGGCCACAATTCTGGTGCTGGTTTTTTACCGCCTGCCCGAAATCCGTAAATCCATGATTCTGGTAATCAATGCGGAGAGCAATGCCTGTGCGGATAAAATTTATGATACTGTCAGAGCACATGATAAAAACTATAATGTGAAATCCCGCAATCTCACAAAGGAAAGTGCTGATTTTCTCATGGAAATCAAATCAAAAAACTGTGAGAGTCTGCTGAATGACTTAAACAGCATTGAAGGTGTCATTTCTGTCTCCATGGTCACCCACAAGGGAGATGCCGCCTTCTGAAAAGATATGTACACGGAGCGTCCCGCATTGATGTAAGATGGGCATTCAGCCTTATGATATCGCAAAGTCAGCACTGTACTGGTGTGATATGAAAGAGGCGATATGAACGCTTACAGAATCCGGGATGAATGGGAGATAATGTGAATCACCTGACGGAAGGACGAAAACCTGTATGAAAAGGGCAAATATATTCTATATGCTTTTTGTGGCCGCTCTTATACTGATTCTGACCGCCGGCATCACGCTGGGCATCAAAGGGCAGGAGGAATGGGATATTCTGATAAACGATACTGATCTGTCAGCTCCGGTTCTGTCGGCGGGGAGCGGATTCTATGACAATCCCTTTTCCCTGAGTATCACTTCGCCGGACAATGTCAGAATATATTATACACTGGACGGCAGCATTCCCACATCGGATTCCATTCTCTATACGGAACCCATTGCCATTTCCCGCCGCGGAGACGGAGAAAATGACAATATTCATATTCAGAATATGCAGGAAGAGTGGCAGGAATCGTATGGGGAAGACCACACCATCCTGGCAACCGTAGTCCGCGCCGTCGCCATAGACAGCCGGAATACATGCAGCGATATTGTGACAGCAACCTATTTTGTAGGCCGAAACGAAGATCGCGGGAAGCTGGTGGTTTCTCTGGTGGCAGACCCGGATGATTTATTCGGCGACAGCGGAATCTATGTGACCGGCAAAGCCTATGACGACTGGTATCTGGGAGAACAGTCCGGCAATATACCCATGCCGAACTTCCTTCAGCACGGAATGGACTGGGAGCGTCCCGCCGTACTGGAATTATTTGAAAGTGACAGTATCTTACAGCAGCCTGTGGGGATTCGTATCCAAGGGGCTTCTGCCCGGGAATATGGGCTGAAACGTTTTTCCGTGTATTCCAGGAAAAAATACAGCGGAAGCAGCTGGTTCGACATTCCCCTTTTCGGAGATTGGAAAACTCATTCCTTTGCCCTTCGCTTCGGTTTTATGAACGCCTACATTCAGCATCTGGTTCAGGACCGGAATATCGCTTCCGCAGAAAGCAGGGAAGTCGTCGTTTATCTCAACGGCGCCTACTGGTATGCCACTTTCGCCCAGGAAAAATACAGCGGAAAATTTTTTCAGGAACAGTATGGCGTGGATGATGACAATGTGATAATCGTCAAGGGCGGCGGGGTTGATTCCGGCAGCACGGAGGACCACGCGCTCTATTTTGCCGTTTATGACTTTCTTGACACCCATGATATGTCCACACCGGAAGCCTATCAGGAGTTGAACAGACTTATTGATATTCAAAGCTATATTGATTTTTCCTGCGTCAATATTTATTTTGGAAATCTTGACTACAACGAGAATAAGAACAGCGTGTGCTGGAGAGCCAGAAAACCGGGAAGCGGAGAATACGAAGACGGACGCTGGCGCTGGGCTCTGTATGACCTTGATCTGGAGAATCTGGATTACGGCGTACTTGAGGAAGACATCAACACTTTTACCATGGATACCCATTATGCCGGCAGCGCCTTTAACACACGCCCTCTGTGGGCAGCCCTGTTCCAGAATCCCACATTCCGCCGGCAGTTTGTCGTCAGCTTTATGGATATGGTGAATACGGATTTCACCGTTCAGAACGCAGTAAAAGCTTACGAGAACTGGGAAGTATCTCTTCCCTGGGATGTGAGAACTCCGGAATGGGCTCTTCACTATTTTCCTGCCAGAACGGAAGCCATCACCGGTTATCTTGCGGAAGAATTCGGGCTCACCGGAAAGCAGGCCGCCGTCACACTCTCTGTCAATGATGCGGAAGGCGGACACATTCTCCTGAATACCATTACTCCTGATTTATCAGAAGGCGAGTGGAAAGGAATGTATTTTACAGATTATCCTGTGACTGTCAAAGCCGTGCCGGACAAGGGCTACACTTTTGCGGGGTGGCAATTGAGCACCACGGAAGAGCTCACTGAAAAAACCGTAACCCTGGAGATTCCTCCGGAAGGTCTGCAATTAAAGGCTTTGTTTGAAAAGAAGTGAGGCTGTGGGCGGGCTTGCCGGCTCGTTTCTTCAAAAAGTTCCGTTGCCGGCCGGTTCCTCAAAAATCCCCGCTGCCAGATGGTCCAACCGTTTCCCCAAAGACCTCCTCCGCCAGCTTCCTGCAGTATTCCAGGGAAAAGCTGCCGTCCTGCTTTATGATTTCATTCCGAGCCGCCAGTTCTTCCGTATATTTGTCAAGGGGATACACTGTGACGCCGCCAAAGCCCTGTTCCACATGGCACACCAAAGGCACCACATCATACTCCTGAATCACTGCTTCTCCTGTCTCGTCCAGCCCTATGGTCACACGGGCCATGCCGCCCACCATGCGGTTGGCCACGCCTTCTCCCGTGCCGGAGGTCCAGTTCACAAAGTTTCCCAGGGAATAGTATACCAGCGCATCTGGAGTTTCCTCTTCTTTGCCGGATACCCATATGACAGGCTCAATCACATGGGGATGGGTGCCCAGAATAAGATCGGCCCCGTTTGCCGCGAAAAAAGCCGCCCAGTCTTCCTGTTCTTTCGTGGCATTCAGCACATATTCCGTTCCCCAGTGTGGACATACCACTATGAAATCCGCCAGTTCCCCGGCCCGGCGCAAATCCTCCGCCACTCTCTCCCGGTCCAGCATATCCACCGCAAAAGGCATATCCGCAGGCATTGAAATCCCATTGGTGCCGTAAGTATAGTTCAGAATGGCTATCTGAATTCCCTCCTGCTCATAGACATAAATCTCCTGCTGTCCCTCTTCCCTGTCGTGAATGCCCAGCACCGCCATATCAGGATAATTCTCCCGCCAGAAGGAGAGACAATTCACTATTCCCTTTTTCCCCTTATCCAGTGCGTGATTGGTGGCGTGAAGCACCACGTCAAAACCGGTGTCCGCCAGCGCGTCGCCCAGCTCATAAGGCGCATTGAAAGCAGGATAACCTGAGACTCCCAGCTCTTCTCCGCCGATGATTACCTCCTGATTCACCAGCGCCAGGTCCGCCTCCTGGATTTCATCCCTCATTTCTGCAAAAATGGGGGTGAAATCATATCCTCCGCCTTCCAGTCTGCCGCTCTCCGCCGCTGGCGTGTGCAAGAGGATATCTCCCACCATCACCAGAGTAATTTCCGGCTGAGCGGCCTGGGACGGCTCCTGGCGTGCAGAGGCGTCCTGCTGCCCGGATAGCTCACCTGGTAGCGCTGTATCCGAGGAATCCCCCAGGCAGGTATCCTCCGGTCCGGAGACACCTGCCTGGCCGGTATTCCCCCTCTGCGCTTCTCCGCCATCCGGCTTCGCCCCTCCTGTGCCGGACCCGCCGTCTTCCCCGGCCATATCATAGGCCTGCACTGTCTGACTGTTCGGCGCCTCTCCTCCGGCAGAAGTGCCGTCCCACAGCAGGAATGTCACTGCCGCTGCCGTAAGAACACAGGGAAGCCAGATAGCGGTATAATGATTTTTTCTACGACCTTCTCTATTTCTTTTTCCGTTCATAAACTACTCCTGTATGATAAAAAGTTTCATTCTCTCCTCTAAATTTTCTCGTAACTTGATATTTTTTATTTCTTCTATATTGGGTTGAACAAATCGTTCTCAGATGCTATTCTTCAATTAATTTATGAAAGAACGGGAAAGGTTTATCAGCTTTCAGAAATATGCGAATTTGTTCCTGATAAGAAGAAAGAAATGAAAGAGGAAAAATAAACAGTCTTAATGAATGATGATACCGTCCCGTATCCATTTCTTCTATCTGCTCAGAATCAGTTTCACTGCATCGAGCAAGTTCTTCCACCTTCTGCACGATACCGCTGATACTGATTTCCCCCAGCACAGCCATGCTGCCCAAAACAGGCTTACGCAGGCCGACAGAGCACAGAGCTATCAAAGTGGGCAGCGCCAACCTGTAATACGCACCTTCTATTATTTTGCTTTTTCTACAGGAATCCATACCATCCCATACAATTTCCAGTATCCAAAAAGAGCGGTCTCCAGACTTAACCTTGTTCTGACCTCACTACACCGATTACTCAAATGTTAAGTATTTTATCCAATCAGCACTTTCTTTCCCCGAAAAGCAAATCCATATTTCCAAAATCTGGCAGATCTGTCCCCGCATAGTAGAATAATCCGCTGCCTTTACATTGGAAAAAGACAGGCTGATCACCGGCCAGCTTCCCTGAAGCTTCCGAAACTTCTCATCTTCCCAGATTTTAAGCTCCTCAAACAGCTCGCCCCGATCAGCGTATTTCACAGAAAAAAACATTCTGTCATGCTCATGTTCAGCGTCTTGCCAAAACGCCTGGGACGGGTGATCAGGGTAACATCATCATCTGATTCCCACCACTCCTGAATAAAGCCTGTTTTGTCCACATAAAAATTATTTTTCATCCGCAGCTTTTCAAAATCCTGATGCCCGATTCCCACTGTTCTCGCCATTTTTCATCCCCTCCTTGCATGTCTTATTTTGGTTTCGTATTTTTAAAAATATCTCTGCCAACTCAAGCTTTTTCACATATCAATATTATAATCGAAAGGGATTAAAAGCACAACATATAGAAATCTGCGCAAATATTTTTTATCATGAATTGTAAAAAAGTCCCCCGCTGCCATTGTCCAGGCATACATGCCTGACTCCGGAATCACGGGGGACTTTTTCATTTTATCTTTTGCAGAAATTCAATTACATAGCTCTAACGCTTTCTTTCAGCCAGGTGTCCCTGCAATGGGTTCACCCGGGCGTTTTCGCTTAAGCCATTCTCTCGTCTTCGTTCTCTTCCTTTTTGCGGGAAAGAACTACCACGACAGTCTGTACGATTGCGATGATTGCCATCAGCAGGGTCCAACGGTCTACAAATCCGGTGGGCAGGGAGATATCTTCTGTCAGACAGAATGCGATAATGGAAATAATTCCTATCGGGAGACTGATCAGGCGCATAAGGCCTTTCTTCTTCAGTTTCTCCTTTTTCTCCTCTTCGTCCTTCCTGGTGTTCACAAAGTAACCAATCAGCAACATCAGGGTCTCAAACACTGCCAGGTTCATCAACGCAAAGTTCACAAGGGCCCAGGCTCTGCCGTTTCCTGCCGCAAGGGGCAGCTCTTCGTCTTCAAGCTCCACTATCGCGGGCTCTTCTTCCTCAGGAGTCACAGTTTCTTCCGGCGCTGCAAGGGGCGGCGTCGGGTCATCAATGACGGTGACAGGCTCCTCTTCTTCCTCGGGAGCTGCCGGTGTCGCCGGCTGTGTAGGTGCAACCGGTACAACCTGAGGTGTGGGCGCTGCTGCAGGTATGGCTGCTGCAGGTGGTACGACTACGGGTACGGGCGCAGGCTCCTGTGTCGTCTCTTCAGGCGTCGGGTCATCGTCATCCGGCGTTGGTGCCGGATCGTCCGGTGTCGGCGTCGGGTCCACAGGCGCCGGGTCCACAGGCGCCGGGTCCACAGGCGTCGGGTCCACAGGTGCCGGGTCTACAGGCGTCGGGTCTACAGGCGCCGGGTCTACAGGCGTCGGGTCTACAGGAGTCGGGTCTACAGGCGCCGGATCTACAGGCGCCGGGTCTACAGGCGCCGGATCTACAGGTGTCCACTGTGCGGTATAAGTCACGTTGCCCGTTACTGTAGCCGCTACTTCCGGTGTCCAGCCTGCAAAGGTATAACCCTCGCGGACAGGTGTCCCCACAAATGCAGGGGTTGCAGCTCCGCTTACCAAATCAGATGTCACCTGGTCTGCGAACACTTCCTCGCCGTCTACGCCGTCCGTATAGGTCACAGTATACCGAATAATCTGCCTTACAGGCACGGTAACAGTCTTGTCGGTATCGGCAGTGCCGGTAACAGGGTCGCCGGCAGGATCGCCGTTGGGCTCATAGCCCTCAGGAATCTTCTCAGTTTCTTCGGTCACGTCATAGGCAGCACCCTCATCCACAACCACGGTCTCGGTTCCAACCACATTACCATTCTCGTCTACAAACTCGACGGTGATAGTCACCCTGCCCGGAGCGGGCTTATAGGTGTAGGTATAAGTGGTATCACCGGTAATTGCAGTCGTCTCAGCAGGTTCGTTATTTCCCCAGTCGCCAGTCACAAAGCCCTCATCGGGTTTCTCACCGGCTACAGGTATAATGCTGCCCAGAACGGCTTCGCCGTCAGCGGCCATAACCTGCTCTCCGTCAACGGTCTTGTACTTCGTCAGGTATTTCACCACATCAGCGGTTGTCTCGTCATTCCATGCACCGTTTTTGACCTCAAAAGTCACTTTCACCTGGTACTTATCAGGGATGCCGTCAGGTCCGCCGTCGGGCTTGGAAGGATCATCGCCTCCCTTTACGTCCAGAGAGTAGTACAGGTTGATGACCACATTTTCTCTGCCCATAGTGCCGGTCAGTTCGTTCTCGGGTGTATTAGCCGCCATCGGATCAAGAACATAAGTGTTGCTGCCAATGGAGAAGCTCTTCGGAGACTTTACCGCAGGCTTATTAGGCCATGCAAGTGCAGTCATGGTCTCATCGATGCTGTGATCGTAGATTTCGCCTTCTTTCAGCGGATATTCCGGGTTATTATTCCCCCAGAATTTATGACCGTTGTCTGCCAGATAGTTCACGGTGACGGTAAACATCTCTTCCGCGAAGACTTTCAGTGTACTGGGCTGCTCTTCTGCCACCATCCACTTCTGATTGCCTGCGTCCCAGCGGAGAGTCGTGCTGAGAATACCGTCGCTGTTGGTTCTGGTCTCGTTCAGGGCATGTCTGGGACCATCCTCGGTATTCAATTGCCCGGCCCAGACATTCAGCCTGTTCAGGGTCAGTGTACAGGTATAACCGGTTGCAGCGTCGCCCTCAATCTGACCGAGGGTGTACCACTTATCGTTATCGTTGGTCCAGTCATTAGCAGCATATTGCCAGCTTTCGTTGTTGGTAGTGCAGATGACCTCAACCCTCAGCGAGCTGTCATGCACTTCCTCCGGCGTGGGCAGCGTGGGCAACTTGGTATAGACATTGCTCAGCCCCATACTGATTGTACCTGCATGCAAGTCATTCCGATCGTTAAGGCTGCTTCCCTCCGACGCACTGCCGATCCAGGTCCATCCATCGATCTCTCTGCCTTCCTCAGTAAAGGAAATTATTCCATTATTAAGATTTTCAGTGGAACCTTCAATTACTTTAAAGTCCACATTCCAGACAAGCACAGCATCGATACCCGGGAAAAGAAGGCTTTCCTCAAATTTGGCATCCTTACCGGACAGGGTTCCTGTTGTGGTATTGCCGGCCAGCGTGTAGGTGTAGTTGAGGCTGAAATTATCCTTGATCGCCTCTACCTCAGCTTTGCTGGGGCCATAGAACGCTTTGATGATTTTAACTGTTTTGGAAACCATCTTCGGCGTCCACACGGCGTACAGTGTCTTGCTGCGGTTCTCCTTAGTCAGGGTAACCTTTGAAAGAGCTGTCATTCCTGTGGTGGCATCTTCTGTCTCCGCCCAGCCCTGGAACACATAACCTATACGGACAGGGTTGGAGATATCAGTAGTACCATCCGCCTCTTTGCCAACTGTGAACTCCACGGAGTTTTCGGCAGATTTCCTCGTGACAGTCGCATGCGTGTCGTCAGTACCATCGTTCATTTTATAAATTACAGTGTATGTCTTGCCCGCGGGCTTAACCGTGCCGCCAGCTTCACTGCCGCCCATGCTTGCGCCGGACTCTGCTGACTCCTCGATATCATAACCGCCGTTTCGAGCAGCACTGCGAACGCGGGCTTTCTGCGTGCCGGCAGTCTGGCCGTCAGTGGTCCATGTACCGCCGGTGGCTTTATTCTTCAGCCCTATGCTCAACACATCGTCGCCGGTATTCTCGATTACAAAATCGTAAGTCAGAACCACTTTCTGCTTATCTGCAAATACCTCAGACCGTTCGAATTTCGTTACGATACTGTGGGTTGCATTACCATTGGCCACAGGAGTGACCATGCCGCCAGCAGCACTGCCGTCCAGCCTGACATTTTCGATGCTCAGAATATAACCATCGTTAACTTCCGCATTGTCCGCCTTAACCGTAGTTGTCAGATCATCCAGGATGTCCAGACCGTAAAGGTCGAACCCGCTGTCGTTCATCACTGTGACAGTGTAGTGGACGTGCGCCTTGCCGCTGCCGTCATCCTCGCTCTTGCAATCGGCCTCAGTGCAGCTTGCGTCAGGCGCGCCATTCTGAAAACCTCCGTTAGTCTTGGTGACGATCAGATTGTAAATCACGGTCTTAACAGGATCACTTTCCACAGGGGTCGTGATTTCGTCGCTGGTCACGCTGGCGTGGTTCTCAATCTTGCCGGTTTCTATAGCGGTAGCCGTAAAGGTAACCGTCCTGGATTCACCGGCCCCAATAGTGCCCAGATTCCATGTGATTGTAGCTCTGCCATTTTCCACTTTGGAATTATATTCACCGGGATTACTGTTAGAAATATTGGTTCCCAGCTCCTCAGGCAAAGTGTCGCTCACTTTCACGTTGGCAGCATCAGTACTGCCGTTGTTCTTCACTGTGATCGTGTAATTCAGCGTATTTCCTTTCTTCACGCTGGCCTTATCAACCGTCTTGGTGATCTCAAGCTCGGGCGTGGTTACAGGTTCCACATGGTACACTACATAGTTGCAGAAATAGTTATTAGCGCCGTTCTTTTCGTAAACAATCTCCACACCGGGATTGTAAGTTTTAAGGTTCTCAAAGTCCCATGCACCGTCCTTGTAGTAGAATGTCACATTCACAGTGTCTTTGGTACCTTCCTTATACTCGTGGTCCCTCTCACTATTGTGCTGAAACCGGTCTGCAAAGTCGCTCTTGTAGAGAGTAACTGTATACTCCCAGTCGTAGCCGTACTTATTGGTTTTAACCACTTCACCGCCGGTATACTCGGTGATCCCATTCACCACTTCCCGCAGCCGCAAGTTTTCTTTCTCGTCCTTGTGACCGCTTTCATTGCTGTCGCAGACCACCTGAACACGAAGATTGCCGCTCGTTCCGGAAATCACGGGCGCATTGGGCGCATCAGGTGCCTTTTGATAATAGTTGTAGATATAGTTGGTAGGCAGGTTTTTTGTAGCGTCGATCTGGTACGTGCCGGTAACAGCCTTCTCGTTCGAGCTGTTCAAACCCTCCTGCTTCTCCCATACATACCCACCCACATTATAGTTGCTCTCAGTGATGGTTAACGGGGTTTTGTAGGTGGAATTTGTATCTTCATCCACTTTCACGTTCATTTTCCACGTCAGGGTGGGGTGACCATTCTCGTTGATACCCTTTTGCGCCGCGCCAGATGCCAGACTGCCGGTTACAGAAGCATCATCGCGATAAGTGTAGCTGTAGTTCAGGACAAAATTGCCCGGAACCTTATCTAACGCTATCTTGTTGCCCCCCATGCCGACAAACGTCTTAACAATGGTAACTTCTTTCATGAGCGATTTAATTTCAGGCTCTTCTTCCTTCGCCGGAGTCGTCTCGGTGGAAGTAGTGCTGCTTTCGTCGTCCTTACCGGGAGTGACCATTGCGTTATTCACCAGCTTGCCGTTCTTATTAATATCAGCGGCGGTAAATTCGCGGGTCACATAGATAACTGCGCTGCCTCCCTCGGGGATAGTGTTCTCCACGTCCAGCTGCGGCCCGCTGACCCAGCTTGCCCCGGTATCGGTGACCTTGTACTTCGCTCCCACGTCGCCGGTGACGGTGATCTTGTAGAGCAGCTTCACGCTCCCACCGTTTGGAATAACGATCTCACCGTTGACAGGATAGGTAATATTGTCAACCGTTACACCACTGGGAATTTCGCTTGCGCTCTTCACCAGAGTCTTATCGATATTGGTGATTTTCTCGGCCTTCTTCCATGTGGCCACATAGGTAACATTGCCATCCACCTTTTCCGTGACCGCGGGTGCCCAGCCCATAAAAGTGTAACCCGTACGCTTGGGCTGAACTTTACCATTCACAGTTTCGGTGCCTTGGGCAGCCGCCGCAAACGCCGGAGTGTTATCGCCAGCTTTGAGGCCCGTATAGCTCTGGTCGGTGAACACGGTCTCTCCTTCTACACCGTCAGTGTAGGTGACAGTGTAAGTGGGAACTTGAGTACCCTTTTTGATCTTCACCAGCCAGCCATAGGTAGTGCCAGTATCTAAACTGTTAAATTGGGTCAGACTACTTGTGGGGCACTTCCATTTGCCCTCAGACGCAGAATAATAGAACGTGATATCCTTAGGCGATTCATAGAGCATATGCGTTCCAAGCTTACCTGACAATGCGTTATTCCAAAGGTCCAAATAGAAATTCCCATTCAGCTGAACTGTGCATTCGTAAGGATAAACATTCTTGCTGAAAGAACTGTTTCTGCCTGTGTTCTCGATGACCTCGCCAGGAATAATGGTTGTCTTACCATCGTAGAACAGCTTAGCAGGAGCACTGTGATTAACTTGGTCTCCTCTATCCTGACACTGAATGAATACATAGGGAAGCGTCACGTTGTCCTTGTTGGGCGCGTCGGGCTTCTCAATCGGTTCAACAGTGCCATCGCCGACAGTTACATCATAATAGATATCGCCGATCGCCTTACCGTTGTCTTCCCCGAAGAACGCGTTATTGGTTACAACCGCCCAGCTTGCGCCGTACTCCAGCTTCACTCTCCCGCTCTGTCCCACTTGCGCACCCGGTTTCGCCGTAAAGGTCACGTACAGGACGCCGCCATCTGCACGCAAGCTGACATTCAGCCACTCGGGACATCTTATAACCCAAGGCAATCCACCGTTCTCTTCCCAGTTAGTCGTTACCGCAATACCATAGCTGGTATAGAACACCAAATTGCCGCTGTCAACTGTTGCGGTTTTTCCATCCGGATTAACAAGGACTTCGCCAACATAGTCTGCATCGGCATAGTTTCCGCTCACCGTCACAGCAGGGATAGTAGGATCCGCA
This sequence comes from uncultured Acetatifactor sp., assembly GCA_910588225.1. Classification (GTDB taxonomy): domain Bacteria; phylum Bacillota; class Clostridia; order Lachnospirales; family Lachnospiraceae; genus Acetatifactor. Next base: position 48,109 of record CAJUQT010000030.1, read on the forward strand.
TTCCACATCTCAAAAGTGAGAAATGCGCTCTCAAGCACGTTAGGATCCGTGGTCCCTACACCTGTGGGAATCTTACCAAATGTCGCCGCTTCCAATTCCAACGCTTTTCCGACCGCTTCAAAGACTGCGCCGGCCTTTTCCAGTGCTTCAGTCACGTCCTCGCGGGCGTAGTTCTCATCGCTCAGCGCCTCGGCCATGTCGATCACCGCGTTGACCTGCTCACCAATCTCCTCGGCGTTCTCTTTCGTCACGTCCTCGGGTGCCGGCAGCTTCGCCACCGCGTCCAGGAACGCCTGAACCTCTGCGGGTATTTCCTCGCTCTTTGGTGCTTCCGTCGCCGTAGGTTCTTCCGTCACTTCGGGCTCTTCGTTCACCTCAGGCGCTTCCGTCACTTCGGGCTCTTCGTTCACCTCAGGCGCTTCCGTCGCTTCGGGCTCTTCGCTCACCTCAGGCGCTTCCGTCACTTCGGGCTCTTCGCTCACCTCAGGCGCTTCCGTCGCTACAGGCTCTTCGTTCACCTCAGGCGCTTCCGTCGCTACAGGCTCTTCGCTCACCTCAGGCGCTTCCGTCACTTCGGGCTCTTCGCTTGCCTCAGGCGCTTCCGTCCCTTCGGGCTCTTCGTTTGCCTCAGGCTCTTCCGTCTCGCCAGGCTGAGTCTCTTCGCCCTCCGTCTGGATTGCTTCAGCGGATTCATTGTCTCCGGCCGTCTGATCATTCTCATCCGCCGGGCTTATTTCCCCGCCCAGATCCGTGACGACTTCGACGCTTTCAATGGGCCCCGCCGCAAATGCCGATACGTCCACCGATCCGACGCATAGCACAAAAGCGAGAAGCAACGCAAAAAAGCGTCTCTTCTTAAATCTCATCCTTTTCATGTTTTTACCTCTCTTTGCTGAAATCAGTCGGATGCAAAGTTATCCGGCGGCCGGGCTGGCATAGTATTGTCACGTAATTTCTCCAACACCTTAGCCCCCATAGCTTTGCGTCCCGCTATTTCTAACGGTTTGCTAATTATAAAACTATAATTAGCAGCCAGGCTGACATAACAATTTCAAACAATTTCAAATTCAATCTAACTGATTCAATTCAACTACGTTTCCAACTGCCTTAGTCCCTGTGGCTTTGCGTCCCGCCGTTTCCGACGGTTTGCCAAAAAGTCCATCGTCTCCACATTCACGCCCTGCCGCCCCGATGGCATGGCAACAGGGCATCCCTCACCGGCGGACTGTTTTCCGCCATTATTTCCTCACGCATATCCCCCACTCCTTTCCCGATATTCCTTTCTGCTACTCTCTTACCATTCCCCTCTTCCAAAATTTCTTAGAAACCGTTCGGAAATAGCTTTTAAAAAGTCACTTCCGCTTCCTTATTCTCCGCAGTCATATCCCGCAGCCGGCAGGTAAATTCCTCATTTTCAACCCTACTCCCACCCCACGGTCAGCTGCTCCTGTTCCAGCAGCCTCTCGTAAGCCTGTTCCATCAGGCCCTATGCCCTATGGTTCCGGCAGTCGGCAGACCGCATGCTCACACCCTGCAGGAAACAAAATCACCATTTCATTTATAATATAAAACCAAAGATAAACAACATAATTTTTATTATGTACAGTATAACATGATGGTAAGTGATTTTCAAGGTTATTTTATGCTTTTACATTTCAAATGTTGACTGTTGAGAGAAGATCTTAGAATAAGAAAGTATACGAAAGAAAGCCTGAAAAAATCAGGGAAGCAGATTTTTCGGGTCTTTGTTTTTTGACGCCTTTTTTGACACTGTTGCGGGGTGCGGCTGTTGCTGTATCCCGTTTTTTGCTTTTGAGGTATCTGTCAAAGACAAAACGATATATGAAATGGTGATTTTGTTGTATTGCTTCAGCTGACCAGCCCCAGCTTCTCCATCTGCTGGGCATGATTCTCTCCCGTTGACATCAGGTAGATGCGTGTGGTTTCAATCCTGCTGTGTCCCAGGACATCCGCAAGCTTTACAATGTCTCTGCATATCTTGTAAAAGGTTCTTGCAAAGAGATGGCGCAGGTTATGCGGGAACACTTTGGATGGATTTACACCGGCTTTCCCGCACAGCTTTTTCATTTCCCGCCAGATCTGGCACCTGGACATTCCTGTCCCCTTACGGGTAATGAAGATTTCCCCTGTTGTAATATTCTGCTTTCTGGCATAGTCTCTGAGTTTCTTACAGAGCTTCCCGGGAAGGAGGATGGTCCTGATTTTTCCTTTCAGGGAAATATCTGCCCGTCTCCGGGAAAATGCCTCCACCGTGATATACTTTACTTCGGACACCCGGATACCGGTGGCGCAGATCGTCTCCAGAAGCAGTGCCAGACGGGAATTTCCGTTCGCCCTTGCGGTCTTCAGCAGCCGTTCGTATTCTGTCCGACTCAGCTCTTTCTCCTGTTCCCGGAAGGCCCGGCGCTGTATCTTCAGGAATTTTACCCGGCATTCCTCCCATCCCAGAAATTCGAAAAAGCCATTCAGGGAAGAAAGCATGGCGTTAATGGTGGACGGGGCATAGCCTGCCTTCGTCAGATGTGTTTTCCAGCCTGTGGATGCCTCCTTGTCTACCGGGATGGCAGTTTTCTCTTCCAGTGACGCTTCCGATTTATGGATTCCATCGTCTGGCAGCAGCTTTCCTGCGGAAAATCTCTGCTCCGTTCCCGGCTGTTCTCTGCCAGACAGCACTTCCTCCGCTCCTGCCTGGCCTCCGCCGGGAGATATCTCCCCGTTCTTCCCCCGCCTGCCGGCGGCGCACTCCTCCAGCCATGCCGCAAAGGCCCGGATATCCCGCAAATATTTCTTAATAGTATCCGGTGCCAGTTCCTCCTGCACCATGTGTTCCCGGTAACTTGTCATTTTCTCTTCTGTAATCCAGTATGCCATTTTTCTCTTCTCCTTTCGGGGCCCGTCAAATATCCGCGACTTTTCCTATAGCTTTGTCTGTAACTTACAGGAACCGCCTCGTGCCCACTGTAATCTGCAGGCAGTTCCCATGATTTAAAATCATGCCGTATTCCTGCAGGTTTTACAAGTAGAAGATTGGCATTTGGGGATAGGTATATATGATTTCTAAAAATGTCAGTATTATCGGCCTGTTTGAAAAAGCTCTACACTGTATTTGGCAGGATTCTCTTTGTTGATGTAAACATTCGCATATAAATCTTCTTTTCGCGTAAATTGTGTCA
>CAJUQT010000031.1:0-26003 GCA_910588225.1 uncultured Acetatifactor sp.
GATAGGGGAAGTCTGCGCTTTTTTGGCTACCCGGAAGGTTATGTTTCACAGTAACTTACTGCCTGCTGGCGCCATAGGGTAACAGCCCTTCGGCACAATGTTGCACCGGTGCAACCGCTTCTTCTCTCTCATCCATCCGCTTTCCCTGTAAGCTCCCTGTGCATCCATTCCCGGTAGGTATGGGGCTGTTTCAAATACACCTGGAATTCGTGGGCATTCAGTAAATACTCAATGGAGCGCCATATTTCCGCATCCCGGACAGGAACATTTTTCGCATTCACCCAGCCCGCCTCCCGCCACTTTTCATACCAGCGGTTCTCAAGGGCCGATGCCAGGTAGGTACATTCCAGATGCAGGATCAGCCAGCAGGGCTCCCGCAGGTGTGAAAGCGCCGCTTCCAGCCCCAGAAGGGTTAACTGGTTCTCTGTGGTGTCTTCCACCCGAATCCATTGGCCCAGATCAGCGGTCCTGCCCTTTGCATCGGTAAAGGCAAGTATGTACAGGCAGCTCCCGTCCTTCCGCCTGGGGCCTTTCAGGCTGGTGTCTATGTAAATGTCCACTGTCCGCATCTGTGTTCTCCCTTCTCCCGGTTATCCTGCCCGTTTCTGCCGGGGCTCCTCCGGCCTGTCTCTATGCTCCCGCAGGCAGCCGGCCGCAGAACCGGCCGCACAGCAGTGGGATCCTGTTCTTATCATCCCTTTTGACAGCCCGGCGGTTGTCCGCTTTCGTTCCCCTGTCATAAATAAATCCCCGCAGATGCCCGTCCGCCAGAATGGCGCCTGCCCCTTTCAGCTGTTCCATCTCCATACAATCCTGTACTGTTACTCTGTCTAAGCTGATTCCCATTCCTGTCTTCCCTCCTACTTGAAATTTGCTGTTTTTCTCCGGTTTTCTCCGGTTTTCCCTGAAAAAAGGTAAAAAATAATAAGGGTATCGGAATACCCGGACTGTGCCTGTCCACCGGAGCCGGACTAAGCCGGCGCCTAAACCTTTTCATAGACAGCCTTCTGGTCATTGTCATACACCAGTGTAATACTGTCGCCGTTTTCATCTGTCAAGATCCCTTCCCGTCCTTCCATCTTTAAAGTGAAATGTTTCATGATAACGCCGCTTCCCGCCAGGCTCTTTCTGATTGCATACTCTGCAATGCTTTTGTATCCGTTGATTAACATAGTATTCTCCTCCCTCTCCCCGTGCCCTCCGCGCGGTGCACGGCTTATGACGGACCGCACACCTCTTGATAAGGGGAATTTGTGGTTATGCACCACGCGCAGGACACGGATTATTTTTTATTATTCTTTTTGCTAATTAAACTCATTTACCTTCTTTGGATTCCTGCATTTTCTGCCTTGCAGCGTTCAATTCTCCACTTTTCAAACCCTACTGTGTCAAATACAATAGGACTATTCGATTTCAATGGATTTTGTTTTTGAGCAAATGTCTGCCCTTTTGATCTATACGCTTCAAACAGGAACTCTTTTGGAAGCCCCATCTTGTGCAATTCTTTTAAGCGCATAAAAGGTTTTGGATAAATCATAATTCACCTCCCTCGTTATACAGACTCTCGCAGTCTTAAATTAGTGTTTTTCTGAACTTCTGCCACAAATATTACACCCGAAGCTTCCCTGTACTCCCGGCATCGGTCCCCGGGCCTTACATTATGGCTCTTCCTTCCACAGTAACCGCAATTTATAGCCTCGAATTCTTTTCCACTTAAGTTCCTATAATACTGTGTAAATTTGTCACAGCTGATGCAGCGGCTTCCGCTGATTTCAATTTTCATGGGGCATCCTCCTTTTACGTGCGTTTTGCACCTTCTATTTATTTATAATATACAGTACAATTTGCACGCAGTCAAGTATTTTTACGTACATTTTGCACACAATAAAGGAGAATATAATGTTCAATAAACGACTTCGTGAAATGCGTATGAAACGTGGCCTCACCCAGCAAAAAGTGGCCGACTCCATTGATATTGCTTTACGCTCCTATCAATGCTATGAAACAGGAACCCGCACTCCAAATTATGACCTCCTTGTCCAACTTGCTGACATTTTAGATGTCTCCCTTGATTATCTCATGGGAAGGGATGAGTTCATGAAATCTCACGCAATACCCTTTGATGAATACCTGTAATATCTTCCAGTGTATCCCATAAAACAAAATCTCCTGTTCTATCTCCTGCCTCTATGTTTTGATAATATCGAAGGCTGATGCCTAACTCATCTGCCATCTGCTGCTGTGTCATGCCCGCCCTCTGGCGGGCTTCTTTCAGGTTCTTCCGCATGTCTCACCTCCTATACTGGCTCCTGTAGCCTTAAGAACTTATCTGTGTTCACTCCTGATTTTATTGTAATCCCCTGCTTTCTCCTTTATACTGTTCTTACAGGCCACTGCCATGGCCGAGTACATAAGGAAGGGGAAAAATAAATGTGGGTCTATCATTCACCAATTGGTCCGTTTGTAATTAAACGTCTGCAAAACGGAAAATATGGCCTGCTGTATGCGGATGAAATATGGGGACAATGGTCATCCCCCAAAGCTGCCGCCGATGACGTTTACACCCATACCACGGGATGCTATGATTGGGACAAATTGGACTGCCAGACAGAAGATGTTCCAACAGACCTGTCGGAATGGGAAAGGCACTAACGCCTTATTGGTTTTCCCTATATCCTTTCAAACGGCAGATTCTGTCCAGCGTTCCAATAAGGCTATGCAGAATATCACATTGCTCCGTCTCCATTGGCGTCTTTAAGTCATGAAACAGCTGAACTTGTTTTAAGATGGCATCCTCTGCATTGTCGAGGATGCTGTTTTCTTTTTCTGTCAATACCATCTTTTTACCTCTCTTTTCTGAAAATATTCCCAATATCCCACCCAATGTCATTTACTTAAGCCCTCCCTCCGTTAAGTTAAGGCTTCGCTTTCCCTGAAGTACAATTAATCAAAGCTCAATTTGGAATGTGAAATATTCTTTTCCACACATAAGTGCAACATGCCTTCATTTCTTCGTTTGATGGAGGCATGTATCCTTTATCTGACATATATTTTGCCAGTGCTGCTGTACCAACCCAATGGATCAACCATCCTCCAGCCGAAACAAGTGTAGTTATAAAGAAAAACAATGCAACCACTCTCTTCCGCACCTCCTCTCGCCTGCTGCCCCATGACTTCAAAACGTCTTGCTTTCCCCGCTTTTCCACCTTATAATGTTGGTACAGGCTGGTGCCGCAGCCGAGTACGTAAGAAAGGAGAGTCTTATGCGGGAAACATACTGGGACTTCTATAAAAAAATCACATATCAGTTTTTTTACTACAAAAGATTTCAAATTTTCTTCACCGCAATCAACAATGGTGTCAGCGCTTTTTGCGGTTTGACGGCTCTGTCCAGCGTTGCCGCATGGGGGCTTTGGAAATCCTATCCTTTGCTGTGGTCCACCCTGATCTGTGCGGCTCAGCTCATCCAATCTGCATTTCCCAAAATGCCTTATAATGATTTGCTTTGCTCTACAAAATTCATGATCTGCTCGCTTGATAAATTACTTCTGGACATCCGCCACAGTTGGCTTGCAATTGATGTACATGACCATACGGACGAGTATATTCTCAAACTTATTGCAAAATACGAAACACAATATTCCGAGCTTGTTTCCCAATTTTTTTCAGGTACATATCTGCCTGAAATAAAGTATTGTGAAAAGAAAGCCACAGAAGAATGTATCTCTTATTTCAATACCAACTATTCACGATAAAAGGAGGTAAATTATATGCCAAAAACAAACCAATCGTCTTCACAATCGAAACCGTCTTCACCTTCATCACCCATCAAAAGGAATGACGGCGGCGGTGCTCCTGGTCCGAAGCAACCCATTCCTGTCCCCTGCCCGCCTAAGCCCAAAAAATAATTTACTTAGCCTTTTCCCCTTTCTTTTTTTGAGGAAAAGGCTTTTTCCCCATTAACAGCCAAAACTGACAGTAATCGCACCGTGTAGCCGGATTTCTTTTTAAAATACTTACAATACCCTGTCTGTACGCACACATTCCAACCGCACATCCCAAAATAAATGCCGCAACCGCAACTTCCGTTTCCCTCACCTCCCTCCTATACCGGCTCCCGTGGCCTTAAGAACTTATCTGTGTTCACTCCTGATTTTATTGTAATCCCCTGCTTTCTCCTTTATACTGTTCTTACAGGCCACTGCCATGGCTGAGTACATATGAAAGGAGAGCCTATGAAAAGATACTATATCGACTTAAGGCTTTGCGGTCAGCCAGAGCATGACCGCATCAAAAAGCTGATAGAAATGCTGGCATGGGATGTCTATTCTATTGCAGGCGTTCCAAAAGTCTATGAATTCATGTGGGACAGCGAGGAATCCGTTTTAGAGATTCCCGGAATTCCAGCAAAGCTGATCAGCTCATATCCTCCGCAAAATATGTGACCTCAATTTTTTCCGCCTGCGGGTCGTAATCCGCTACGACCCGTATCTTCATGTTTTTGTCCGCCCGGAAAGCATCCATCAATGGATTCGTGCCACGGTTCAACAAAGCAATCAGCTTCTCGCAGAAAAGCCTGTCAACCTTATATGTCCCTCTTTTTTCCACTCCTCCCCACCTCCCTCCTATACCGGCTCCCGTGGCCTTAAGAACTTATCTGTGTTCACTCCCAATGCCCAGAAAAACCGTCTTGATATCCTGTATGTTCTCCTTTATACTGGTTGTACAGGCCACCGCCATGGCCGAGTACAGAAGGAAAGGAGAGATACTTATGTGGGAATGTCCACATTGTAATGAGTTGATACCTGATTCAAAGGATAAGTGCGAGTTTTGCGATATTGCGCGGCCAACGAACAAAGCTGCTGGCGGAAACTATTGCACTAACCCAAATTGTTCTGCATATCAAGTCGAGTTAGATAATGCAGATCAGAAAATATGTCGAAAGTGCGGGGAACTCACAAGCGTTGGAGAGAGAATCAAGGAGATGATTTAATCCTTTGATACCCTTCCCATGGGTACGGCTTATAAAAGCTGTACCCCTCATTTTTTGCGGCTACATGCAGCTCCCTAATGATGTCTCGTAAAAGGTCTTACTTTCTTTCGCTGCGTTGCCTGCGGCCTCTCCTGCCGGCGTGCCTTTGAAACAAAGCCCGACCTCAAAGTGGCAGTGCGAACAGTAATTCTTGCCAAATGCTGTTCCTTTGGCACTCAGCAGGCTTGCCCTTAAGAGTGGTTTCCCGCAGTTAGGGCAGACCACAAACTCTTCTGTCTTAAGCAGTTCGTTTTTCTCCATCTTTCCTCACCTCCCTCCTATACCGGCTCCCGTGGCCGATGTTTCTTGTCGTTCCCGCCTAACCCATTCCCACAGAATCTGAAGGATTAGAGCGTTTTTTGCGATTCCCTGTTTCTGGGCTTCCTGAATCAGCCATGTGTTCAAATCATATGGTATCCGCAACCCGGCTCTTACTCTTTCCATATACCCTCCTTCTTAGGTGGCTAACCACCTGTTGGCATTCATTACAGGTGGTTATTTATATGATGTCAATATGTTGGCATAAACTTTTCAAAGTTTTTTATTCATGCTAATATGTTGCCATATTGACAAAAGGAGGTCAGCAAAATGCCAAATGCCCCACATAAGAACCCACAATACGGTTTACGTATCCCGTCCGAAATCATGGACAAGCTAAAGTACATAGCCGACCGCAATGGCCGCTCCGCCAATAAGGAAATCGAACAGCTCATAATCAAACATATCGAAGCCTGGGAAAAAGCACATGGCGCTATTCTTTTTGATGATGGCTTCGTTCCTCGCTCAAGATCATAAGTACCAGCGCATTAAAGCCTATTCCTCTCCTGTCCGCCTCCTTCTGGAGTTTCTCTTTCAGCTCCACAGGAAGGCGGATTGTCGTCTGTTCCCTGTCCATCCTTCCTCACCTCCCTCCTATACCGGCTCCCGTGGCCTTAAGAACTTATCTGTGTTCACTCCCAATGCCCAGAAAAACCGTCTTGATATCCTGTATGTTCTCCTTTATACTGGTTCTTACAGGCCCCCGCCAGGGCCGAGTACAATAGAAAGGAGACAAAATTATGATGCCATTTATTAATCCAGAACTTGCTGCACATAATATCGCAACAGCTTTTTGTGAGCATCAAATTCAGAAACTGCCCGAAACTGCCTTTATTCCTGGTGATACAACATATTCTGATCCAGCCGTAAAAGAAATATGGAAATTGTATGCCAGTGTTTACGATTCCGTATTTGAAGCGGCGGTTCGTGAAAACGCACTCCCTACAGATAGTGAATAGTCAAATTCCGCTATTTTCCTCAATGGGTCATTTTTTGTAATATCTTGTGTTATAAGCCCCATTGAGGATATCAGATATTTTGTTTCCAACAAACTGAAATCATTTTTATCCAGGTACTCAAAAATATGTTCACATCCCCGCTGAATCTTACTTAAATCCAGTCCTTCTTCTTTGGCATTTCTAACTTGCCGTTCTGTCAATCTTCCCCCACCTCCCTCCTATACCGGCTCCCGCGGCCTTAAGAACTTATCTGTGTTTACTCCTGATTTTATTGCAATCCCCTGCTTTCTCCTTTATACTGGTTGTACAGGCCACTGCCATGGCTGAGTACAGAAGAAAGGAGTGCTTTTCGTTATGGAAAACCCTTTAGTTTCTCCTGATTTCCAAGACCGTATAGACACTGATGGAACATATTTGCACGATTGCTTCAATATCGGAATATGTTCCAAACGCGATATACGAAACCATGGATGCCTAAAAGGTTCTACCTATCGGCGCTGCTCCCTCGAAGAAAAACAGCAGCGGTTGGACAAGGCAAACTCAGAAAAACAAAATAAGTAACCAACGGTTAACGTGCTCCTGCAGATGCAAATGCTACATATTTGCATCTGCAGGAGCATCCTGCTGTATATTTTTTAATATGTCCCTGCCGGCCAACCAAAGCTTAATAAAGTCATTGCAATGCCTGTATCTCCCTTTCTCGCCCTCTTCTGGGAAGCCCGCTATCTTGCTAAGATACATAGCCATTGCAAACTCCATTATCCCGCTTGCATATTTCCGTACCTTTTCTGCCGGAATGGTACTGCATGAATACAATAACCCGACCAGTGCCTCTGCCAATTCCCACGCTTCGTTTTGTAATCCCGCATCTATCCAACCATCTTCCATTAATGCGAGCAGACGGTGATATGTTATATTGGCAATTTCCCCGATCTCTTTCCGATCTGCTGCGCTCCAAGAAGCATGTTCTTTGGATACCACAAGTGTAGCTTCCTCGCTTGCATGAAGAAGAGATTCCTCCGCAAAATATGTGACCTCGATTTTTTCCGCCTGCAGGTCGTAATCCGCCACGACCCGTATCTTCACGTTTTTGTCCGCTCGGAAAGCATCCATCAATGGATTCGTGCCACGGTTCAGCAATGCAATCAGCTTCTCACAGAAAAGCCTGTCAACCTTATATGTCCCCTTCTTTTCCACTTCCCTCACCTCCCTCCTATACCGGCTCCCGCGGCCTTAACTCATCCGCTTGTCTCTCTTTCTTCGAATAAAGTGTTAGCATCAACTTCCAGCGCAGACGCGATTCTCATAATATCGGTATCTCTTATAACCTTGCGTCCTCTCAACATGGAATTGAACTGTTGTTTTGTATATCCCGCCTTTTCCGCTACTGCACTTTGTTTTAGGCATTTTCTGTTAATTATTGCTTCTACATTTGGTGCTACTATAGAGTTCAAGTTTTCACCTCCGCCATTCAAGATTCTTTAGTTCTTTTTCAGGATACATCAAGCTTATTTAGTTGTCAATACATTTTTCTAAATTTTCTTGAGTTTATGTATTTACTTTTAAAGACTTTTAAGTTATAGTGTTTTACAGAAAGAGGTGATACCATGGGAATTGGATACAGAATAAAAGAAGCAAGAGAAATTCAAGGGCTTACACAAATAGAATTGGGAAAATTAGTAGGCGTAACTGGTTCTGCAATAACAAACTATGAAAACGAAACAAGCCACCCAAAAGAGCCAGTTATGTATAAACTGATAGAGGCATTAAAAGTTGATGCAAATTATCTCTTTCAAGATTGCGTTAAACTTCCAAAAGAAGCAAACGATGTTACACTTGCGGAATATGACCACATCAAAAAATACCGCGCCCTCGACTCCCACGGCCAGGAAACAGTTAATATAGTATTAGATCGTGAAACGGCCCGGGTAAAATCCTTGCAAGAAAAGGACAACCGCATCGCAGAGCTGGAGGCCAGTCCTGCTGCCATTATTGAGATGCCGCGCCACTCATTCAGGAGCAGGCACATCACGGAATACTTTCGGGATGCCTCCGCAGGCAGTGGTATCTTTATCCTGGGGAATGAAGTAGCTTCCAAAATTGCAATTTCAGATTCAGATTGGGACGATCGTGTTGACTTTGTGATCAAGGTCAATGGTAATTCTATGGAGCCGGACTATATGGACGGGGATAATGTCATGGTTTCTCAACATGTCGAGATGAAATATGGAGATGTGGGTATATTTGTAGTGAATGGAAGTGTATATATAAAAGAATATGGTAAAACGGAACTGATTTCCCATAACCCGGAATCTCCCAATATCCAGGTCAATGAATTCGATAATATTGTCTGCATGGGGAAAGTCATCGGGAAGCTGGATGGAGAGTATGAAATTATAGGGGAATAATCTTTTGGAAATAAAGTTTGTATTGTGCTCCACATCGGTTTTAACCACAATATATTGTGGTTATCCACATGTTGTACACATTTTTATTCACAATTCTTAGTAAAACGATTGACAAATCAACCTTTTGCATATAATATAAGGGTGTAACAAAGGTTACATGTTAATAATGCTCCAGGTTGTACGTCTCTCAATATATGAGAATGACTGAACCCTGGAGCTTTTTTATGTAAGGAGGCACATATGAAAACTGCGATTCTGGTAGATGGAGGTTTTTATCGAAGGCGGTCCCAGAAGGTATTCGGTGATATCAGCGCTCAGGATAGGGCCATAGAACTGGCCAACTACTGCAAAAGGCACCTAAATTCTCACGGTGAAAGCAATAATGAACTTTATCGGATATTCTATTATGACTGTCCGCCAACAGCAAAACGTCTTTTCCACCCATTTCTTCAAAAACAAGTTGATCTTTCGAAGACTGATTTATATATATGGATGAACCAGTTTTTGGATGAACTAAAGAAAAAACGAAAATTTGCCATACGCTTGGGAAAACTTGCCGAAGAACAGGCGCATTATATGATCCGTCCTGATATTGTAAAAAAGCTTTGTAATGGTAGTCTTACATTTACTTCTTTAACAGAGGCTGATTTTAGTATTGAAATAGAGCAAAAAGGTGTGGACATGAAAATCGGTCTTGATATTGCATCAATGGCCTATAAAAAGTAGGTAAATCAAATTATCTTAATTTCTGGTGACAGTGATTTTGTCTCTGCAGCCAAACTTGCTCGACGCGAAGGAATCGACTTTATCCTCGATCCATTAGGCGCACCTATAAAACCAGACTTATTTGAACATATAGATGGGCTCCGTACCTGTGACAAGGCATATACAACACGTTAAAAGTAAAACCGCCCGGTGTGCCAACACCGAACGGCTTTCGATATATCCCAGAGGATACACTGTTTTGCAAAAGTATTGTATCATCTCCGGGAGCAGCCTGCAAGCGTTTTTTCGCTGGCTGTTATTTTTATACCCAAAATGTACTCCCATTAGACACATCGTTGAGAGGTGTGGGAGCTTCTGTTACAGAAATTATACCCCAAAAAGGAGGAAGGCACAATGGCAACAGCAAAATATACCAAAGGAAAAGACGGTTACTTCCAGGCTAAAGTATGGGATGGTACCTATACGGAAAAAGGCATAAAGCATCGAATCACCATACGAACCAAAAAATCAAGCCGGGCTCTGGAGGAGATGGTCCGGGAGATGGAAGAAAAAGTCAAAAATCGAAACTTGATTCGAGAATCCGCCATTTCCGTTCAGGAATACGCCAGAACATGGCTTGAACTATATAAAAATGATACAGAGTTAAATACCCAGTCCATGTATCGCCGCATCATAGAAGTACATCTGGCTATCTTGAAATCAGTATCTATATCTGCAATCAAAAAAACAGATGTCCTGATGTGTCTGAATGCTGCCTCCGGCAAGATACGGACCCAGGAGCAGATTCTTCTTACCCTGAAACAGGTTGTTAACGCCGCCGTTACCGATAAGTACATTGCCCCTGGTATTTACATGGAAATTTTTGATGGAATCAAAATCAAAAAGAAAAAGAACACTGACAAACGCCCTCTGACACAGGAAGAAAAAAATGCCGTTTTTTCTGCAGATTTTACCAATATGCAAAAAGCATTCGTATATGTGATCTATGGATGCGGCCTGCGCCGGGGAGAAGCACTTGCTCTGGAATGTTCCGACTTCGATTTTAAGAATAAAAAGCTAAATGTGAATAAATCCCTGGCCTTTGACGAAAATACTCCTTATATCAAGACAACAAAGAGCCAGAATAGCATCCGGGAAGTACCGATACCATCAAATGTTCTTCCCTTCCTCCAGGAATATTGTCAGTCTCTGAAACAATCTCGGCTGTTCCATACCGCCAGGAAAAATATCATGACCAAAAGCTCCTATGTCAAGTTATGGGCAGGGATCCGAAAACAGATGAATTCTCCAACATTGACTGCTCATATATTCCGACATAATTACTGTACCAACCTTTGCTACCAGATCCCTACCATTTCCATCAAAAAGATTGCTGAACTTTTAGGTGATCATGAAAAAATGGTAATAGAGGTATACAATCATATTATTCTGGAGAAGGAAGATGCCCAAACGGCTGTAGAACAGGCTCTCGGCGTATAGAAAAAGTGAGACAAAAGTGAGACATCTTGTTTTCAGAAACGACCTTTTTTCAATGTGAGACTGTTTTGAGACATTTACAGCCAATTACATATAACTACTTCAGATTACCCCTGTTATTTTCAAAAAACCCTGATTTTATGCCCTTTTCAGCGCACGAAAAAAGAACCGCCCCCAGGGCCTCTAAATCCCCAAAAACAGTTCTTCACATGCGCCGCCAGGGGCTCGAACCCTGGACACCCTGATTAAGAGTCAGGTGCTCTACCAACTGAGCTAGCGGCGCGTCTCCTTTGTATAGCATGTTCTTAATACATGCTGTTCTTTACAACGAAATAAATTATATTATATTTTTTTAAGAAATGCAAGTACTTTTTTAAAAAAAATTTAATTTCTTTTTGTTTTTATGACAGTTTCTGCCTCATTTTAATTGTCTCTCCGTTCTTCACAAGGACGGCCGTGTTTTTACAGCCGTCCCGCTTCAAATCATTCAGAATAATATCCCTGCTTCCGGCGGCCGGCTTCTCCACTGTATCGGTACCGCCGCGGCTGGGATTCAGATAGGGATTCCATTTGGTGCGGTCCACAATATATGTACTGATAAAATCTTCCTGATAGCCCGCCGGCATTTTGGCGAATTCTTCTGCGGAATCACCGGGTACCACAGCGTTCAGCACTGTCTTGTCATCTTCGCTTAATCCGACCCAAATCCAGGTCTGATCACCGAGAATATTGACATTATCCTGTGTATATACATGGTCATGCTTTGCAGAATACCAGGGAGAATCCATACGGAAGAAATTCCAGAGGCTTACACCAATCATTCCTTCCTCATTCTCCTGCACTGTCTTCACAAATTCCAGCAGACTGGCTTCATCCGTAATCGGCGCACAATTATATTTCTTGCGAAGATCCTCACGATACATATAACCGCGGGTATCTTCATAAAAAGTAGCCAGGTTAATGCCATAAATTCCGCTCTGATAGCTTCCGTCTTCCTGACGGATATAAGAGGTCATCGCCTGTACAAAGTCATCTGAAAATGCGCTTTTCAGACCGGGAAATGCGTCATTATTGAAATAAGAAGACAAATCTGCAAAATTGCCGTCCTGAATAAACGTACTCAGTCCATGCCAGCTTCCGCAGAACATCAGGTCAAAATCTTCCTGCCCAATCATTGCCGTAGTCAGCTTATCCTTATAGTCACCGCCGGCTACCCATGCAAATTCCGGATGGATTTTGCTCATAATCGGATCATCTTTTGTCATCTCTTCATACTTTGCCAGCACCTTATCCAGATTGCGGAATTCATTCATGACACGGATCTTAATGGTGGTATCCTCCAGTTCAGGGGCTGCCTCTCCGCTTTCCGCATTAGACGGAGTTTCTGACGAGTCCCCCGCGGATACTTCCTGCTGCCCGGACTGCTGACTGTTGTTCTGGCTGTTATTCTGGCTGCCATTCTCTGAACCGCCATCTCCACCGCAGCCGGCCAGCGACAGGGCAACTGTTCCTGCCATGGCCAAAGCCATAGCCTTTTTAAAAAGTCTGTTTTTCATTTTCATTCCTCCTTATTTTCAGTTCTGTATACATCCGCCCATATCCTTTTTCCGCGAAGAGCTTCCGGCTGCTTCGCATCTGTAATTTCTCCGGGGCCGGGTGTATGCTGTTTTATTATTTGCAGCCCTCAGGTTTCCGAATACAGTTAATCCGGCACACCGTCCGGGACAAATAAGCCATCCATGTAACTACCGGGATGTGGCCTCAGGACCTCTTATCCCTTAATGGCCCCTACTGTGAGACCACTGGTAAAGTACTTCTGTACATAAGGATACAGGAAAATAATAGGGCCAATAGCCACTACCGTGGTGGCCATTCGCAGTGAGTTGGTGGGAATCTCTCCTGCGGAAATCCCCGTACTTCTGGCCATTTCCTTCATGGCATCCGCATTCCGAAGCATTCGCATCAACAGATACTGCAGCGGGAAGAGCTTGTTATCATCCACATACAGCATGGCATTGAACCACTGATTCCAATAACCCAGCGCATAGAACAGGCTTAAGGTAGCAATGCCCGGAACAGACACAGGCAGCACTATCTTCCACAATATCTGAAAATCATTTGCACCATCCATATAAGCTGATTCTGACAGCTCATGTGGAATTCCGTTGAAGAAATTCCGCATCAGGAACATATTCCAGGCCCCGAAAGCAACCGGTATAATCAGCACCAGAATATTATCTTTCAAGCCCAGGTTTTTGGTAATCAACAAATAGGTAGGCACAAGCCCGCCCCCGAAAAGCATGGTAAAATAGACGAAGAATGTAATCACATTACGGAATTTCACTTTCTTCAGTGAGAGCGGATATGCCATGGTAATGGTCAGAAACATGCTGAATATGGTTCCGGCCACCGTTGTAAATATGGTCACACCATAAGCCCGGAAAATCTGCGCGTCTCCCAATACCACCTTATATGCCTGAGTGGTAAAATCCTTCGGTATAATCGGGAATCCGTTTGTAGCAAAATTAGCCTCTGTCTCAAAACTGCTTCCCAGAATAATTGCAAAAGGAAACAGGCAGTAAAGGCAGAATACAGTTGCAATTATGTATATGACCACTTCAAAAATAATTTCGCCTCTGGACTTTTTAATGCCGGTTCCTTTTATCTTCGTTTTTCCCATCTTATTTCCTCCCGCTCATTATGTGTCTCAACCTGTCCGTTTCTCACTTCACACTCAGAAAATAGCCGCATCCGGTTCCACTTTTTTTGTGGCAAAATTTGTGGTGAATACCAGCACCAGTCCCACAATGGACTGGAAAAGGCTTGTGGCGGTACTCATTCCCAGATTGTTCAGCTGCCTCAGCGCTCTGTATACGAAAGTATCAATGACATCCGTCGTGGGATACAGAGAGGCATTGTCGCCCACCAGCGCATAAATCATCCCGAAGTCACCGTTGAAAATCTTGCCCACACTCATAATGGTAAGCATAATGGCTGTGGTTTTCAGAAGCGGCATCGTGATTTTGGTAATCTGCTGAAGTCTGGTGGCACCGTCCACTCTGGCCGCCTCATACATTTCCTGGTCAAAGCCGGTAATTGCAGCCACATATACGATGGTTCCGTATCCCGCACCCTGCCAGATTTTCAAAAGTACCAGAATCAACGGCCACCAGCCGGGGCTGGTATAAAATGCCGGGTCTTCTCCGCCGTTCTCCACGATCCACCTGCTCAGGATACCGCTGCCCCCGATAATGCCGCTCATAAACATTGCGACTACCGTCCAGGACACAAAATGCGGGAAAATAGCGATGGTCTGTACCACCTTGTTATAAACTTTATTCTTGATTTCCACGAATACCAGTGCCAGAATAATTGACAGAACAGTAGAACTGGCAATGAAGAGTATATTCAGAAAAATGGTATTGAAGAAAATCCTCCCCACTCCCTTATAGTTAAAAAGGAACTGGAAATTCTTCAGCCCCACCCAGGGGCTTCCCCAGATACCCTGTTTATAGTTAAAATCCTTAAATGCAATGAGCACACCATACATCGGATAATAGCAAAAGATTAACACCCAGATGATGGTTGGCAGTGTCATCAGATACAGCAGCTTATTCTTCCACAGTTCCCCGAGCCCGCCTTTAAAGCCCAGATGCTCTTTATAAGGTTTGACAGCCTTTGTTTTTGCCTTTTTCACCATATTCCCTCCTGTTTCGGTTCTTAAGCCCGCTCCGGTATCCCGCATTATCTCATCGCTGAACTGATTGTCATTTCGTTCCGTGACTGCTTTCTTCTTTAAATTCATTTTATAGTCCGGAAAATGGGAATCCTATATTAAAAAAACTGGAAATATGGTAATTTTCGAAGAATATGAAAATTATCTCTTTATACCTGTCTTTCTCCCAATTCTTCAATCTTTCCGTTGTCAATCAGCTTTTGAAAGATATGGTCAAATACGGCGGCCTGCATATACCCGCTGATTCCCATAAGGAACAGCAATGGAAAATAAACGAAAAACCATGTCAGAAACACCGTTACTGCCTGTATCACCAATATCGCCGCCGTCCATCCGGGACAGCGAATCATGAGCACCACCGCCATTCTGAAATGTCCGGATACCGTAAACCCTTCTCTGGTATAATCTTCATCATCTGCTATCAATATCTTCATATCCGCCCCTTCGTCTGCTCCGACAAATTTTCCAATTCATCGCAGATTCTTCCATCCCGTCTCTCCGGCCCTTTCACACATATTTCCATTCTCAGCAAATTCGGACATTCTCCGCAAAAGGTCCCACATCAATTCCTGCTTCTTCCAGAGATTCCGCTCTTCTTCCGCGAATTGACAGGTTCTCTATTTTCACATCCGCCACCTGATATTCTTCACTGTAGCCCCGGACACAGGAACGGACTTCTCCCTGCCCCATATAGTCAATATCCTTTAAGATAATATGCTCAATTCTCTTTCCAGGAGCCGGGTTGCATTTCACCTGAATATCCAGTATCTTCCCGTGCACAAAAGGTTCTATCCGGATATTTTCATAGCGGATATTCCGTACTGTATTCTTATCCCCCGCATTGATAGCCATGCACCCCAGATAATCTGCCTGATGTTCCCGATGCTCCAGAATATCCAGATCTTCAAAGCAGATATCTTCCAGTATATTCCCCTCGTGCTCATAATCTCCATGCGTGCCCATATTGGTTGGATGTGCCACATCCGCCCAAAGCGTGCACCCTGTCACACGGACATTGCGTGTATCCCCGTTGTAATCCCACCGCCTTCCATATACGGCAATGCAGTCATCCGAAGTACGCAGAAAGCAGTCCTGCACTGTGACATCCCGGCTGCTCATGATATCTATGCCGTCAGACCACCCTTCACAGCTGAAAGAAGTAATATTCTCAATCCGTATTTTCTCCGTTCCTCCCACGTAGATGCTATAGTGCGGAGGGTTCAGCAGATGAATTCCTTCTATATATAATGTTCTTTCCATGGCTGATACGGATGGCATTCAGACCGGTAAATCTCTCAAAGCTGGAAAGCAGCAGACACCCCCTTCCAAATATACGAATATTCTCCGCCCTGTTTACAATGAGAGAACCCACCAACACGGCCCCCGCCGCCAGATATACATTCGTATTCGAAGGAATCTGCATGGTACATTCTTCCAGATAGTGAAGACCCGGACCAAAATAGACTGTGCGCTCCTCCGGCATTGCTTTCAGTCCGGAAAGCAGCTCATCCATTCTATACAGCGCTGCGGTCCCCTGCCTGCCCGGAAGAAACAAAGTGCTCTCACTGTCAGGATCCGGAATATTCTCCTGAAGCGCTCCTGCAAACAGATGCAGATTGTGAAAACGTTCGCCGTTTACTTCAATTGACAGTTTCCGAGGGCGGTGCAATGTAAATCGTATTACTTTAGAATCATATTCCGCTTTGATTCCGGCAGACAGCGGCCGTATGTCAACCTGGTAGATGTAATAAAGGCTCGGACAGGTAATCTCCACCTCTGCTTCCCCTGAGAAATCAAAGCAGGCCATGGATGCGGCACGTTTTTCATGCATATCCACCCATACCTGATAGCAGGAGAGCATCTGCCATTGTTCCTCACCGCGGCTCCTCACTCTAACCTGAAAATCATATCGCAATTCGACGCCTTTCGGCGCCGCAGTATTTGCAATCATCCCCATACCCCTTCCTCCCGTCATATCTAATCTAAGTTTCATACTGGTTCCTATACAGACTTTTATAATTTAACATTAATTTGTGGAAGTTTACAGAACAAGAAGAAAAAAACTGGAAACAGGGTAATTTTTAAATGCTGCAAAAAATCCCCTTTTCAAACGCAACATTCAAAAAGAGGATTTTATAGTCGTTTATCTTATATCCGGACACAGAAATAGTCAAAGTCTGCCGTCAGGGCCAGTCCTGTCATGTCATGATGATACATACCGAAGTATGCCCCTGTAAAGCCTCTGCAGTGTTCATCCGTTAAAATCTGAGTAGTAACAGGTTCTCCCGCCTGTTTCCATTCCCAGCTGCCTTCTATACAATAGGAAAAAGTTGCCTCTGTACCGTCTCGGGAAATCTCCGTGCGCAGTCTGATCAGTCCCTTTTCGGGTATGGGAATCGGTTCCATCTCATCCGTAACCACGCCTCCGTCACTTTTTACCAAAGTCAATACCGCTTGTCCTTCCTCCGTGACTGTCTTACCAAAGATGTAGAAATTCATGGCGTCATACATGTAGGAAAGCCCTGCCAGCTGCTCCGGATACGCCGGTTCATATTCCATCCCTGTCTCCGCGCCGCAGGACACCGCCTGCTGCCGGACCCCCAGCAGGGATACGTGATGCAGGGAATTCAGCGACTCCTGACCCTTCATCCGGAGAAATCCCGGTCTTGCAGTGCAGTCTGCAAAAGCAGCATAATCTGCTCTGGGAGAATTATACCTGACATCCAGAATTGCTCCGTCAAAGTCATCGTAAAATCCAGCCTTTTTATCCGGATTTTCACAGTTTTTTTTCTGGTGAGACGCTTCTGCTCCATATGCTTCCCGGTTTCCGTTTCTCTCTCCTTCTCCCACCGTTCCTTTCGGCGCTTCTGTGACATTCTCCGCAAACCTTCCGCCGGATTTCAGATGCAGCCATCCTTCGCTGTCCCATACCATCTTCTGGACAGCAGTCTCTCTGCCTAATGTACACCACTTCTGACCGTTCAGCGGCCGGGAGCACAGATGGACCATGTACCATTCTCCCTCCGGCGTATCCACGATATCCGCATGACCGCATTTCTGCAGCGCTTCCATATCCTCCTGATTGGAGGTGAGAATCGGATTGTCCGGCGCCGTCTCAAAAGGTCCCCATATGCTTTCAGACCTGGCCATTGTCACACAATGCCCATAACCGGTACCGCCTTCCGCCACAATCAGATAGTACCATTTTCCAATATGGTACATATGCGGCCCCTCTGTACAGCCGATACCTGACCCCGAATAAACCTTTCTGCGCTCTCCCGCCAGATGAAACTGCTCATCCAGCTCCTGTACCAGCACTCCCTTAAATCCGTTCACCATGTTGATGAGATACTTTCTCCCATCCGTATCATGGAACAGCGACGGATCAAAGCCGATACTGTTCAGGTACACCGGATCTGACCAGGGTCCTCTGATATCTTCCGTCCATACCACATAATTATGGGTGTTGTAATACCTGCCTTTCTTGGTCTTCACATCCGTATAAGTCAGGAAAAACCTCTTGCCATCATAGCTCAGGCAGGGCGCCCACACTCCTCCGGACGTTGGGTCTCCCATGAGATTCAGCTGGCTCTCCCTGCGCAGGGGAGACGGTATCTGCTCCCAGTTCTGTAAATCTTTGGAATGAAACAATCTCACCCCCGGCCACCACTCAAAGGTGGAAGTGGCGATATAATAATCCCTGCCTGCCCTGACAATACTGGGGTCCGGGCAAAACCCTCTCAAAATCGGATTTTGAATCATATATGCCTCCTGATATTAATTCCGCATCTATCTTCTCCAACCCCTTTCCGCAGGGCTTTCGAGCTATATAGTGCCTTTTGGTTCCCGGTGCACAAATTATCCCTTCAGTCCGCTGGTTCCTATTCCTTCCACCAGATACCTGTTGAAGAACAGGAAAATCAGGAACACCGGTATCAGCGACAGTGTGGACATGGCGAACATGGCACCGTAATCCGTGGTAGAAGCACTGTCCGCAAACAGCTTGATGGCCAGTGACGCCGTATAGGACTGAGGTTTGCTCAGGTAAAGCAGCGGTCCCATATAATCATCCCACTTCCAATAGAACTGAATGATAATCGTCGTCACAATGGAAGGCTTCAGCAACGGCAGGATAATATGGCTGTAAATGCTGTACTTGCTGCAGCCGTCAATGGTAGCCGCCTCGTCCAGTTCCCGGGGAATTCCGGCCATAAACTGCATCATTTGGTAAATAAAAAATGCCTGACCGCAGAAATAGGGAAGAATCAGCGGTACATAGGTGCTGCTCAGCCCCAGATTATACCAGATTAAGAAACTGGGAATCATAATGACCTGTCCCGGCAGCATCATAGTGGCCAGCATACAGGTAAACCACAGTTTCCTGCCTCTGAACCGAACTCTTGACAATGCATAGGCCACCAGGGAAGAGCTGATCACCGTTCCCAGCGTCGCCACGGTGGTAATCAGAAAGGAGTTCTTAAAAAAGGTGGCAAATGTAATTCCGGCAAAGCCCTTCCATCCCGTGGAATAATTGCTGATTTTCAGATTCTCCGGAACCAGACTCAGGGTGCCGCGCAGGATTTCCGCATTGTCCTTAAAAGAGCCGCTTATCATCCAGAATACCGGATAAATCATAATAATGCCGAAAATAATGACAAACAGATGATACAATACTTTCTGTATTTTATGTTTTGCACTCATACGTTCACCTCCTACTCTCCTGCTTCACTGAATACCCACATCTTCGAGGTCTTGAAGATAATCAGTGTAATCGCGCTCATCACCACCAGCATGAACCAGCTCATGGCACAGGCATATCCCATGTTGTTATACTTAAAGGCCTGATTATAGACATACAGGGAATACATCATGGTTGAATTGTTGGGGCCGCCCTGGGTGATAATAAACGCCTGGGTAAAGGCCATAAATGCGGATATAGTCTGCATCACCAGATTATAAAGCACAATAGGAGACAGGCAGGGCAGCGTAATCCGGAAAAATTTCTGGAACCCGTTGGCACCGTCAATCTCGGCCGCTTCGTAATAGGATGTGGGAATCTCCTTCAGACCGGCGGCAAAGATAATCATGGAAGAACCAAACTGCCATACGCTCATAAGTATCAATGGCCACAGTGCCAGTTTCGTGTCCCCGAACCAGTTGATGGTGGAAAATCCCGCGTCGGAAAGCACGGAGTTGAAGAGCCCTTTCCTTGCAAACAGCTGCTTCCATACCAGTGCTACGGCCACGCTGCCGCCTACCAGAGACGGTACATAGTACAGCGAACGATACAGCGTTACCAGCCTGCTCTTCCTTGTGAGAAGGAACGCCACAAACAGAGCAAACGCCAGCTTCAGCGGGACAGAGATAAATACATATTTTAACGTAATCCCCAGGGATTGCAGGAAAATGTCGTCTGTCAAAAGCATGGCAAAATTTCTGCCGCCTACTATCTCCGAAGTTTTAGACCCCAGAGAATAATCTGTAAAAGCATAGTAAAAAGATGTAAGAATAGGTATCAGAGAAAAGCAAATAAATCCGAAAATAAAAGGTGCCGCAAACACATGGCCCACCGTGTTATTACTGTAAATAAATTTTCTTACTTTAGATGTCCGTATTGTCTGTGCGCTACTTTTCAAGCCGGTTCCTCCTTATCTTAGTTCCGTCTGCATTTTCAACAGTGTCTTTTTTGCGGAACAATTTCCTCCGGTCAGCAATTGCTCCCCACACCGTTAAGAAGGGCACAGGCACACTTTCGCATGGTGTGTCTGTGCCGACAGCTTCTGTCATTATAAACTTTCAGTCAATGCAGGTTTTTATTTAATTAAAGATTTTAATTAAAGATTGCTGCCGCATCATCATAAGTCTTCTGTGCGGCTTCCGCGGCGGTCATATTGCCTGCCACAACATCCTGAATATAATTGCGATATTTGTCCACCACCTGATCCTGTCCGTCAGGACTCAGCACATTAACCTTCTCAGGTACTTCGAAAGTACCAATCAAGTCTACGAAATCATACATAATCTGCTGGCCTTCGGTCAGATTTGCCTTCAGAGAATCCCGGACTGTATTGTTTACGGGAATTCCTCTCTCACCCTGAAGCACCTGATTGCACTCCACACTATTCTGGAACCAGCTGATGAATGCGGCCGCTTCTTCCTTATGTTCGCTGTCCTGAGACACACACAGCATCTGAGAGGACTGAATTACTGCTCCGGAAGGTCCGTCTGACGTTACTCTGGGCAAAGGAGCCAAAGCCAAAGTACGACCTTCTGCCTTACAGATATCATAAATAGTAGGGAACTGATTTACCGCCACCCAGGTCATACCAGCCTCTCCGGTCACCAGGAAATCATTTTCAATATTGGTAATCTCCATCTCCGCACCGGCGTCAGGAGAGGCACCGGCCTTGATCAGGTCTGCTCTCATCTGGATATATCCCTCCAACATGGAAGGATCCTCAAAGCCCATGCCGGTCAGATCCAGATTGAAGAATCCATATTCACCTACCTTGCCCTGCTGCCCTATATAAGTAGAACAGCCTGCAATAAATTCGGAAGAGCTCAATCCTGAACTGCCGTAATGTCCTGTCTTCTCCATAATCTTCATAGCGGCATCCGCATAATCATCCCAGGTCCAGTTTTCCGTAGGAAGCGGAACTTCTGCCTCATTGAACATATCCACATCATACGCAATACCGTATGTATTCAAACCGTTGGACAGGCCTATCTGGTTGCCCTCAATATCCTGGGTAATCTGCAGATAAGCTTCCGGAATATCGGACACATCCACAATACCGGAATCAATGAACTCATCCATAAAGCAAATCTTATCCATATACATGGGGAAGTTGCCTCCAAGCTGGAAGATATCCCACACCTGATCGGATGCCTGAAGCGTCTTCAGCTTGTTAAAATAATCATCAAAGGAAAAGAATTCATATTCGATCTTAACATTGGGATGCTCCTTCTCGTACATTTCGATGACTTCCACCGTAATGTCATGACGAGTCTGTGAGCCCCACCAGGCCATTCTCAGGGTAACAGGCTCTCCGTCCGCTTCCGGTGCTGCGGAAGACTCCTGAGCAGAACTCTCTTCACTGCCTGCAGAGCTTTCCTGTGTACTGCCGGTATCACTGCCTGCAGAGCTTTCCTGCCCCCCCGTTTCATTCCCGCATGCGGCCAGACTCAATACCATACCGGCGGCCAAAAATATTGATATTAATTTCTTCTTCATAATACCTCTTTTCTTCACTATACTTTTTGTGAACCGTTACTTAAATTACGACGCGTCTTTTGGTCAGTTATCCGGCCCGGACCATGTACCGGATGTCATGCTGCCTATGTTATATTTTATAAGCATGGCCTGTTAAATACTACTAAATTAATGTGTACTTTTTAAAAATACTACAGATTTTTTGTCTTTTCCAAAAAAATACTCTAAATTTGTCTTGTTACTTCAAGAGTATAGTGTTATAATTCTACAAACATGCTAAGGGCAGAACCAGACCTTTTGTTAAAATTACCCATATAGATAAATGAGATTCTACGAACAGCAACCTGACAGAAAGGGCATACTATGTACACGGAAGACTGTAACGAAGGCATTTATATAGAACGCCAAATCAGAGTTCCCACTTTTTCCATGACTTACGAGCACTTTCATCAATATTACGAAATTTTCTACCTGAAAACGGGAAATTGTATTTATTCAGTAAATAATGTCCTCTACCACCTGACGGCAGGCGATATCTTCATTGTTGCTCCGGGTGATTCTCACAGTACCAAATATGAGGGGCTTATTCCCTGTGAACGCACGGTGGTTTACTGTCTGCCGGAAGTGCTTCCGGATTACTACTGGGAGTCCCATTCCTATATCCAGGGGAAGCTGTCCCGTTCCGGAAAGGTCATTCTCATGAAAGATAGCCGTTCCTCCATGGAAACTCTGCTGGACACAATGCTGCAGGAGAATAATATTCCGGACGAATTTTCCTATGAATTTCTGCAGCTTCAGATGATGACGCTTCTGCTGACCATCCGGCGCAACGGTATCTTCGTCTATGAGCAGCTGAAGGAAAACACTCCTATCAGCACAGATATTGAAGCGGCACTCCGTTACATTGCGCAGAATTTCGCCCTGCCTCTGACCCTGAATGAAGTGGCAGAAAGCATCAATCTGACCCCCACCTATCTCTCCAGGAAATTTAAGCGTGTCACAGGTGTCACCTTTAAGGAATACGTCAATTTCATTCGAATTCGCCAGGCCAGCCAAATGCTCCTGACCACCGATGACTCAGTTACTAAAATAGCCACAAACTGCGGCTTTAACAGCAGCAATTATTTCAAAGATTGTTTCCGGAGAGTCAATGGGGTTTCTCCCAGAACCTTCCGCAAACAGTCCAGGCATCATGTAGAACCTCCGTTAAAAGGAGAAGACTGCGAACCGGAGCCCCCTTGACCCATCCTGAAAGCTGTGATACATTCATTCAGGAACGTTTTAAAATCCATTTTATTCGTATCTGCACAATGCCCGGAATACATGTATACATATAGCAGGATTGTCGCATTAGACCACCTAAGTACCGGATCCGGTAATGCTTTTTCTACAAAACACCGGATTTTGTATCTCAAAAGACCAATGCAGCAGCCCCACAAAATTCATACATGGCAAAAACGCTTGCATGGAGCATAGCGTATATGTTTAAGCCCATAGAAAGGCTTGCAGGTTACAGAAAGGTATGGTTATCAATATGATATATAATGTAAATGATTATGGTGCTGTAGGCGACGGCATGCACATTGACACCCACGCAATTCAGGCGGCCATAGATGCCTGCGGCCAGGCGGGCGGCGGACGTGTTCTGCTGACAGGAGGGCACACCTACCGCTGTGGTTCCCTGGTGCTCCGCTCCTGTGTGGAACTGCATCTGGAAATGGGTGCCATCCTGAAGGGAAGCGACAGGCTGGAGGATTACGACTTGTTTGGAAGGGGGAATATAGATCCTCTGAAAGTCTCCGTTCCCACTTATGAAAACTGCGAATACTCGGGAGGGCCGTCTCTGTTCTTCCTCTATGCAAAGGACTGCGAATACATCTCCATTACAGGGCAAGGCAAAATTGACGGAAATGAATCGATTTATTATGGTGCTGTCACTCCCTGGCACATAGACGGCAGCTTCTACCCCAGGGTGCCTTTGCTTTTTCTGGAACATGTGCAGCATCTGACCCTGCGGGAAGTAACGCTTACCGGCAGCGCTTTCTGGACCACGCATCTGGTAGGCTGTGAAGATGTGCTGATTGACGGCATCCGCATTTTGAACAACTTAAAGTTGGCTAACTGTGATGGTATCGATCCCGACCATTGCAGGAATGTACGCATTGTAAATTGTCACATAGAATGTGCCGATGACTGCATTGTGTTCAAGAACACCGCCGGTTCCATGAAATACGGCCCCTGTGAGAATATTCTTGTTTCAAACTGTACCCTGACTTCCACCAGCGCCGCAATTAAATTCGGTACGGAAAGCGAGGCCCTTTTCCGAAACATTATCGTGCAGAACTGCATCATCAGCCGGAGCAACAGAGGGATCTCCATGCAACTGAGAGATAAAGGCAGCATTGAAAATGTAACCTTTTCCAATATCCATATTGATACCCGACAGTTTTCTTCGGATCACTGGTGGGGTAAAGCGGAGCCCATCGCCATCACTGCACTGAAACGCAAGGAAGAAGCCGAAATCGGGCACATTCGCAATGTGACTTTTGAGAATATCAGCTGCAACAGCGAAAATGGTATCCTGATTTATGGAGAAAACGAGAGAAACATCAGCGACATCTATTTCAGCAATGTTGCTTTAAATCTTACAAAGAAAACAGACTGGCCAAAGGGTACTCTGGACCTGCGGCCCTGTATCGGAGACGGCCGTTTTCAGAATTCCGTTCATGCACTTTGTGCCCACAATGCGTCTCATGTGGAGGTATCTCGTTTCCAGGTAACTGTGGATGAGAACCTGAAAGACTCTCTGGGTGAGATTTACGAAGTTGTAAACTGTGATGCTCTGAAGATAAGTCCGCTTAGAGAATTAACTGAATGATTGCGGAAATTCAGTCTTTCCATGCTGCTGCAAGAGGCTGTTGACTTTTGCAGACAACAGCCTCTGCTGATATAACAAGTTAAGAGGAAAAGGAGAACCCTATGGAACGTTTCTTCAATATTGACAATCCTGTGTGGAGATTTATAGGCAACATTGCAGATATGTTCCTGCTCTCCCTGTTCTGGTACCTGTGCTGTCTGCCCGTGCTTACCATCGGGGCAGGCAGTACCGCAATGTATTATGTTGCATTGAAGCTGACTGCGAATCAGGAAGGTTACACCTGCGCTGATTTCCGGCGCGCCTTCCGCTCAAATTTCAGACAGGCCACACTTATCTGGCTCCTTTTTCTGGCTGCCGCCCTTATTCTGGGCGCAGATATCTATTGGAGTCTTTTTTCCGGCAGTTCCATGTCCATGATGTTCCTGCCGGCTTTCGGTGTGCTGATCCTATTGTATCTGCTGAACCTGTTCTTCATCTTCCCGCTTCTGGCCAGATGCGACAATGCTGCGAAAGCTCTCCTGAAAATGAATTTTGCCATAAGCCTGCGGAATTTCCTTCCTATGCTCTCCGCCATTATCATGACCGCGGCCATCTTTCTGGTGGGGCTTTTTGTATTCTGGCCCCTGCTGCTGATTGCACCGGGGCTGTCTGCCTATTTGAATTCTTATCTGTATAACAGAATCCTGGAAAAATACGGACTGAGCCTGCCAGATCTGTCGGACCAAACGTGACAGTTTACTCTTTCAGCGGAACAGTTCATGCCCACCATCCGACTCCATTTTCTGGCATGCCCTACAATAACCGTATAATTCCAGCTTATGGCCCGTGACAGTAAATCCTTCCGTTTCCTCCAGATGAAGGTGCGCGAAGGGACAGCTCTGCAGCGGAACCCTTTTGTGACATTCCAAGCATACCGCATAATGTGTATGTTCGTCCCGTTTCAGTTCATAGACAGTCGTACCGTCTTCCATCCAGGCAGTCTTCTCCACAAGCCCCTTCTCTTCAAAGGCCGCCAGAATCCGGTAAATCGTCGATACTGCATATTCCTCCCCCTGACTTTCCCGCTCCACACGATGATAAATCTGTGCCGCACTCAGAGGTTCCCTTGCTTCCCATAATACACCGTATACACTTTTCCGCTGCTTCGTCCACTTCAATCCCTGAGGGTACTCAATTTCTCTTGTTTTGTTCATATTATAAGTTCCGCTGCCTTCTCTCTGAGCCCCCTAATGCAGAGAATTGCCCGACACAGCCCCT
>CAJUQT010000031.1:26103-49775 GCA_910588225.1 uncultured Acetatifactor sp.
CCGGCATTTCTCTGCGGGCTCCTTCGCTCAGTTGCTGTTTATAAGTTCCGCTGCCTTCTCTCTGAGCCCCTTAATGCAGAGAATTGCCCGACACAGCCCCTCCGGCATTTCTCTGCGGGCTCCTTCGCTCAGTTGCTGTTTATAAGTTCCGCTGCCGTTTTATACAAAAAGGAATCCAGTTATGATTCCTGCGGCCACTCCAATTCCATAAAGCAGGAACAGGATTTTCAGATTTTCTCTTCTATTGCGGTTCACCCGGAAAAGCACCAGCACACCCACGCCCGACCCTGTAAACAGGCCCGCCATAGTGGCTCCCAGGCTTAAAGCGCCTTCCAGATACAACTGGGTAATCACCACCGACCCGGCACAGTTTGGTATAAGCCCCACAAAACCTGCCAGTACAGGGCCGAGCACAGCTCTGTCCCGCAGCAGATTTTCCAGGATATTCTCTCCTGTAAAATGAAGAATCAGATTCAAGATAAAGGTTATCAGCAATATAAAAAAAGCAATTTGCACCGTATGCGTCAGCGCAGAAGATAGAATCCCTTTCTCGCAGCGGCAGTGCTCCTGCTCACAGATATCGTGGATACTTCCTCTGTCCTCCGCTCCTTTTCTGTGCCGTATCATGTCAATCAGCAGGCCAGCTGTCATTCCCAAAAGTGCCTTCGCCAGCAGAATCCCCATAACTTCTTTTAAGGGCGCCCTCTCCGAAATAAGGATAGGCAGCATTTCATCGGAAGTGGACAGATAGATTGCAATCAATGTCCCCAGCGTAATCACACGTCCTGCATACAGATTGGACGCCGCCGCAGAAAATCCGCACTGAGGAACCGCTCCCAGCAGACCGCCGATTACAGGCGCCGCCTTATCCGCACTTTTAAGCCACTTCCGGATTCCATTTCCTGTCCTGTGCTCCAAATACTCCATTGCCAGATAAGCCAGAAACAAAAAGGGAATCAGTTTTATACTGTCTATAACAGAGTGTTCAATAATGTGCAGCATTTGTGTGCCTCCCATTCCGCCGCCTGGGTACATCTCACACAGGCACGCTCTAAATGCAAATGCAATTCATTTGCATTTAGAACTATAGCACATTTAACTATTTTGTCAAGTACTTATTGATTTTCTACACTACTTTCTACAATAGTTCCGTAATCTGTCATAGCAGTTCAGACAGGGTGCTGCACTGTTACCCTGTCTGAATTATTCCAGCCTGTCGTGTACAATCACCCCTTACGCCTGCTCCGGAACAGGAAAAATACACCCAGCAAAATGCCTGCCGTCAGAAGAATCATTCCCAGTGGTGCGCTGATTCTTGCTCTCTGCATTCTTCTGGATGCATCTTCAATCATCAGCGGATCGCCCATAGCCGCAACCTCCCCATCAGTATATCCGATTTCCTGCATATATTCCGAAAGCAGATAGGGGAGCCTTCCCTGAGCCTTTACCACATAACCTTCCAGCGTCACCGTAGATACGGGCCAGACTCCGGTATCCAGATAATCCAGCGTCTCCTCCAGCAAAGACTCCATCTCCTTCTGCCTGTCCGCGGGAATCTCCAGAATCATCATCCCTTCCGCAGCCGGAATCGTATAATAATAGGCGCTGACCTTTCCTCCATCCATATTTGACATATCTGCAAAGCACCCATACGTATAAGGTACCTCTCCCTTTACATGCATTCCCTCCCGGGCTCCGTTATCCAGCAGATACTCCACATCATACTCCGGTTTCAGAGACATCCAGAAGTTCTGTGCCGAAGATATCATCATAATAAACCCGATAATACACAACACCATAGCCGCCACAATCTCCCGGTTTCTCTTCACTTCCCCCTTATCTGGCTGATAAAAAGCATCTCTTTCCATTACATCCTTCTCTCCGTCATTTCAACTACTCTCCCTACCGCTCGCTGCACACCTGAAAAATGTAGAATTTCAGATAATATGATTGCTCTGCCGCCCAAAGAATCGGATGATCAGGTCCCTGGGTGCGAAATTCCACCTGTCGCAGCCGCCTGTGGGCCCCTGCGGCCGCCTCCCGCAGTGTTTTAGCAAAAAGCTCCTGCTCCATAAAATGAGAGCAGGAACAGGTGGCCAGAAATCCTCCCTCCCGAATCAGCTTCATTCCTCTGATATTGATTTCCCGGTATCCCTTCACCGCGTTTTTCACAGAATTTCTGGACTTGGTAAAAGCAGGTGGATCCAAAATCACAACATCAAATTTCTCTCCCCTTTTCTCCAGCTTCGGGAGCATTTCAAATACATCCGCACATTGAAATTTAACCTTCTCCTCCAGATGATTGAGCCGGGCATTTTCCTCTGCCTGTACTATGGCCAGCGCAGATGCATCCACCCCCAGCACACTCTCTGCCCCGGCTATTCCTGCATTCAGCGCAAAGGAACCTGTATGCGTGAAACAGTCCAGTACCTTTTTCCCTCTGCAGAATCGTTGAATAGCTGCCCTGTTGTTCTTCTGATCAAGGAAAAATCCCGTCTTCTGGCCTTCTGCCACATCCACCAGATATTTCACACCATTTTCCTCAATTTCAACCTTCGTATCAAATGGTTCCCCGATAAAACCTTTACTTTTTTCCATCCCTTCCTGCAGCCGCACTTTTGCATCACTTCGTTCATAGACACCACGGATCCTGATGCCGTCCTCCTCCAGCACCTTTTTCGCCGCATCCACAATAACGGATTTCCACCTGTCAATTCCCAGGGCCAGTGACTCTACCACCAGCACATCTGCAAATTTATCTATCACAATACCCGGCAGAAAATCTGCTTCTCCGAAAATCAGGCGGCAGCTGGAGGTGTCAATAGTCTGTCTGCGATATTCCCATGCGTCCCGGACTCGCTGCTCCAGAAAAACATTGTCTATGACAGTATCCCTTTTCCGGGATAGCATGCGCACCGTAATTTTGGATTTGGTATTAATGTAACCGCAGCCCATGCAGTAACCGTCAAAATCATGAACATCCACCACATCCCCATCCTCGAAATCCCCCTGGATTTTATCTATTTCGTTATCATATACCCATGCCCCGCCTGCTTTTATAGTACGCCCCTCACCTTTTTTTAATACTGCTGCCGCTCTGTCCACTCACGTTCTCCTCTCTCGTTCTTTTCTATTTTATGCGACTCACAAAGTCCTCTTACTCAAAAGCTATGCCCTCCGCCGCCTCCGCTGCTGCTTCCCCCACTGCTGCCTCCGCTGCCACCGCCGCTTCCTCCGCTGCTTCCTCCCCCGCTGGAAACAGGGTCATAAACCTTTGTCTGATGTGTATGTACCACATTTGGCGTTGTATGGCTGAACTTCCTGTGAATACTGTTCAGGATTGCTGCTTCTCCCGGCTTTCGCAGTCGGGTAAAACAGACCACCAGTCCAAAGTTAAGCAGCAACGCCAGAATCATCGCCAGCAGTGCATTGCTGATATATTTCATGGGCCGTGCGATCTTTTCTCCCTCCAGCAATGCGTAAATTTCCCTGAATGCTTCTTCTGCACATTCGTGATACGCCTCCGAGGACGCAAGACGATATACATTATCCGCCACCGTGTTCGCATTTGCTTCCGTAATTACTTTATAGACTGCGCCGTCACTGTGAATCCAGATTTTACGATTATCCATATCAATCAAAAATAAAGTTCCGCTCTCTGTGCCGAATCGGTCCATGTAATAATTACGGGCATATCTTTCCGCAGATAAACCGTTTTCACTTACACTTTTAAATGCCGCATTGCCATATGCCGTAATCTTCTCCATGGACGCAGCAAGCTCCCTGCGTTCTTCTTCAGTAAGCAGCTCCGCATCATCTTCCACCAGAACTCGGAAGCCGGTATCCGGATTCCGAGATTCCAGCAGCTCCCATGTTTCCTCTGAATTCCATCCTTCCTCCCCGGCTTCTTCCGCCTTGCATTCCGACATATTTGTCATAAATATACCTGTCCAGAGTGCCGCCAGCATAATCAGAGCTCTCCTCCATTTTCCGCATCGTCTCCGCTTAAAACACTGATTATACAATCTCGTCACCTCCCCGTCGGTTGAACTGCGGCAGCTTCCGGGTCGTCAACATATTATGTTGCTTTATAATATCCATAAGCGCCCAAAGCACCATACACATACACCCAAATGCGCCCAGATAATAAATCCAGTCGGATACCGGATTCAAAACCAGAATCATTGCCGCAGCTACAATCCCCGCAAATGGTTTCACCAACACAGGACATTTTTCTCTGAAATGCCCTCCATATGCAGGTTTTTGTCGCATATCACTCCGCTCCCGTCCTGGGAACTGACGTATGCACGAAAATCCAACAATTAAGAGCGCCAGAAGAATCACCATTATAGACGCTATCCCTGAGCCGCCCCGCCTGCCCTTCATCATCTGCAGCAGAAATCCCGGCAACAAAGCCGTCCCATAAAACAAAAGAAGCAGCAATCCGATTTTTCTAAATATACCGTTGTTCTTCTGCCTTTGCGGCCTTTCCACTCTTCTCCCTCCGAACAGTCCTGCCTGAGCTGTGGAATGAACAGAAGAAAATCCTTTGTCATCCTCTCCGGACTCTCTGGCCAGAATATGCGTAATCTGCACATTAGATATCAAAATGCATACCAGCGCCAATAACGCTGCAATCAGCAGAATCTTTACCGGCGTAATTGTCAGAAAGAGATTCAGCAGCACAAACAAAGGGACTGCCAACAGCATAGAACCAGACAGGAACTTCTTCAAGTCTACCGGCAAGTCTGCGGTGGCTCTCCCTGTCTGCCCGTTGACTACCGCATAGCCCACACGCTCTCCGCTGCGATATGCCAGGAACCAGACCGGCAGCATTGCAAGCTCCGTTTCACTTTGAAAGGGGCGCACGGCATTCCGCAGTGTGTTCTGATTCTCTCCACGGCCTACATGATACTTTCTGCACACAGGATTCCCTCTCAGACATTTACATCCGTCTCTGATGACCATGTCTTCCGCCTCAAATCGATACACACTGCTTTCCACATCACTGGTATCCGCATAGAACCCGCTCAGAAAAGACGGCGTAAATGCTTTACTCTGCTTTAAATCAAAGGGTGCTATCGCATTGCTCAGATGGTCCGAAAAAGAAGCCGACGCATCATATGCCAGTCCTCTGTACTCCTCCTCTATTCCGCACTCCAGCCGATAATGGTCCGTGATTACATAGTCTCCTTCCCTGTGGATCTTCTCCCCTGAAAAAGTTACTTCTCCCCTTTTTTCAAAGGAGTAAATCCAATACGGCATATAAATGCCTCGAAAGCGCTCCAGTATCTCTTCCTTTTTCAGTTCTTTGGGTGCAAAAAGAGCACGCCGCATCATTTTTCCATAGGCCTTTCTGCAGTCCTCCTTCGTCCGCATAAAGGGAATAATCAGGCCAGGACGCCTCTCCCTGCTGATACGGCTGTCTAGGATTGCAGACGACCCGCAGAAGCTGCAAAACGTAGCAGCCGTCGTATCTTCACTGACAAGCTGTCCGCCACACTGAGGGCAGGTGAACACTGTAGCCTTGTACTCCTTTTTTGCCGAATTATCTGATGTGGGTATAATGTCTTCTTCCGCATCCTTTTCCTTATAGACAGCATAGGGATCCGCCGTTGTATTGCAATATTCACAGTATAGTTGCTGCCGGGCAATATCAAACTTCAGATTTCCCCCACAGTTTGGACATTCATACATATAGATATTACCTCTATTATTGTTTATTGATTACACTATTATAATTTTATTCGTTTTACACTTGACAATCAATCCATTTTTATATATTATTTTAATGTCGGTTCGTGATGTGGGCAGAAGCTTAAGGTGGCTTGTAGCAGGTTTCACTGGCATAGCTTTGCAACGGCGCGTGGCTCAGTTTGGTAGAGCGCGGCGTTCGGGACGCCGAGGTCGCAGGTTCAAATCCTGTCGCGCCGACTTTAAAAAGCCTGTGATTACAGGCTTTTTAATTTTTTCGACAAAAAGCAGGACAAATTGTCCAAGCAGGTTATTAATTATTGTAGTACACTGAACAGCTCTTTCAGATAATTTTTCTCCATCAAATGATTATACTGCAACATTTGATATTGCCTTATCATTTCTTCCCCTTTTATTTCATTTATTCTCTCTCTGGAGATTACCGGATACTTTTTCTGGAGCTGCAGGAGGAACTGATAATAAAGCGGCAGTTCTACACCCGCACATTCCAGCACCGCCGCTCCCAGATAGTTGGCGCTCATATCTCCATATACCGGCAAGTCCGCATCAAAATTATTCCATATAACATATGGCGTAATATATTTAAGTGTCTGGCAATCTTCTGACAGATTGCTTTCTCCGAATATCGCATCATAGAAATTATCTCCTAATCTCGGCTGGTGATCTCCAAACATACATATAATCACCGGTTCTTCTTCCTTCTCAAAATATGCAAGCAACATTTCAAAAGCTTCGTCTGTAAGCTTTATCAAGTTCAGATAGGTATCCAGATCATATACATCGCCAATGTCTTTGGCAGGTACATTCCCTACCTTCTCAGCATTCAGCAGTATTGCCGTATTCCCACCATATCCGCCATGATTCTGTATCGTCACATTAAAGAGAAACAGCGGTTTTCCCTTCTCCCTGTTTTCATACTGTCGAATAATTTCCTTAAAATTACATTCATCTGAGATATATCCGCCTACATACTGCAAATCTGTTCCAAACTGAGATATATCCACAAATTCTTCGAATCCAAAATAATCATATACCTTATCTCTGTTCCATGCAAAATTCACACTTGGATGCATGGCCATTGTAGAATACCCCTGTTCCCGCAGTATGTGAGCCAGGGAATGTATATCATGATTTACCTGCAGCTGATAGGGAACCGCTGTCGGCGACAGAAATGCGAGGCTGTCGCCTGTCAGCATCTCAAATTCTGTATTCGCAGTCAAACCTCCCAATACATCCACATAAGTATATCCCACAACAGCATTCTCCGACAGAAAATCATAAAACGGCATAAACGCTTCCGATGTCTCCAGATTTCCAAGTACTCTCAGATCAGCCCATGCCTCATTCATAATACAAATAATATGTGGCTGTTTCTCCGTTACTCCTTCCGGCGGCCGGTATGCTTCCCGTATCTCCTCAATCAGCTGCATCAGCTTTTCTTCAGAATAATCTCCCGGTTTATCCATGGAAAAATCCTGTGCACTGAAAGCAAAACTCAGCAAAAATCCATTCAACACCTCATTTGCATTCACTGTCCAATAAATATTCTGCAAGTCATGCTTTTCAAAATAATCTGATCTATTCCAAAATGTACAAAAAGCCAAAATACAACTCAGTGAAAGAATTGTCACCGATATATGATACTTTTTCCCTCTTATGGGGATATCACACCAAAAACCCAATATTATGAAAAATACGAACCATAGAATACTGTACCAAAGTTCACTGCTCATAGTAAGTCTGTAGCTGTCCAGAACAGTTAATGCTGTCCTTGTCGCCAGAAGATCAACAGCGCTCAGACTGCTGCCCCTGAACTGGCAGACATAATAATTTATCAGAAACAGAATCAGCAGAAAGATATTGGCTCCGCCCAGCGCAAAGCGTATCCTCTGTAATATCAATAAAAAAATCGCGTACACAAACAGAATAATTAACACATTAACCAGCTCTGCACCTTCCAGAAGTCCGGTCATATCATAGAGCGGAAGCTCCATACGCCTGAATATTCTGGAAGGCACTATTACCAGATATAATATAATTGACAGAAAAGACACATATATGTTTTCAACTCGCGGGCAGACCAGAAGCACGCCTGTCCCCAGACTGAGCAGCAAATAAAGCATAAATCGTTTATTTATCCCACTGTAAAGGTAATATGTTGATATTGAAAAGAGGATAACAGAAATAAGAACTGCCGGAAGAAACCACTTTTTTCTTCTCATTATTTTTTCCGCGTAATTTTGAAAGCAATCAAGCATTTTTCTCTCCTGTAAATACATGCAATGTTGATACTGATGACCATGCAGACATTTTCTGACCGAAATAACGTTATTATACCACTATTAGTTTTCATGGTCAATACTCACGGTTTTTTTCCTCATTTTTCCTCCATAAATACAATACACCCTATTCTCCGTTGACTCTCCCTTCATTTCATGCTATAGTATGCAAAGACAGAAAAGCAGGCTGAAACAGATCTCTTAAGCAAATTAAACACCACATGAGTACTCTGAAATTATAAAAAACCGGAGGAGTGCATTTGAACAGCAGCGATTATGAAAAAATTCTGAATGCCATGCCTGAAACAGGCGTTTATGTCATTCAGGAAGAGGATCACAGCATATTATATTTTAACAAACGGGTACAGCAGGTATGTCCTGATATACAGACAGGCAGGGTCTGCCATGAAGTCTGGGGTGGTTCCTGTAAGAATTGCCCTCTTCTGACCATTAAGAGCAGACAGGAAAGCCGTTCCATCAGTTACAATGCACTTTTCGGCGGAGTAGTTGATATTATTGCTACCAGGACATTATGGGAAGATACCATTCCCGCTTTCGTGATTACGGTAACCCCCCGCATAGGCAGCTATACATGCCGCAAGCTTCTGCGGGTTGATCTTGAGA
Organism: uncultured Acetatifactor sp.; assembly: GCA_910588225.1. Taxonomy (GTDB): domain Bacteria; phylum Bacillota; class Clostridia; order Lachnospirales; family Lachnospiraceae; genus Acetatifactor. The sequence continues at coordinate 34,722 of CAJUQT010000031.1, forward strand.
AGGATACCTATGATATTCTGAAAGTGGATTCCGACATATGGCTGACCGGAAAGGAAGGCGCTCATATTTCCGCACAGCTGGAGAATCTTGTCAAAAACGGAGCCATTCATCCCGAGGATTTGGTTCGTTTCACAGAATTCATTGAGCCCAACGCACTGCAGAACGCCCTGCTGACCGGGAAAAAATTACTGACCTGTATATACAGACGCAGATGTGCTGACGGTTTCCGGTGGCATATGATGGAAATTATACCGGGCTTTGATTATACAAGCGAAAATCAGACGGCAATTTTTTGTGTCCGGGATGTACATGATATGCCATGGTCCGGCGTTGAAAGCAATCATTCCAATATTTTCAACGGAATAGACAGTGACATCATTCGCCGGGAACTGATTTCCGACAGCCATAGTTTTCAGATGGCTCCCATTCTGAAAGCCCGTTACAGTATGATGAGTATGGTACACCTGGACAGCGGTCAGTGTGAGCGGATGGATCTGACGCATGCCCCGCAGATACAGAATACACTGGTGGGAGACTATGATCACTATGTGGCCATTGCTCTGGCTGATTATATCCATCCGGAGGATACAGATCATTACCGCCGCACATTATCCCTGCAGCATCTCCGTGAAAAGGCAACGGCAACAAAGGAATATGCGGAAGAGCGATGTCAGTATCGTATGAAAGGCACGCCTGTCCGATGGATAGAACAGCATGTAGTGTATATCCGTCAGGGAGAAGCTGTGACTGTCAACCTTCTGGGACAGGATATTACCGAAAAAAAGCAGCAGGAAGCACTGAGGCTGCAGGCCATGCAGGACCGGGCCTATATCATCGGCAGTCTGAGCAGCCTCTTTTTCTCCACATATTATATTGATCTGGAACATGATACCTTCCGTGTGGTATCCCAGCTCAGTAAGGTAGGTGACATTCTCGGCGACGAAGTAAACTGTACTGCGGCCTTGCAGGTATATGCAAATAATTTTATTCACAGTGAAGACAGAGAGAAATATCTGCAGGTAATGAACATTCAGAACTGGCTGAAAAATCTGCGCTGGTGGAATCCTTATGTGACCGTGGAGTATCGCACAATTCCGGATAATCCCGGGGCCAGCCCCAAAGAATATATGCGGGTGCGTGCCACTGCCGTACTGGCTCAGACCGGAGCAGGCGATCTTCCCAAAACAGTAGTGTATGTAGCTCAGAATATGGCCGAAAGTCAAACGCAAAGCGCAGGAAAGGATGCGGGATAACACATGGAAAAAGTATTAGTAATCGATGACAGTCTTGTACAGGCCGAATATCTGAAGCTTATATTGCAGGATGAATACGATGTAACCGTATGTCAGACCGGAGCAGACGGTTTTCTTCAGGCAATGTCCGGAGAATATTCTCTGATCTTTCTGGACGTGGTCATGCCGGACATAGACGGTTTCATGTTGTTGAGGAAACTACAGGGAACAGTCCAGACCAAATATACTCCCGTAATTTTGATTACCAGCCTTTCGGATGTACAGCATGAAGAAAAAGGGCTGACTTTGGGTGCGGTTGATTATATTTCCAAGCCATTCAGTCCGGTTATCATAAAAGCTCGTGCAAATACGCACATCAAGCTGCATCGCTATCAGATGCAGTTCAGACAGCAGGCTATGGTAGACGAACTTACCGGCGTGGCCAACAGAAGACATTATGAAGACGAAAGTCGTGCCAAGTGGCGGGAAGCCGTCCGTCTGGGACTTCCTTTCTCCCTGTGTATGCTCGATATCGACAAATTCAAGGTCTATAATGATACTTTCGGACATCCATCCGGCGATAAGGTAATATCAACCGTAGCGCAAACTATTTCCTCCCATCTTCAGCGGGCAACCGACTTTTTCGGCCGCTATGGCGGAGAAGAATTTGTTGCCATTCTCCTTGGCAATGAGGCGGAATCCGCTTACAATTTTTTTAAAACCATACGACAGGCAGTGGAAGATCTCCATCTTCCCCACAATCCTACGGTGTCCGAATGGGTTACTGTCAGTGTCGGCGGTGTGACTCTTGTGCCGAAAGAAAGCGACCTGTACGACACTTATCTGAAAATTGCAGATATCATGCTCTACGATGCGAAACGCTTCGGCAGAAATATGGTAGTCTGGTCCGATGCAAATAAAGAACAATGGCGGGAGAAATAACCGCCATTGTTCTTTTTTTCCGGACTTCTTAAAATCCTGTCACATTCCCTTTTCAGCATAAAACATTTTCCGTAAAGTACAGATATCCCTGGGTAAAGTATCCCTGTCCTCTCTGTCATGCAGCTTCCTGACCCAGGAATAGTATTCGTTGGCCAGCGGTGTGGTGAGTGCGGAGGTTTTACTGATATAGCCTTTTCTGACTGCCTCATGAGACACACTTCTCATAAACTTCCAGAAATTATAGTAGGAGAGTTTTATCTTTGTCATATATCCCGCGCTGTCCTCAATGACAAATCCCTCGATTTTGCGTCCGTGATACTCATAATCCGATTCCATAATATCGTAATACCAGTCAAAAAACTCCTGCCAGTCGGCAATTTCATATGCCCTTTCTTTGACTTCCAGACCGAAGAGCCCCGCCGTGTAGCACAGATCATCATACCCATATCTGGCAAATTCCATCTGGTTATAGACAATATCCAGCAGAAACAGCCTGCTCTCAGAATAGTCAATGATATGCGGGTCATGTTCCATATCAACGCATTCGAAGACAAAGGATACCTCTTTTTCCTTACAGTATTCCTTCATCCGTTCAAGGTTCTCCGGGATGACCTTTTTCTGCAGCATCTCCTGAAAGTACCTTGCATATTGGCTGTCAATGGTGGACTTGCTGGCTGCGAACAGACCATCCTCATATTCATTGTAGCTCACAATCCCCAGGAAACCGTTTTCTTTTACATATGCAGTCACCGGAAACTTCAGTTTATGCTGCAGCATCTCAAACTTCGTCTCCGGACGTTCATTGACATTAAAAAATTTATCGTACGCCCGGGCCGTCACCTTCCCTTTCACCGTATCAAGGTACAGTCCTCTGGCTTTGGTAGTCTGTGCATCCCAGACTCTGTCATAAAATGCCTTATCTGTATAATTGAATGACGAAATATTACCGAATTTCTTCTCCTGTATGTATTTATTGCCGCGCAGGGAAATGATAATGTCTGCAATGGAGCTCTCCACGACGCCCTGTGCTTCCTGCATTTCCGGCGTTTTATATACTTCGTTCTCCAGTTCAGTACAGTGAATTCCCGATTCGTCCACCTGTACACAGCGAAGACAGCCTCCGTATTCCACCTGTCCCTCAAGGTTAAACACTCTGTCGTTCACCCTCGCAGGCATCTGTTTCGTGTTCCGGTGTCCGTGAATTTGATAACAGTTATCCGGTGTCGTATCAAAAAAAGTCTCCGCTATCTTTTCGAAATCATCATAATTTCCTACCCCTTTAATCATCTGTTCCGTGGCCACAAGAGATAAGTTCTGCGGCAGTGTACTCAGTCCCGCATGGGTAACCAGATAGATATTTTCACCGTATTTATAATAAGCGCACTGTCCGAATTTCCTGTACAGCTGCCTTACATCCTTCTTGTTGATTCCCGCCGCGTCCAACGCCGGCTTTGTGATAAGTTCAAATTCCTTCGACCTGCCCGTACAGTCATTTGCCCACAGCCAGAGCCACCGCTCATGGTTTCCCTCCAGCATCAGCACATTTTTCCTGTTCATGATGGAAATGAGAAATTTTACCACCTCTGCATTTTCAACGCCCCTGTCAATGTAATCTCCCACAAAGATATACATCTCATCATCCTTCAGCCCGCCGTTGTTCTCCAGATATCTCTGGAGAACTGTGTTACAGCCATGAATATCGCCAATATGATGTATTTTCTTATAGTTGGACATGTCAAATCGTTTCAGCCAGATAGTGTCCAGCTCATCCGGCCGGATTACCTTTATGCCGGAAGGAATTTTCTGTGTCCTGAACCGGGAATACATGTTGTCAATGACGCCTTCCGGCACCTTCTTAAAAGTCTCCCTGCCCGCATTTCTCCTCTTTACCTCTTCAATGGGAATATCTGTGAAATCCACACAGTAAATCCGATAACGATATGTCTCGCACATCTCTTTGTAACGATTCATCTCGCTGGTCTTGGAATTTGTCGCATCAATTACTGTGAAGTCACCCCGCTGCATCCTGATTTCCAGGATACTGAACAATGTCTTCCACACTGTGCCGTCGTTGCTCTGGCTGATACCCGCAGAGCCGTCTGCAAGCATGACCGGGCTCTGACACAATAATCTTATATCATCAGCCGACAATGTATATGGCTTCAAGCCGTTCTGCGCAATCCAGGTAGACTTCCCGCAGCTGGCTGAACCTCTCAGCAAAAGTAAAATTCTCATAATATAATCTCCTGATTTTAGCTCCGTAAATGCTCTTACAAAAACTTCTCCTGCAGAACAATTTCCGGCCCTCTATATTTTCTCCTGAGATTGCAGCAGCTGTGCAATCAGATGTTCCACTTCATGAAGCTGCTCCCGGGAGTTCTCCCGGTGGCTTTGCTTGCGGTATTGAGAAGGCGACATTCCCTTCATGGCATGAAATGCCTTCGTAAATACCAGAGCATCGCTGTAACCACATGACAGGGCAATGCTTTCTATGGGATATGACGTGGAGTCAAGCAGCTCTCTGGCCTTTGTGATGCGGAACGTGGTAAGAAACTGTTGGGGAGACATCCCCAGATAATTCTGGAATAATGTATAGAGATAGCTTCTGTTGATGCATACATAATCCGCCACGTCCGTCACCCTGATAGGATTACAGTAATTACTCTGGATAAAAGACACCGCCTTCTTCACATATTGGTTTCCTTTATCCTCTTCATCCTTTGCCACTACCCCGGCACTCTGGGCCAGAACGGACAGAAATACACCCAACTGCCCATTCCGGCGAAGATCGTCTGCCACACCGAAAGTATTGTGTTCCATCATATCCCGGATTATGGAATATAGCTCCTGATCCCTCTCACAGGAGAAAATGGGATGTCTGCCTGACAATCCCATGGAATTCAGATATTCCCCCGCACGGCTGCCACCGAATCCCACCCACAGATAGCTCCATGGCTCCTTCTCGTCTGCCTGATAAAAAGCAAGCTCATTGGGCTGAATCAGAAAGCCATAGCCCGCTTCCAACCGGTATTCCTTATCATGAAACCGAAAAATCCCCTTACCGCTGAGCACATAGTGAATCAGATAATGCGGTTTGGAAGCCGGACCAAAACTATGGAGGCTTTCTGTCTGGGAACACCCACAGCAATTTACATACAGACTTCCGACTTTATCGTTCTCAAAGTCCAGCTTAAACGCCTTCTCCATACAGAAAACCGCCTTTCAGAAATTTACAGTACAAATTCTTTTTTGTCCAGGTCTTCCTGTACCTTTGCCAGGTCCTCCCTGATATGCAGATTCTGTGGACAGACCTTCTCGCACTTGCCGCATTTGATGCAGTTTTTCGCCTGCTTAGCGTCTCCCAGCCCGTTTTCCCAGCTGTTTTTGACCATATTATAATTCTGATACATATGATAGGTATTCCATGCTCTGAAATTCCCGGGAATATCTACTCCTGCCGGACAGGGCATGCAATAACTGCATCCCGTACATCCATTTTTCACACGGCTGTTAATCAATGCCACAACCTCGTCAATGGTCTCGCTCTCTGTCCCGGAAAGCGGCTGAAAATCAGCAAAGGTCTTCAGATTATCCTCCACCTGCTCCATGGTGGACATACCGCTCAATATCACCTTTACATTGGGCAGACTTCCCACCCAGCGCAGGGCATAGGAAGCTATGGAGGCTTCCGGATTCAGCGCCTGGAATTTCTCTGTAATATCATCTGAAAAAGTAGCCAGAGATCCTCCCTTAACCGGCTCCATAATCACCAAAGGAATGTTTTTCTCTTCGGTAAGCTTATAGCCTTTTAAGCCGGCCTGTGTGTCCGTATCCATATAATTCAGCTGAATCTGGCAGAAATCCCAGTCCCTGTAGCCCAGAATATCCTCAAAGGCTTCATAATTGTCATGGAAGGAAAATCCCAGGTATTTAATTTTCCCTTCTGCCTTCAGCCCTTCCAGATATTCCACCACACCCAAATCCGCCATATGATGGAATTTTTCTTTGTTCATGGCATGCATCAGGTAAAAGTCTATGTAGTCTGTCTGCAGCTTCCCCAGCTGCTCCTGGAACAGTTTCGCCGCATCTTCCTTTACCTGCACATTCCAGCAGGGCAGCTTTGTGGCCAGATAGAAGGAACTCCTGTCATATTTGCGCAGGGCCTTCCCCACAAAGGTTTCACTTTTGCCCCCATGATAAGGATATGCGGTATCAATGTAATTTACCCCTGCCGCAATCGCTTTGTCCAGCATCCGCTCTGCTTCCGGTTCATCTATCTCACCGTCAGCCGTCACCGGGAATCTCATGCATCCAAATCCCAAAAGGGATGTCTCAATTCCCAGCTTTTCCATTTTCCTCTTCGTCATGTCTTTCTCTCCTTTTCTTTTTTTACATCCCTGTGTCTGACATTTTTGCACTACCTTTATCCATCGGAATGACCGCACATTTCGACTGTCATTACGCCTGCTCCAGCCTTGTCTGCCAAAGCATAAATTCGGCTTCCCGCCGCATTCATTTTACAAGCAATCCCTCGCTGTCAAATTCCACACCAAAATCCCGGCTAAATTCATTGATTCTGTCCAGAATCCGCTTCGCCTCGTCACCCTCGGCCGGAGTCGGCTTGTAATCATTCCGACTGGACACAGAACTGACAGAACAGGGAATGACTTTGATTTCCCTGTCTTCCTGCTTTATACCATCTGTAATAGTAAATGTCTGCTGAAAAATCATGCAATCCTTATCCGGAGGGTTCCGATTGGCCCCGAAGCAAAAATTGCCCAAGCTGTAAATGATAAATTTTCCCTGATATTCCTCAATCCCCTGCAGCACATGGGGATGATGCCCAATTACCAGATCCGCACCCCAGTCGATGCACTTTCTGCCCAGACTTTTCTGATAATCCTCAGGGTAATACTCCCTCTCTATCCCCCAGTGACAGCTGGTAAATACCAGATCCGCACCCTCTTCCCGCAGCTGCGCAATCCCTTCCTGCAAAAATTTCTCCACACCGTATCCCTGTCCCACTTCATTGACTGATACCATGCCAATATGTATTCCGTTTACTTCATACATGCAGTAATTATCATCATAGGCATAGAGGATTCCGGCTTCTTCCAGAGCCGCCACCGTATCCGCCGTTCCCTGTTCCTTATAGTCAAGCCTGTGATTATTTCCCATACTGACAGCTTCCACACTTCCTGCCGTCAATATGTTCACATATTCCGGGTCCCCGGAAATGCAGTATGTCTGCTCTTCCCTGCCATCTTCCGATCGGGTCAGCGGACCTTCCAGATTCACCAGGGTCAGATCATCCGCACTGAAAATATCTGCCACATTTTCGAAAAAATAGCTGTCTCCCACACCCTGATCATAGGTCTGCCGGAAGGAAACCTCATACCCCTGTCCCCGGTAATTCCCCATGGTCACATCGCCTGCTGCCGAAATCGTAATTTTCACTTCCTCCGGCCCGGCCCCATCAGTTCCCGGCATTTCACCGGAGCTGTCGGATGCCCCGCCGGTAATTCCGGAAGTGTCCGCTTCCACAGCCTCCTGCGTCTCCATCATGCCAGACTGCTCCTGAGAAGCTGTGTCTTTCTGCCCCAAAGCGGCGCCCTCTTCGGATGAAAAAATCTCTTCTTCCAGTTCTTCTGTCTCCTTCACCTCGATAGGTAAAAGCCGCATCGCCGATACAGACTCATCCCCATGATTCCCGCATGCTGTCAGCATTAACAGCGCCGACAGTAACACCGAAAAACCGGTCTTCTTTATTCCCATATTTCAATTTCCTGTTATCTTTTTTTCAATAATTTCTTTTCGATTTTGCCATAGATTATTACTACAAGTACAGCTTCCCCGATCAAAAGCAATGTGGATAGTCCGCTGACCCAGCCCCTGAAGACAGCGCCGACAAATAAGGTAATCTCCGCGGCCACACCAAATCCTATCACCAGAATGCCACAGTACTTATTATACATTTTTACATCCACCACTTCAATGGGGCGTTTATTGAATACCTTGTTCCTCTCTTCGCTGCTCAGGATTTTTGCACCTGTGCTGAAGCACATTATTGCCACAAAAGCCAATAAAATAATATCCATTTTCACTTTCTCCTATTCTCCGTATATTTTTTCCTTCAGATACCTGATATTTGTATCGAAGTCTATTTCCAGAACCGCCATTTTGCGGATGGTTGCATCACTGTAAGTCCCAGGCTGTGGAATGCTGTCAGACACGATGTCATAGGTAAGCAATTTCCCGGCCATCAGACTCAGGCGAAAGCATTCGTACTGTGTCAGATTGGTAGTAAGATTCGGCAAAATTCCGTCCATCAGTTCCCCCGCATTTGTCAGCATCGCCGAAGGCACCTTTTTGATCATTGCCGTCAATACTTTTCTCTGCCGATCCGTCCTTCCAAAATCCGTTCCCAGATAACGGTTCCTGCTGTAAGCCAGAGCCTGGGGGCCGTTCAGATGTACCAGTCCGCTCACTGTGGTATCCATATTGTCCGTTCCCTGGGGCCGATTGGTCAGCATATTATATTCCACCAGATAACCGTTGATATATTCTATTTCCTCACTGGTCAGCTCCAGCTCAATGCCGCCTACCGTATCTATCAGACCGGCAAACCCCTCAAAATTTACCAGCACATAACGATTCACCGGTATATCAAAGTTCTTCTCCACCGTCTCCATCAAAAGCTCCGCTCCGCCGAACGAATATGCCGCATTTAATCGATTGTCATCATGTCCGGGAATTTCCACGTACATGTCCCGCAAAAGCGAAGTCAGGTAAATGGTTTTGGTCTTACTGCTGACAGACAGCAGAATCATGGCATCGGAACGTCCATCCTCTCCGTTTTCCCGGGAATCATTTCCGATCAACAGAATATTGACCACACCGTCCTCCTGCATAGGCTTCCCTGAAAAAGAAACAATCTCCCGATAGTTCATCTTCCCGTATGCCATACCTACTATCTGATACAGTCCGACTCCCAGCAAGGCCACAAGAACAGCCGCAGCAACCAGGAACTTTACCAGCCGGAATTTCTTTTTCTTCTTTTTCTGAGTCTTTGAAGACTTAGGAGCCTTTTTGGCCATCTGCGCATCCTCCTGAGAAATCTGTTTCTCCGTTTTAGAACGTTTTTTCTTCTTACTTTGTTCTTCTTCCGGATAACGCTCTTTCCGACCGGAGCTCACCTGTTTCCGACTGCCAGACATTCTTGCTGCCTGAGGCTGTCCCTGTGTACTCTTGCGAACACCACCCGCACCATTTTGCATCTGCTTCCTGTGAACACCGGCATTTCTCCCGGATATCGGGGAGGCATAAGTGCGGCTTTCTCTCCTGTATGTCGGTTCTTCGTCATCCCAGTCTTCGGTCTCCGGCTCACGGTTCCTGTCATCCCAGTCGTCTATCTCCGGCTCACGATTCCTGTAGTACCAATCGTCGCTCTCCGGCTCATGGTTCCCATCATCCCAGTCTTCGGTCTCCGTTTCCCATTTTCTGTCACCCCAGTCGTCTATCTCCGGCTCACGATTCCTATAGTCCCAGTCGTCTGCCTCCGGCTCACGATTCCTATGGTCCCAGTCGTCTGCCTCCGGCTCGCGATTCCTGTAGTACCAGTCGTCTATCTCCGGCTCACGATTCCTGCGAGCCCTGCCTGCTTCCCGTCTGCTCCGGTTTTCATATACCGGATTTTCATCCCGCCGTATCCGCTCTCCGTAAGCCCGGTCATCCTGCTCTTCCAGACTTCTGTGTCCATTCTGCTCTCCCTGATATATCCGGCGGCCCCCAATACTCCCGTCATCGCTTCGATACATTTCATTTCTGCGGCTCAGCCTTTCTTCCGGTGGCGCCTTCCGCTTTCCGTGTTCCGTTCTATCAATATTATCAAGTTCCTTCTCCAGAAAAGCCTCCAGCCCCTGCTGAATCTGCTCCATCTCATTATTGCTTTTATTACTCATGTAAAGCTACTTAGTCCTTTCCATGCGCCTGCTGTATCCTCCGCTGCTGTCTGACCTTTTACCGTGCACGCCGAGGACAGCAGCTCTGTCATCACATCGAACTATACCATATATTATAACATGTGTCACAAAAGGAAACATTAAAATTTCGTAAATTCCTCTTATTTATTACAGTTGTTGCCCCTTGCTCACTTCACAATCAATAATAATCCGAATAGAAACCACATTTCAAATTTTATTTTGAATTTAATATACAGAATTTCCTATTACAAGCAGAATACCTGAACTGATCGGGAAAACAGGTAATAATTGTGAAGTATGCCAAAACCTGTTGTTGAGAAATTGTTATGTACCGTATAAATTTTAACATACCGGCTGAGAAACCGCAAGTTATATTTTACCGCAAAAAACTTACGCCCCGGCTTTTCCGCCATTTCAAATGTCCTTGCCACCTCCGGGGCATACCATCATATAAAGGGACTTCCCCCATATAAGGAAGTCCCTCCGCCTTTATTTATGGTAAATGATTCTCCGCATAGTACCCTCTCCAGGTTGTCTGCAGAAAAGGAATCTGCTCTCTCAACCTCTTCCCGTACCGGCTCAGGCTTCCTCTCAAGGATAAACTTCCGGATAGCATAGATTAAAGTATGCAGAATCTCCGCCAATTCTTTCCTGTCTTTTACCTTCAGAAGCCGGCCGGCATTTTCAAAGAAATCTTCCGGCACGGCAGTAAGCCCCGGGCAGTGGTACATCCTGTGGTTCATAATCTTTCCTTACTCTTCTTTTTGCTCTGTCACAGCCTTTCGTCAGATTTTCATACGATTATAAAAACAGGTATCATACAGTTCTTACTTTGCAATACCATATGGTATTTACATCATACCCGAAAACAAAAACCAAAAAAGTGACAGAATGAATTAAATAATTTTTGCCGGTTATCCCATTGCTTTTTCCCGGAAACCTGTCTAAAATAGCAGTAAAAGGCAGCAATGAATCTATCAACCATTGGCTGAACCTGCTGCACACCAACAATCTATCACCGGACAGGAGACAATTATGAAAAAAATTTTTTCCAGCCTGTTACTTCCATGTCTTATTGCCATCTTTTTGCTGCCCCTTGTCGGCACAGCTGCCGCGGCGCCGGAGTCCACGGGAAAGCAGGTAGACGTACTTTTTCTTCATGACACTCACTCCCATCTGAACAGCTTTGTCACGGTTGAAGATGGGCAGGATGTGACATTGGGCGGATTTGCCCATATCCGTACCCTCATCACTCAGGTCAAAGAAAAGAATCCTGACACTCTGATTTTGGATGCGGGAGATTTCTCCATGGGCACACTGGTGCAGACTATTTTTCATACGGATGCACCTGAGCTGAGAATGCTGGGAGCTCTGGAATGCGATGCCACTACGCTGGGAAATCATGAGTTTGACTATCGCTCTTCCGGACTGGCCGGAGCGCTGAATGCCGCCAGAGAAAGCGGCGATCCGGTTCCTGCCATGGTTCTGTGCAATATTGACTGGGAAGCCATGGAAGCCGAAGGACTTACGAAGGATCAGCAGCTTCTGAGAGATGCTTTTGCAGCTTACGGAATGCAGGATTATATCATTCTGACCAAGGGGGATGTCAGAATCGCCGTTCTGGGAGTCTTCGGCGAAGATTCCCTGGCCTGTGCTCCTACCTGCGTACTGAAATTCCAGGACATAAAAGAGACAGCCGCCAGAACGGTAAAGAAAATCCGGGAAACAGAAGATGCGGACATGATTGTCTGCGTCTCTCACAGTGGTACCAACGAAGATCCGGCCAAATCCGAGGACGAACTTCTGGCGAAGGCCGTACCGGAGATTGATCTCATCATCAGCGGCCATTCCCATACCACACTGGAGCAGCCTCTCCTATATGGCAGTACCTACATCGTCTCATGCGGCTCCTATGCCCGCAATCTGGGTTCCCTCAGCATGTCCCAGACTCCGGACGGCCGCTGGACAATGGAAAATTACGATTTGATTCCCATTACAGATGCTATTACACCGGACAGGCTGGCCCAGGAGAAAATCGACAGTCTTATGGAAAAGGTGGACTCTTCTTACCTGTCTCACTTCGGTTATACCAGAGAACAGGTGCTGGCTCAGAATACCGTCAAATTTTCCACCTCCGAGGATCTGTACAGCCTTCATGAAGAGCACAATCTGGGGAATTTACTGGCCGATGCCTTTGCATATACGGTAAATCATGCCGACACTCCTGACAATCATCCCGTGGATGTGGCTATTGTGCCCTCCGGCTGTGTCCGTGATACCTTTGTTATCGGTGACATCACAGTAGAGGATGTGTTTAATGCCTATTCCCTGGGCATAGGAGCGGATGGCATCCCGGGCTATCCCCTGATCAGCATCTATCTGACAGGTGAAGAGCTGAAAACCGGGGCGGAAATCGACGCTTCCGTGTCAGATTTTATGCCCTCCGCCCGGCTTTATCTCAGTGGAATCCATTTTTCTTTCAATCCCAACCGCCTGATTCTCAACAAAGTGACTGACTGCTATATGACTGGCGAAGAGGGGAATCGGATTGAAATCGAAGACAACAGACTTTACCGCGTTGTATGTGACCTTTACAGCGGCCAGATGCTGGGGGCTGTGACGGATGTGTCCTATGGTATTCTGTCTGTTCAGCCCAAATTTGCGGACGGCACACCCATCGAAGACATCGAAGATGCCATCATTACTTCAGACGGTAGAGAAGTCAAAGCGTGGGCCGCCGTCGCGGGATATCTGGACTCTCTGGAGGACAAGGATGGAGACGGCATCTCCGACATACCGGAATATTACGCAGGAACTCAGGGGCGTAAAATCATAGAGGACAGCAAAGCCCTAAGCGACCTGGTAAAACATCCCAACAGGTTTACTTTTATAATCCTGGGCATGATGCTTCTGGTGCTGATTCTGGCTGCATTGCTGATTGTGTTTATTGTAAAACTGGTGAAGCGAGTTATGCGGCGGCGCAAAAACTGATTCCGAGACATACACTCTGTTTTCATCACCAAGGGGGCTGACCGCCCCCTTTGGTCTTCACTTCCCTGGTATTTTCAATCACCTTTTCAGTCACCCTGGCTCTTATTAGCGCTTTTTATAGCCGGTTGGAATAAATAAACTAAGAAGAATGATTTATTTCACCTGGATGAACCTTTTGTGCCGTCCACACATCTATATAAGTGAAGCCGATTTTATTACAGACAGATTGGAGGTGATGATATGGATGATTTTGAAGAAATGCTGTATGCGGAACGCATATCCCTGGAGCGATTTGTGAGGTATCGTCTATCTTCCAGAGAAGATGCAGACGACATCCTGCAGGAAATATACCTGGCAGCCTATCAGAAATTTCCGCAGCTGAAGAATAAGCTTTCCTTCAAGTCCTGGCTTCTGACCGTTGCCAGATATAAATGCAATGATTATTTCCGAAAAAAGCTACTCAGTTGGAAATTCAGTCAACCCGACCTCTCCCGCAGCACCTCATAAAGCCACTCCCCGGAATCGCTTAAATCCTCCGCCCCAAATCCCTCTGTTTTGTCACAGCTGTTCTTGAGAATCGCTGAGGTCTCCGCCTTATTCGACAGATTCCAGGCCACATAACTGATATCATAGGAATCCATGACAGCTATCCACTTATCTGCCTGCTCCGTATTGACGGCTCCATTGCCGGAGGCGTCGCAGATACCATATTCCGATACAAAAACAGGAAGGCCGGCTTCCACAGCTTTCACCATGGTATCCCGCAGAGAGTCCGTATGCGTGGCCGCATAGAAATGCAATGTATACATAATATTATCATATCCCTGAATGGGCTCTGCTGCCGCCTGATCCACATATTGGGACCAGTTCGGTGTTCCTACCAGAATGACACCCTCTTTATCATTTCCCCGAATCACTTCAATAACCTGTTCCGCATAGTTCTTTATCTCATTCCAGGATACATTTCCATTGGGTTCATTGCAAATCTCATAGAATACATTGGGATAGCCCGCATAGGCTTCCGACATTTCTCTGAAAAAATCCAAAGATTCCTCAAGATATTGATTGGGATTCCCATCTGATAAAATGTGCCAGTCTATAATGACATACATGTCATTGTCTGCAGCATACTCCATGCCTGCTTTCACCAGAGACTTTAACTCTTCTCTGGATCCATCTGTACAATAACCGCCGTTTTCCGCCGTGTACATGGCCAGCCGGATCACGTTGACCCCCCATTCCTCTTTCAGCTGACGGAAACAGGCCTCGTTCACATATGCCGGATACCAGGCCAGACCATGGGTACTGATTCCCCTCAGCTGCACAGTATTGCCATCGGAATCCACCAGCTTTGTCCCTTCCACGGACAGCCGGCGAGCCTGCTCTTTTCCCTGTACAGTTTCCATATTCCCGGAAATCGCCTCCTCATAACTCTGCGAAGCTTCTCCTATGGAATATTCCTCTTCCATTTCATCTTCCAAACCGTTTCCTCCCCTGATTTCTTCTTCCGGACTGCTTTCCTCTGCCCTGTTTTCCGCTTTACTGTCTTCGCCCAAATTCTCTTCCGCCGAACTTTCTTCCAACAGCTTTTCTTTTGCACCAGTGTTCGCTTCTGCCTCTGCAGCTACTGTCTCCATAGTCGCTGCCCCGCAGCCGGAAATGCAGAATATCCCTGTTAACATTATTAAGAGCACGATACATTTACATGCTGATTTCCGCATCTTTAAACCGAATCCTCCACCTGAGTCCGCTTTTTTCATGTCTCACCTTCCGATTTCCTACAATTCTGTTTTCGAGTCATTCAGCTGTTCTTTTTCTTTCATTTCTTCATTAATTTCTATATTCTCAAATTCTAGCATCGCTTGACAATGGTAAACACACCATTGAATAAGACGCTGGGGGCAAGA
>CAJUQT010000032.1:0-14690 GCA_910588225.1 uncultured Acetatifactor sp.
AGCGTCGCCCTGTCACGGCGAAGGTCGTCGGTTCGAGTCCGATCTGGGTCGTTTTCTTTTAAAATAATTTTTATGCAGGTGTAAAGTCCGTCGAAAGAATCGCTTTACACTTTTTTGTTGTATTTCTGTTTTATGGGACATAGATTAAGCCGCCGGAAATTCTCCTCTGGTGTCTGGGGAGTGACAGGGCGATTGGTGCTGCTGGCGCAGCGACTTTAACAGGAGGAAAGTATGCTTAAAATTATTACAGACTCAGCATCGGATATTGTGAATAACACACGGGAAGATTTGACAGTGCTTCCGGTGACAATCACCTTTGGGGAAGAGCAGTTTCAGGACGGGGTGAATCTTACCCACAGGATGTTCTATGAAAAGCTGGTAGAATGTGACGAGCTTCCGGTTACCAGCCAGGTGGCGCCGTTTGCTTTTGAAGAGGCTTACCGCAGGGCAAAGGAGCAGGGAGATAAGGTGATTGTCATCACCTTATCTTCGAAGCTGTCGGGGACCTGGCAGAGTGCCAACATTGCCGCGGAAGAGTATGGGGATGTGGTGGTGAAGGTTGTGGACAGCGAGAATGCCAGTATGGGACAGCATGCGCTGGTGGAGTATGCGCTGCGGCTGAAGGACAGCGGTATGGAAGCCGAGAGAATCGTGGAGAGGCTGGATAAGGACAAAGGCCGTATCAGACTGGTGGCTCTGCTGGATACTTTGGAATATCTGAAAAAGGGCGGGCGCATTTCCAGGGCGGCGGCAATGGCGGGAAACCTTCTGTCAATTAAGCCGGTAATTGCCATTCAGAGAGGGGAAGTGGCCATTCTGGGCAAGGCCCGTGGTTCCAGACAGGGCAACAATCTGCTGGCAGAGCAGATTCGTCAGACCGGGGGAATTGATTTTGAGAAGCCTTTTTTTCTGGGATATACCGGGTTCAGCGATGCGACGCTGCAGAAGTACATAGCGGATCATGAGGCATTCTGGAAGACTTCCGTGGATGCGCTGGAGACTTCCAGCGTGGGGGGAACCATCGGAACCCACGTGGGGCCCGGAGCCATCGGGGTGGCATTCTTTTCGGCAGGAGAGATGTAAAAGGGGAAAACTGTATACGGTATTTTGACTCAGAGTAGAGAGAAAACGAATTGGAGGAATATTTATGAGAGAAGTGAATCAGCAGTTTCTGACCGGTGAAAGGGCTATGTTTCAGGCCAGCGACTGTCATATCAGTTACTGTACCTTTGCGGACGGCGAATCGCCTTTAAAGGAAAGCGGCAATCTGGAGATTGACAATACTCTGTTTAAATGGAAATATCCGCTGTGGTACTGCAAAAATGTGACTATGAAGGATTCCACCCTGTTTGATATGGCGAGGGCGGGCATCTGGTATACGGAGAATATTTCCATAGCCGACACGATTATAGAGGCGCCCAAAACCTTCCGGCGGACAAAGGGAATCCGGCTGCGGAATGTGGATATGCCGAATGCGGCGGAGACACTCTGGAACTGCCGGGACATTGAGATGGAGAGGGTGATGGCAAAGGGAGACTATTTTGCCATGAACAGCAGCAATATTGTTGCGGAGAATTTTGATCTGGTGGGGAATTACAGCTTTGACGGCTGTTCCAATGTTGAGATTCACAATTCCCGCCTGCTGTCCAAGGATGCTTTCTGGAATGCGGAAAATGTCACAGTGTATGATTCCTTTATCTCCGGGGAATATCTGGGGTGGAATTCCAGGAACATCACATTGATTAACTGTACCATAGAAAGTCTCCAGGGAATGTGCTATATCGACAATCTGGTGATGAAGAACTGCCGGCTGATGAATACCAATCTGGCTTTCGAGTATTCTCAGGCGGATGTGGAGATAATCGGAAGTGTGGACAGCGTGTTCAATCCTAAGGGAGGAATCATCCGGGCGGACAGAATCGGGGAGCTGATTCTGGACGGCAGGAAGGTGAAGATTGATCAGACGCAGATTGTGGCGGGAGAGATTCTAAAAAAGTCGGACAGGGCATCCTGGGAGGACTGACGATGAAATATGATTTTGACACAATGACGGACAGGCGGGGTGTGGGCTCTCTGAAATGGGATGTGCCGGAGCGGGAACTGCCCATGTGGGTGGCAGATATGGACTTTGAGACCGCGCCGGAGATTATAGAGGCTCTGAAGAATAGAGTGGAGCATGGCATTTTTGGCTACAGCGTGGTGACAGAGGACTGGTACGAAGCCTACCGGAGCTGGTGGAGCCGCCGTCATCATCTGGAAATGGAGAAGGAATGGCTGATTTTCTGTACGGGCGTTGTGCCCGCCATTTCCAGTGCGGTGAGGAAGCTGACCACCGTGGGGGAGAATGTGTTGGTGCAGACTCCGGTGTACAATATTTTCTTCAATTCCATCCGGAACAACGGACGAAATATTCTGGAGAGTCCGCTGGTTTACAGAGACGGGGAATATTCCGTTGATTTTGGAGACCTGGAAGAGAAGCTGGCAAACCCCCAGACTACACTGATGCTTCTGTGTAATCCGCACAATCCTGTGGGGAAAATCTGGGACAGAGAGACCCTGTTCCGGATAGGGGAGCTGTGTACGAAGCATCATGTGCTGGTTCTTTCCGATGAGATTCACTGCGATTTGACGGACCCGGGATACGAGTATGTTCCTTTTGCGTCCGTGTCCCAGGCCTGCAGAGACAACAGCATTACCTGTCTGGCTCCTACGAAGACCTTTAATATCGCAGGGCTGCAGACCGCGGCGGTGATGGTCCCCAATCCGGTGATCCGTTATAAATTAGACAGAGGACTGAATACAGATGAAGTGGCGGAACCCAACGCCTTTGCAGTGGGAGCGGCAGTGGCTGCTTTTCAGAAGGGAGAGGCCTGGCTGGAAGAGCTGCGGGAATATCTCAGTGAAAACAAGCGATGTGTCCGGGAATTTGCAGAGAGGAATCTGTCCGGAATCAAAGTGGTGCCCTCCCGGGCAACCTATCTGCTGTGGCTGGATTGCAGCGGCATTACGGAAGACGCGGGAGAACTGACAGCTTTTATCCGGAGGGACAGCGGCCTGTATCTGACGGAAGGCGAGGAGTATGGCGCCTGCGGGAAGGCGTTTATCCGGCTGAATCCCGCCTGCCCCAGGGAGCGGCTGCTGGATGGAATGAGACGTCTGGAGGAGAGCGTGAGAAGATTTACCGGAAAGAACGGCAAAGAATAATTTATTCCCTTGTTTTGCTGTGTAGATTTGCCTTACAATAAAGGCAGGTCGACTGAAAAGGTGCAAAACGGAGGGAAATGGAATATGAGTTATGATTTTGTAACAGAATGGGTGCTTGAAACCGTCAGGGAGAAATATGCGGACGATATCGCCATGGTCGTCTCACATACCACATTGCGGATTGACGACAGCGAAAAATGTATCAGTTATTTTGTGCCGATTACGAAAAAAGGGGAAGCATTTGCGCAGACTTTTATCCTTGCGGGAGTCGGTTATGATATATGGGGAATTCCCTGGGAAAGGCTGGAAAGATTTGCAGAACTGGAAGAATACAACATCACCTGTCTGGCGGACGGAGAAGTGCTGTATGCGAGGACGGAAGAAGATAGAGCGCGTTTTGAAGGGCTGAAGCGGAAGCAGGCCGCCAATCTGGCCTCTGATAAGAAGGCACGCGCCTGTGCGCTGACATCCTATGAGGAGGCGAAAAGTATCTATCTGGAAATGCTTTTTGCATCGGATAGCAGAGTAAAGCTGGGAGCCGGTTATGTGCTGGATTATCTGGCACGGGCGGTGGCTTTTTCCAATCACACTTATTTTAAGAAAAGCCAGATAGATCAGTTGAATGAGCTGCAGGAAATGGAAGATGTGCCGGAGGGTTTTGCCGGATTGTACCGGAAGATCCTCTTTGAACGAAGCGAAGAGCAGCAGAAAAAAGGCTGTTACGAGTTGATTCGTCTCGTGGGGGAGTATCTGGCCGGGAAAAAGGCGGCGGGAAATGACAGGATACCCCGGGAGCATCATTACCAGGATCTGGCAGACTGGTATGGGGAGCTTTCCTACACATGGCTGAGAATCCGACATTATACGCAGATAAAAGATCCTGTAAAGGTGTATATGTGGGGGAGCTTTCTGCAAAGTGAACTGAATCAGGTATGCGAAGATTTCGGGTTGGAAGAAATCGAACTGATGAAGTATTATGATGCGGAAAACCCTGGGGTGATGGCGGCACAGGCCGATAAAGCGGAACAGCTGATTCGAAAGGTCATTGAAAACGGAGGCGGGAGTATCCGGGAGTTTGCCAATGAGAAGGAGTTCCTGCATGAAATATAAAAATGCTCAGGATATCCTGCCGGATCATTTACTGCGGGAACTACAGCAATATGTGTCGGGAGAGACGATGTATGTTCCGAACAGGGGGAAGGAAAAGAAATCCTGGGGAGAGACCTCCGGCGCAAGAGATTTTTATCAAAAGAGGAATGCGGAAATTCGCTGCAGACACCAGGCAGGCGATTCTGTGGAGACGCTTGCGGAAGCATATCATCTCAGTGTGGATTCTGTGCGGAAGATCATATATTAAGTTATGAAATAAGAGCGAGAAAAGGAGAAATGCCGGGAGGGTATTTCTCCTTTTCCTGTGCGCCAAATATCTGGACATGGAATTCAGCGGTATGGTATAATATGCGCATATTCATGGCAGGAAACGGCCGAATGGCCATCCATACCATGATTGAACTATAATCATGGTATAATGATTCTGCATTTGCAGAATTCAAGCCAGTATAAGCTGTCTTGCCGCCACTGCGTGGCGCATTATACCGGCAACCCATGGCTTGAAAATCAAATGTCTCCTTCGGAGCCGCTTGATTTTCTGCGCACATGGTATAATGATTCTGCCAAGCCATTAAATTCGTCGGCGGGAGTTTGAAAATGAAAAAATATAATAATTTTGATCTTCATTTTGTTTTTGATTTAAAAAATAAAAACATTCAATTTCTGCGTGCGGAGTATATACACCCTCTGAAACAGGACCTGGTCCAGGAACTCCAGAAGGATTTTCTGAGAGATAAAAATGTAAAGGCGGCTATTGTGTTTGGCAGCGGCGTGGAATTTCGCTGTAACAGTTACAGCGATCTTGATTTATGCCTTGAACGGTATGATTCGGAGAAAGCGTTTCACTATGAAGCGGGAGGGGAAGATTCTGTCATAGATGTGCTCTATGCGGATCAAATCGGGGAGAGGCTGAAAAAAGAAATCGAGGAAAAGGGTATTGTAGTATATGACAGGGAGGGAAGGTATGTGTGATATCAGATTTTTCAGGCGGGCATATCTGGATTACCGGGCTGCTGTGAATTTATTGAATGTCCCTGAAAATGACGAAGCCTATATGAATGCGGTGGCGTATCATCTTCAACAGGCTGTGGAGAAGACTTTGAAAGCATTTCTGGAATGTGTCGGTGTGACGGTTCCCAATATGCATGATATAGATAAGCTGGTCCGCATGTCAAAAAACAATGGCTCTCAGGTATTTCTCACTGAATGGATAGAGGAGAAAGCGGATATGCTGACTCGCTGGGAGACGGATACTCGTTATGATGTGGACTATTGCGTGGAACGTGCAAAGGTACAGATCGGGATTTTGGAAGTAAAGCGTTTTCTGGAGATAAACGGACTGAAAGAGGATTTGCGGGAAGAATTAAAATCTGATGAGGTGAGAAGCAAGTTGCTTTCGTTTTTCCCGAAAAAATATCGGCCTGAAAATGATTTTGAATGGAACTGTCTGTATCAGATATATCACAGAAAATTGGCCAGTGACGGGGAAACCATTTAAAATAAGGGCCCATGTGTCCTCAGTGTGGCAGAGCAGTGGAGACAGTGAAACTGAGATGTATGTCATGTGGCACGGAATTGCCGGAAAGGGCTTTGCTTTGTCCCCAGTGTGGCAGACCAGTGGAGGCAGCGGATGTAGTCAGGCAGCAGGCGGCGTCCAGACAGCTGACCAAAAAGTTCTATGAACTTCCCGGTATGAAGGCCTGCAGGAACAATATCAAGTCCTGCGCGGTTATTCTTTATGTGTGTGCTGCCATTACCATATTAGCGGCATTGTTCTGGGATGAGATTCCGCTGCTTTCGGTTGTGGACGGAGTTTCGTTGCTGCTGCTGGGATTGTTGCTGCAGCTGGGAAAGAGCAGGGTGGCCGCAATTTTGATAACGGTTTACGGGGGATACAATATGTTCGTGAGTTCGCTGAGTACGGGCACTCTCCGGGGCTGGTGGATTCCGCTGGCGGGTGTATGGGCCATTACCTATACGTTTAAATTTTATAAGCTGTGGAACAAGTATCGGAAGAGCGGAGCGCTTCCCCGGGATGCCATTTCCGAGTAAAGGCTGACGGAATCTATGTTTTGGGATAGGGTAACGTAAATCAGTATGTTTTTTCTGAAAACAAAAGAAGGAGGAAACATGAGAGAGCAGGGTATTTCCACGACCACTGCAGCCCATGGGAGAAAGAGGAAGATGCGGCTTAGACCATATAACGGTAAAATCGATTATGAATACCTGGAACACTGGGTGAACGATGAGAGAATTCATGTGCTGTGGTGCGCCAGGCTGCTTCCCTGGCCGCTGACTCGGGAAGCGCTGGATGCATTCCTGGAGCGGGATGCGCGGGAATGGGGCGGCTTTGCCTATGTGGCCACGGAGGACGATGGAAAACCGATAGGATTCTTCCTCTATTCCACCAATGTGAAAGAGAATTCCGGTTTTCTGAAATTTATAGTGCTGGATCCGGAACTGCGGGGCAGAGGATACGGCGTGCGGATGATAAAGCTGGCCCTGAAATATGCCTTTGAGATTACGGGGGTGACGTCCGTGCAGCTGAATGTGTTCCAGGTCAATGCGGCAGCTGTGCGATGTTATGAAAAGGCAGGGTTGAAGGTGCGTGTCGTGGAGGAAAATGCTTTTCGGTACCGGGAGGAGATATGGGCCAGATGTAATATGGTGATTGTGCGGTCATAGACAGCATGTTTAATTATATATTTGAAGGTCAGACTTTTGAAGGTCTGGCCTTTTTATATGCACAAGGGCATCCAAATGAAGAAAGTCAGCGGATAAAGGACAGGCGTTATATTTGACATAAAAGTTATTTTGTGACAGTTTACGCGGCAATTCCGGTTTGCTATGATGATGGGAATATCAGCGGACAGAATCGGCTTACACATTGGACATGCCGGAATGCGCGGTAAGCTTTCTGCGAGTGCTGGAAAGGAGATTCCTATGATTTTTGAAGACATGGACAGGATTGTTTTTGCAGGGGATTCTGTGACAGACATGGGGAGTGACCAACCAGTGGGAGAGGGATTATTTGACAGTCTGGGAACAGGGTATGTACGGATGATTGAGAATCTGCTGGCGGCTTTTTATCCGGAGGTGAATCTGCGTATTACCAATTCGGGAACGGCAGGAAATACCAGCAGAGATCTGCTGAAAAGATATCAGCGGGATGTGGTGGAACTGCATCCGGACTGGGTGGCTGTCTGCATCGGAATCAATGATGTCTGGGCACAGTTTAACTGTCCGGCCATACCGAAATTTCAGGTGCTGCCTGAGGAATACGAGGAGAATGTACAGAAAATGATACTGGCTGTACGGGAGAATGCAAAGGGTATTTTTCTACTGTCGCCCTATTTTATAGAGGCAAACCGTCAGGAAAAAATGCGTGCCAGGATGAATGAGTATGTAGATATCTGCAGGAGGCTGGCAGGAAAATATGGCTGTCGTTTTGTGGATTTCCAGAAAAAGGGGATTTCTTGTCTGAGAACAGATTAACATAATTCAGACTAAACTGCAACAGATTTCAATTTTTTTAATGGAGTATCTTTTTATGCGGTCAAAATTCAGAAAAGGATGAAACGAGTTGAAATGGAGAAAATATTTTGATATAAAACTATCGGAGTAGTATTGACAGAAGGAAACTACTGTGATAGTATAAAAAGCGTAAACTATTGTAATAGTATAAACGCCGGAAAAAATCAACTTTTCGGTCATAGATTTCAGGAGGAATCAGGATGAACATCAAACTTTTTGACTCGGAGCTGAAAGTCATGAATGTACTCTGGAGAGAAGGAGATACCACTGCGAAACGCATTTCAGACATTTTAAAGGAGGAGACAGACTGGAATATCAATACTACCTATACTGTGATCAAGAAATGCATCGGGAAAGGAGCCATTGAACGGCGGGAACCGAATTTTCTGTGCCATGCGCTGATTTCCAGGGAGGAAGTACAGGCGTCGGAGACGGATGAACTGATTGATAAGATTTATGAAGGTTCAGCGGATATGTTGTTTGCCTCGCTGCTGAGCAGGAAAAAGCTTTCCCCGAAGCAAATCGACAGATTGAAAAAGATCGTGGAAGAAGGGAGGTAGAAGTAGTATGGGACTGATGCAAAGGAGCTTTTACGGCGGGATTCTGATTCTGGTGATACTGATGGCAAGAGCGCTGTTGCGGAATAAATTGCCCAGAAGGACATTTCCCGTTTTATGGGGGATAGCAATGGTACGACTGCTGCTTCCATTTTCCTTTTCTTCTATATTCAGTGTATATTCCTTTCTGCAAAAGGAGACAGATGTGTTCAGCAATGCTGTTCCGGGGGTGCAGGGAGGTGTGGTACCTGCCGGAGGGCTGCCTGTTCTGAACGGAATACAGGATTTTGCTTCGGGAAAAGGAATAGCTGCAATGCCTGAGAACAACTTTTCAGCATTTTTCGCTGTCTGGTGTATTGGTGCACTTGTGTGTGCTCTGTTTTTCACAACATCGTATATTCACTGCATGAGAAGGTTTCGAAGGGCTGTTTTGGTGGAGAGTGACTGGGTGCATCAGTGGTTGGGCAGCCGCAGAAGGGGAAGATTTATTTCCGTCAGGTGGGCACGCGGAATTGCCGCTCCGTTGACTTATGGGATAGTCAGGCCGGTGATACTGCTTCCGGAGAGACTTGTGTGGGAGGAACGCAGGGAATTGGAGTATGTTCTCCAGCATGAATATGTGCACATCTGCCATTATGATGCGTCGCTGAAGCTGGTGATGCTGACGGCATTGTGTATGCACTGGTTTAACCCTCTGGTCTGGCTGATGGCGGCATTGCTCAACAGAGACATTGAGCTGGCCTGCGACGAAGGTGTTCTGCGCCGTTTTGGAGAACAGGCAAGAGCAGGATACGCCATGACGCTGATTGGGATGGAGGAGAAAAAAGGTGTTCTGATGCCTCTTTATAACGGATTCAGTAAAAATGCCATTGAAGAAAGGATAAAATCAATTATGAAATATAAAAAAGTAACTTATGCGGCTGCGGGGGCAGCGGCATTGCTGATAGTGTTTATCGTTCTGGTTTTTGCCACATCGGCACAAAGAGCAGAGGCGGCAGAGGACGGGATGAATCCGACGCAAAACGACATGGATAATCAGGAGAATGTACTGATGGATCCACCGAGAGAAAGTGGAAGTCAGACTACCGCAAAACCGGAAGAGGAAGAACAACAGGACATTACCAATACGCCTGGAGAAGATACAGACAATCAGATAGAAAGTGGTACTGATGCGGAAAAAGGAGAATATACCCTAAGCTATACTTCGGAAGGCATGGAAGTGGAGGAACCGGCGAATCTGCATACAGGTGACGGTTACTGCCTGCTGGTTCCTGTGGAAGGATGGGCTGCATATGCTCCGGACGCATGGATGTGGGAAGCCAATGAAATGGTACAGTTCTGGATAAATGACTGTAGCGGAAGCACATGGGAACAGGTGGAAAAGCAGCTGCAGGAGAGTGGATATTCCAGGACGGAAGTGGATGGAATCCTGCGGAAAGAGGATGCGGACAGAATATTTCATGTCAATATAAGAAGAAGCGGAGAGCAGGTTATGTGCTTCAATTATACCTACCCTGCAGACCCGGAATATATCGAAGGATTTGAACTGTTTCTGTCTGTAGTGGCAGCGAATTTTGCCATACTGCCAAAGGAGAATACACAGACTCCGTCGGAGGATGGAAAACTGGCGGAGCAGGCGGCGCTTGCCTTCTGGGAGGCATATCTGGCAGGAGATGAGGATGCTTTAAAGCAATACCTGACAGCTGAGTATACGGGAGAACTGGAAGTATTTCCTGACGGACAGGATGGACATGTGGCACAGGAAGCGGAAGCACTGGCTGTAAAGGGAACGGATATAGGAGAACAGTCTGTGGGAGAACAGATTGAAGTATGGGTGGAATTCAGACCCTCGCTGAAAGCGGATTCTCTGGAATATCTGTGGATATCCATGGTAAGGGAAGCGGATGGATGGAGGATTGTTTCTTATGGACTGGAGATGTAGCTTGCAAAAAATAATAAAAACAGGGCTATTGCAGCCCTGCTTTTAACAATGTAAAATTATTTCTTTTGCTCTTTCATAGGGCGAACCAGGAATAAACTGATCAGCAATGCCACAATGTACAGAACAATGGTGACATACAACACATTCTGATATCCTGTGGGATTCACTGAAATGCCGTGTATCTCAGTGGGTTCACCTGTGGTCTCCACAATCCAGTTCGCCAGCTGGTTGCCTGTAAGACCTGCGATAGCCCAGGCAGAGAGGGTCAGACCGTGGATGGCGCTGATATTGCCCATGCCGTAATGATCGGAGAGCAGAGTGGGCACATTGGAGAATCCTCCGCCGTAACCTGCGTTTACCACGAAAATCAGTCCCAGTACCAGGATAATCAGCAGGGTATTTCCCTCACCGTTTTTAATGCCGCCTGTGATCATTACAATACCGGTAAATACGATGGAGAGCACGAAAATCAGCTTGTAGATGGTATTTCTGTCCTTCATGGTATCGGCCCATGCGGAGAAGCCCAGACGTCCGCCTGCGTTGAAGACTGCGGATACTGTGGAAATAATACCGACAACACCAGCAAGGCCGATACATTTTACAATCATTTTCTCCTGAGAAATCAGGGCCAGACCACAGGTGATATTGATGTAGAACATCAGCCAGATCCCTATGTAATTGGTGATGGGTCTGGATTTGATCACAGCCATCATGCCCTGGCCCTTTTCCGCTTTCTGAGGCTCATGCCAGCTGGAGGGCTTTTTCAGCAGCAGATGCCCTGCAAACATCATAATAAAATATACCACTGCAAGAATCAGGAACATTTTGTAGATGCTGCCTTCCCCCAGATTATCCAGCATCGCCTGCATAATGGGGCTGGCAATGGCTTTCGCCGCGCCGAATCCGGCGACTGCCAGTCCAGTGGCCAGACCCTTTCTGTCCTCAAACCAGAGCATCAGTGTCTTCACCGGAGAGAGATAGCCGGTGCCCAGGCCGATCCCCATGATGAAACCATAGCAGACATAGATGCCTATCAGCGCCAGAATGTTGCCCTGATTCTTGCCGCCGTAATAGATGAAGAATCCGGTGCCGGCCATACCGCAGGCAAAGCAGATGGCGGCGATCAGAGAGGATTTGTGGATGTCCTTTTCCACCACATTGCCCAGGAATGCTGCTGACATGCCAAGGAAGAAGATGGCAAAACTAAAGGCCCATTCCGTTGCACCTTTGGGGAAACCGATGTAATCGGCAATATCCTGGCTGAAGATGGACCAACAGTAGACAGTACCTATGCTGCAGTGAAGCAGCAGCGCCGGAACTGCGGCGCGTATCCATTTGTTTTCGCTTTTCATGTTGTACCTCATTTCTTATTATGTAATTTTGATAATAGAATCTGCCTTCTGATTCTATTATTTGCATATGCTATTGTACTCGCTTAAGTGTGAAAATGCAAGCAATACTTCGACGGTATGAAGCTTGTCATGAAAGAAATTTTATGGTAGGATGGGAAAAGAAAAAAGAGCATGGAAAATTCCAACGCCGGAATGCCGAAAAAAGGAAAAAGAAGCGGTAAAGGCAAGAAAAATGAGAATGAGGAAAGGTGTGGACTTATGATCAACAAACTGATAACGAAGATTCAGAAGACAAAGGCCCCTATTGTGGTGGGACTGGACCCCATGATGAAATTTGTACCGGAACAGATCCGCCGGGCAGCTTTTGCGGAGCACGGAGAGACACTGGATGGAGCGGCGGAGGCTATATGGCAGTATAACAAAGGGATTGTGGATGCCATCTATGATCTGGTGCCGGCAGTTAAGCCTCAGATTGCCATGTATGAGCAGTTCGGCATTCCCGGGCTGATTGCTTTTCAGAAAACGGTGAATTACTGTAAGGAAAAAGATCTGGTGGTAATCGGTGACATCAAGAGAGGAGATATCGGTTCCACTTCCGAGGCATATGCGGCGGGGCATCTGGGTAAGGTACAGGTGGGAAGCAGCTTGTGTACCGCTTTTGATGAAGATTTTGTCACAGTGAATCCTTATCTTGGTTCCGATGGAGTCAGACCTTTTATGGATATTTGCAAGGAAGAACACAAAGGAATCTTCGTGCTTGTGAAAACCTCCAATCCCAGCAGCGGCGAACTGCAGGATCGCCTGGTGAGAGCAGAGGAAGGCAGTACAGCCGGAACGGAAAGCGGGGACAGGCCTGTTTACGAGATTGTGGGCAGTCAGGTGGCAGCCTGGGGAGCGGAATGTATGCCTGAGTCCGGTGAGTACAGCTATGTGGGCGCCGTGGTGGGCGCTACTTATCCGGAGCAGGGAAAGGTTCTTCGGAAAATCATGCCAAGGACTTTGATTCTGGTTCCGGGATACGGCGCTCAGGGCGGTAAAGGTGCGGATTTGGTGCACTTCTTTAACGAGGATGGCCTGGGAGCCATCATCAATTCTTCCAGAGGCATTATTGCGGCGCATCAGCAGGAAAAATATGCCCATTTTGGAGAGGCAGGCTATGCGGAGGCCGCCAGGGAAGCAGTGCTGGAGATGAGGCGGGATATTGTTTCCGCACTGGAGAGAAGAGGGTAGCACAAGGAGCTTTTGTAAGTACATGAGAGTGCAGGCGGTATGCCTGCGGAGGAATAGCATGAAAATCACAGAGATTCCCGGAAAAATCCGGAAAATAACAGGCGACAGACCTTTTCAGACAGATGAGACAGGAATGTCGGATTCAGAAGTCATTTTATTTGAAGATATGGTTCTGAAAGTGCAGGCCGCGGACAGAATGGGAGAGGCTGCAAATGAATATCAGATGATGCAGTGGCTGCAGGGAAAGCTGCCTGTTCCCAAAGTGTTTGCCTGTGAAGAGAAAGACGGGAAAAGCTGGCTTCTGATGACGAGACTTCCGGGGAAAATGCTCTGTGATGAAAGGTATATGAAGGATCCGGAGCTGCTGCTCCAAGTTCTGACAGATAGTCTGAAGCTGCTGTGGAACGTTAGTATTTCCGACTGCCCGTGTGTGAACAATCTGGACAAAAAGCTGCAGATGGCCAGATATAATGTGGAGAACGGTTTGGTGGATATGGATAATGTGGAGCCGGATACCTTTGGGGAAGGTGGGTTTCGAAGTCCCGGACATTTGCTGGAATGGCTGGAGGAAAACCGGCCGGAGGAGGAAATCGTCCTTTCCCACGGAGATTTCTGTCTCCCGAATATTTTCGCGGATAAGGAAAAGCCCGGCGGATTTATCGATCTGGGCAAGACCGGAACCGCGGACAAATGGCTGGATATAGCGCTGGCATTCCGCAGTCTCAGCCATAATTACAGTGGGAGATACGGCGGTAAAGGATATGAAGGTTTCCGGGCGGAGAGACTGTTCGAGAAGCTGGGGCTTGAGCCGGACTACGAGAAGCTGAAATATTACATCCTGCTGGATGAATTGTTCTGACATGAATTTAATTTTTAATTTATTGACAACTCTGTTATTATGGAGGAAAATGAAGTAAAATAGAAAGGGGTTGAGCAAAGTGTATGCGGAAAGTCCGTATACACTATCTTTGTTGCAGAGGAACCCTGAGAAAGGATGGAAGAAAAATGACGAAGATAGATGTGTTTTCCGGATTTCTGGGAGCAGGTAAGACCACGCTGATTAAAAAGCTTCTAAAGGAGGCGCTGGACGGCAGTAAGACGGTTCTGATTGAAAATGAATTCGGGGAGATCGGAATTGACGGAGGCTTCTTAAAAGAGTCGGGAATCGAGATTAAGGAGATGAATTCCGGTTGTATCTGCTGCTCGCTGGTGGGTGATTTTGGCACTTCCTTAAAGGAAGTCATTGAGACCTATGCGCCGGAGCGGATTCTGATAGAGCCTTCGGGAGTGGGTAAGCTGTCGGATGTGCTGAAAGCGGTTGAGAATGTTGCAGCCGACCTGGATGTACAGGTAAACAGTGCGGTGGCGGTGGTAGATGCCTCCAAAGCGAAAATGTATATCAAAAATTTCGGTGAATTCTTCATAAATCAGATTGAATACGCGGGTACCATTCTGCTGAGCAGAACGGACAAGGTAAGTGCGGCAAAACTGGAAGAGTGCGTCACAATGGTTCGGGAGCACAATGCGAAAGCAGTGATTATTACAACGCCTCTGGCAGAGCTGGATGGGAAAGCTGTACTGGAGACTATCGAGGGTGTGGATACGCTGGAAGAGATGATGCGGGAAATGCTGGAACATGCAGGAGAAGAGCATGAGCATCACCATCATCACGAGCATGGCGGAGGAGAGCACCATTGCTGTCATGGAGAAGGGCATGATCACGAGCATGAAGAGGGCGAATGCTGCCATCACCATGCGGAT
>CAJUQT010000032.1:14790-47133 GCA_910588225.1 uncultured Acetatifactor sp.
GAGGAGCATTGTCATCATCACGAGCATGAAGAAGGCGAATGCTGCCATCACCATGCGGATGAGGAGCACTGTCATCATTATGAGCATGAAGAAGGCGAATGCTGTCATCACCATGCGGATGAGGAGCACTGTCATCATCATGAGCATGAAGGAGGCGAAAGCTGTCATCACCATGCGGACGAGGAGCACTGTCATCATCATGAGCACGAAGAAGGCGAATGCTGTCATCACCATGCGGATGAGGAGCATTGTCATCATCACGAGCATGAAGAAGGCGAATGCTGCCATCACCATGACGGAGAAGGGCATCATCATGATGAACATTGTGGCTGCGGTCATGACCATCATGGCCATCATCATGCGGACGAAGTCTTTACCAGCTGGGGGAAAGAGTCGCCGGCGAAGTTTACCGGAGAACGGATTGAAAGTATTCTGACGGCTCTGGACAGTGGAGAATATGGTGCGATTCTGCGGGCGAAGGGTATGGTTCCGGCAGAAGATGGTACCTGGATTTATTTTGATTACGTTCCGGAAGAGCATGACATCAGAGCAGGGAAGCCCGAAGTGACCGGAAAGTATTGCGTTATTGGAGCGGAACTGAAGGAAAATAAGCTGGAGGAACTGTTCCGCTGAGCTGCGGCGAATGATTTTTGAGATGTCCCGCGGCAGCGGACAGATGGGAGCAGAGAAATGAAAACGGTATATATGATTAATGGATTTCTGGAAAGCGGCAAGACGCAGTTTATCAGTTTTACGTTGGGGCAGCAATATTTTCAGGTGAAGGGGAAGACACTTCTGATTCTCTGTGAAGAGGGTGAGAATGAGTATGAACCTGATTTACTGGCACAGAGCCGTACAGAGATAGAGCTGATTGAGAACGAAGAGGATTTTAATCCCGCACATCTGACGGAGCTGGAGAAAAAGCATAAGCCGGAACGTATCATAATTGAATACAATGGTATGTGGAATTATAAAAATATGAAGTTGCCCTGGTACTGGAAGATAGAGCAGCAGATCACCACAATTGACGGTTCTACCTTTCCAATGTATTACACCAATATGCGTTCTCTGCTGGCGGAGATGATTCGGAAATCGGAGATGATTATCTTTAATCGCTGTGACACGGTGAAGGAGCAGCTGAGTTCCTATAAACGGAATATCAAGGCGGTAAATCCCTCAGCAGATGTGATTTTTGAGGATGAGAAGGGGGAAATCGATGAGATTTTTGAAGAGGACCTGCCTTACGATCTGAATCAGGAGCTGATTGTGCTGGATAATCAGGGATATGGTATCTGGTATCTGGACTCCATGGATCATCTGGAGCGGTACGTGGGAAAGAAACTGCAGTTTGTGGCGATGGTACTGAAACCGGAAAATTTTCCGAAGGGATATTTTGTGCCCGGAAGAATGGCCATGACCTGCTGCGCGGACGATATGGCTTTTCTTGGATATACCTGTGAATTTTCGGGAGCAGATACTCTGAAACAGCGTGAATGGGTAAAAGTGACGGCTGTGGTGGCAAAGGAATACTGGGAAGATTATAACGGAGAAGGACCTGTGCTGCATGCAGTCAGCGTGGAGAAGACAAGGCCGCCGAAAGAAGAGATTATTTCGTTTTCATAGGGGACACTTCGGATGGATAAAAGTCATTCAAATGAGAAAGAAATACAACAGCTGAAAAACAGGCTGCACGATCTGGCGGACAAGTCCTATCAGCAGGGCTGCTATACCTTCACCGGGTTTCTGGGATTGAGCGAGCAGGATGCGTTCTGGCAGGAAGAACCTGGACTGCGATATGCCGGTTACAGTCTGAATGGTGGTTTTGAGACGGCGGAGAGAGTGATAATTCGATTTGGCAATGCCGGAGAACTGGGATATGAAGTGGAATTTCCTCTGGTATGTATTCAGATTCAGCCGCTTGCGATGAAGTTTGCGGAGGAACTTTCCCACAGGGACTTTCTGGGAGCACTGATGAATCTGGGAATTGAGAGGAGTACCATTGGTGACATAAAGGCAGGTGAGAAACGGGCCTGCCTTTTTTGCCTGGATACCATTGCTGATTTTATCTGCGGGAATCTGGAGCAGGTGAAGCATACCAGGGTAAAATGCACTGTGACAGAGAATATGATGGATATCCCACAGGAAGAGCCGGAGACAATATGTGTACAGGTGCCGTCCCTGCGGGTGGATGCAGTGATGGCAAGAGTCTGCCATCTGTCCAGAGACAGGAGCCTGGACTTGTTCCGGGCCGGAAAAGTGTATGTGGACGGACGTCTCTGTGAGAACAATTCCCGACAGCTGAAGTGCGGGGAGACGGTGAATGCCAGAGGATACGGGAAATTTATCCTGATCGGTGAGCCCAGAGAGACAAGAAAAGGGAAACTGGCCATGGATGTGGCTGTTTACAGATAAGAGAAGACGGGATAAAAGCGGTGGAATCATTGACGGAGATTTCTGCCGGAAAAGTCAGAACAGTGAGGCGTATTTATGGAATCATATTCAGTACTTCAGTGGATGTTTTTCTTCTATTTTTATTGTTTTGCAGGATGGTGTATTGAATCTGCATATGTTTCTGTAAAAGAGAGAAAACTTACCAACAGGGGCTTTATGCGGGGGCCTTTTCTGCCGCTTTATGGGAGCGGCGCCGTTATGATGCTGGTGGTATCCATGCCTTTTCGGGAGAATCTTATTATGACTTATGTAGCCGGATGCATTGGAGCCACTGTCCTGGAATATGTCACCGGCGTGACTATGGAGGCGCTGTTCAAGGTGCGCTATTGGGATTACTCCAATCAGAAATTCAATTTTCAGGGGCATGTGTGTCTCGGCACCACGCTGGCATGGGGGCTTCTGACGATTCTGATGACAAAGGTGGTTCACATTCCTGTGGAACAGCTGGTTTTCTCGATACCTGATCGGGCATTAAAGGTATCCACATACATTTTGACGATTTTGATTGTTGCAGATTTCTCGCTTTCTTTTAAAGCTGCCATTGATCTGCGGAATATTCTTGTGAAAATGGAGCAGGTGAAAGAGGAGATGGTGCATATTCAGAAGCGTCTGAATGACATTTTTGCCCAGGTGAACCATGGAATGGAGAACTACAGGACAGCTTTCTCAGAAAGTGTAAGTGCAGCCAGGGAAGAACTGACAGAGGGTATGGCGGTACGCTTTGAAGACGTGAAATCAGGTGTGGAAGCCAGACTGGAGACGCTTAAGAATATACTGCTGACAAAACCGACGGAATATGTGGAAAGTGTAAAAGAAGAATTTCTGGAATTGAAAACAAGGTATGCCGTTAACCTGGCGGACAGAAACCGGCTGGGCAGGATAAAGGACTTTTTCCAGAGGGATATGATTCGTTCCAATCCCGGAATGACTTCTGTAAAATTCAGCGAATCTCTGGAAGAGCTTAAGAAAAAAGCTGCGGAGAAGAAAGAGAACAAGAAGGAAGAGGATTAAATTTCGGGTGCTGTTTTTGCATCCTGAGCAGGTGTGAACTTTATGAGGGGCCTTGTTGTACTGCGCCAGGGCAATCCCTGCAGATACCCGGTCAGGATAGCAGCCGATTACGCCATAATCCGGATAGCCATTGACTGTGATGCGGGTGTTGACTCTTACCTGGAAGGGATTCCGACGTTTACCGGACAGCTTCCCAATGGTTCCTGAGCTATTGGGACGGCGTTTCCGTGCCTTCCTGAGTTCTTCTGGTGGAGAGCTGCTGTCGCGAACCGGGAACCTGCAATGTGGGCAAATAATAGCCCTGTCGCTTATCCGGCCGGAACACTCCGGGCATTGAGTAAGTGCCATATGAATCACGCTCCTCTCTGCAAAAACGGGTATAGTACACAAAAAAGCAATAAAGTAAACATTGACAAACACAATCGGGGGGAGAATAATTTTGAAATCGTAGAGAGGAGATTATAAAAATGAGAAAGAAAATTCTTGTGACAGCGATGGTGGCTGTTATGGTGGCACAGCTTGCAGGGTGAGGAAACGGAAAGGAAGAAGCGGTAGAGAAATCTGTGGAGGCATCTGAAACGGCAGATACGGGAATTCAGGATGAGGAAGAGACGGCGGAAGAATGTCAGTGATATCAGTGCGCTGTCGGAACTGAGTAACCTGACAATTCTTAGTTTGGCGGGAAATAATATTCATGATATCAGTGATCTGTCAGGACTGAAGAATCTGGAGGTCCTTGATGTAACGGCTAACGCCATCAATGATCCGTTTATAGAGGAGAAACTGGAGATGTTGGGATTTAAGGTAAATTATAATGCCATTAGTGACTTTAGCGTTGTGTTAGAACTGCCGAATTTGCAGGATATTATGTGGGAGGGTAATCCCGTTGAAGATATGTCTCCATTGGAAACGGCGAGAGAGAATGGCGTAAGGATTAACGGATTGTAATTGGGAATTAAGCAGTATTAGGAGCGGATGGAATATGCGCTGTCTGATACGGGTGGATTTTATCTGAGTAAATATATCAGGGAAAGAAAACGGGATATTATTGTTACTTTTTACGGGTTGGGATTTCGCTGGAAGATGGGAGTTGTTTCTGGGAGGACTGTGCGAGAGCGTGTCCGAACGGAAATGACGGCCAGCTGACTGCGAGGCCGTGAACAGTAACAAGGAATCAGGTAAACAGAATACCGGAGTACCCAGGACGGCAGGAAGCGCCGGACGGAAGCCATATAAAGGCGTGGGAAGGTTTTACCCGGAAATGGGAGAATCTTTCCGCGCCTTTTTGTTCGCCGGAGAACAGCCTGCCAGGGCGTAAAAACGGGGAGGAAAACCAGACATGGAGAAAAAAGGAGAAACTTAATCAATTCTTAAGATAGTGTAGCCCAAAAGCCTGAAAATAAGCCGTTTTCCGGAATCAGTGTCACTAGTAAAGTCACTAATAGAAAATAGAGCATAATGCAAAAATCAGCAGTCATGCTCTATTTTTATAGCCTCCACAGCTTCCCGCAGCTGATTAATATCTTTGTGTGTATACACGTTCTCATTGATGTCCTGTCCCTTGTGGCCCATAAGCCTATAGCGGGATACACGGTCCACGCCGGCATTATCTAACAGCATATTGAATGTGTGTCGGCAGTCGTGGGGAGTGTGGGTTGTCCGGATACCGCAGGAGTGCAGGGCAGTGTTGAAGTATTCCCTGTATTTTGGCTCTGCTATGGTTTTTGTGCCGTCATGATAAATCAGGCTTTTAAAGGATTCGTTCAGGCGCCGGCATACCATTTCATAGATTTCAGAGTGAATGGGAACTGTCCGGTTACGGCTGTACCGGTTCTTTAAGCCGCCGGTGAAAGTCCGGGCCTCCAGGTCAATATTCTCCAGCGGCATCCGTGCCAGCTCATTGATTCTCCATCCAGAATAGCAGTATATGAGTATGGTATCCACGAAAGGAAGGTCTTTGTGTTTCCAAAGCAGCAACAGCTCCTCCCTGGTGAAGGGGACTCCCTGAGTGTCGTCATCCTCTTTGGTGATTCTGGTATACTGGGAGTAGTCCTTTGCCACAAACTCAAACTGAACAGCATATTTGTACATCTGCCGGAACAGGTTACGGATATGCTCCAGCATGGCATGAGACAGATCTTCCCGGTCAAGGATAGCCTGCATGTCCTGGGCCCTGATATCCCACATGACTTTATCATGGAGAGCATCACATTTCCGGTAGGCGGCAAGGGTGCAGTTCTGGGAACTGGTTTTCTTATCCGGTGCAGTGTGAGCGCTTTTATATTTCCACTGGTACCAGGAATCAAACACTTCGCTGAACAGCTTCCGGCGGTCATGGGGGTCATAAGGGGCCTTGTTGTACTCCGCCAGGGCAATCCCTGCAGACACCCGGTCAGGATAACAGCCGATCACGTCATAATCCGGATAGCCATTGACTGTGATGCGGGTGTTGACCCTTACCTGGAAGGGATTCCGACGTTTACCGGACAGCTTCACAATGGTTCCTGAGCCATTGGGGCGGCGTTTCCGTGCCTTCCTGGGCTCTCTGGTGGAGATGCTGCCGTCCCGGACCGGAAAGCCGCAATGGGGGCATATGATAGCCCTGTCGCTGATCTGACCGGAACACTCCGGGCATTGTGTGAGTGCCATGTGAATCACGCTCCTCTCTGTAAAAATGGGTATAAAAAATACACCTGTACAGACAGATGCAGTCATGGTATAATAAGCCTTGTCGAGGGGCTGTTATACCGGCATCCGTCCGTATAGCATCCAGGCGGTTCCTGTTGGCGCAGGAGCCGTTTTTTGTGCTTGACGGTTGTTTGTGTTTGGGATATAATATGCTTAACAGGACAGCCGGAAGGTGAGTGCGAGTCACCCGTCCCGGCGAATAACTACATTAGACATCAAGAAATAGTCGTCCAGTCATTGCCAGTGAGCGGGACGGCTATTTCTTATTTTTCAGATTCAGAATTGCCACAATCAGAAGCGCCACGGTCAAGATGACCATGAATTCCTCGTATGTACTCATAATAATCACCACCTTCCGCAAGACTCGGAACGGGTGAGAACACGTCCCCCGGCTGCCCGGGTAAGCATATTATATTGTCATGGTGCGGTAATTTCCCGATTTGAAATCGGAAAACAGGTCGCGTTTAAAACGGAACCTTGCAGAACATATCCAACAGTGGCAATATACCCTACTTTCTTCATTTGAAATGTAGAAAGTGTCCTGTGCGGCTCCCAGCCGCCCATATACGGGCGTAATGGCTATTGATGGTAATTCTATCAATGGATGCACAAAACGTCTGAATGGGGCGAATGGAGCCAACGGCAGCCATTTGTCCGTGGTTAGAGCCATTTGGGGCTTAGTGCCGGACATTTGTCCTTTACCCCTGCCCCATAATTACCGGCACCCCTCCCCCAAAATAAGGGGTACCTCTCCGGAGAGTACCTCACGGACATTTGTCCTTCACTGGGAGCCATCTTCCCTCCGGCTCCAGGGAGGAGAAAGCAATTTTTCCTTCTCCTGGTGTGGCCGTATTGGCAACAGTTGGTTCGACGGGGTCAGGTCTGTAGTGATTCGTCAACATCAAATGGTAATTCATCATTAATTCCCTCAGGGATATTAATTGGAATTTCGCTCAATTCTTCTAATGCACCCTCTAACCAGGTATCTATAACATGTTGTTTTATTTTTTTATCTTTAAGTAATCTTTGTAAATCTTCATATGTTTCAAAAAATTTTAATAGTTCTGGCTCTTCTGGTAAACGAATAGCTCTTACATATTGCCGTTCACCAAGTTCCGGAAATGAGTGATTATCGACATCTTCCTTTAACAACTCTAAGCAAAACTTATACGGAAATGAATCAATTTTTAAAAGGTCTAAAATTTTTATAGCGATATCTTTGTAATTTGCAATTTCTGGTTGTAGTCCGCTTTCATCACTTAGCCCACATAGCCAATCTATAGATACATTGCACTTTTCTGCTATCCCTTTTGCGATATCTAATGGAGGTTTCATTATTCCCCGCTCATATCCAGAAAGGGTTTGCTGCTTTATTCCTATGTGTTCGCTAAAATCTTTTTGAGTCATTTTTAATGAATCACGCAATTCTTTTATTCTTGTTGCAAAAATCTCTAATTCACCCATCAGATTAATCCTTTCTATTTGATAATCTGATATTAACATAGATTATAGTTAAAAACAATCAAAATGTCAATAATAAAACAATTTTGCCATTATAAAAAGTTTAGCTTGTATAATACAATTAATTATGGTATTATACATTCAAAGGAGGTGAATACATGAAGTTAGACAGAAAGAAATTTGCAATTGCCAGGGCAAGGGCTTGTATGGGGCAAAAGGATTTTGAAAAAGCCGGAATCCCCAAAGGCACATTATGCAGAGCAATGAGCGGCAGAAGCATAAAGCCTGAAACTCTTGGAAGAATTGCAAAGGCTCTGGGAGTGGATGTAACGGAAATCATGGAGTAGCAACCGCTATCAACTGATATCAAATGAAATCAGTTGCAGGTAGTTGCGATGGAAAGGAGAACAGCATGGCATTTTTAAAAGTGGAACAGGAAGTTATGATTAGCTTCAATGCGGCAGAGGATACCGCAGAACTTTATACGGCAGACCCAGTCATGATTAGGAAGATGGATAAGCTTGTGGAAGAGAACCCTGAGCAGTTCAGTGGAAAGGTTCATTCAACGTATCAAGGGAAAGTGTACGCAAAGAAGTATTTCTTTCCTAAAAGGTTTGTCAGCATCCGGACAAAGGATATCGTGAGGAATGTGTCAGAGGAGCAGAGGGAGAAAGCTCGGGAGCAGATGAAGAAGTATCATGCTTCAAAACGCGATAAGGAGACATGATTCCATGGTTTGTAAACCATGGAAATGAAACCAAAAGTTAAATGGTGCAGTCTTATACCATCAAATGGGAATTAGACTCGGATTTCCATTATAGGAACCATGGTTTCCAACAAGAAAGAGGTGTCTATGGACGTTATCAAGGCAGTAGAAAGCTATCCATACTACCACAGCATGACAGGCCAGAGCCGGGAGGAATGGGAAGCATGGCGCGTACAGGCCTGCGAGGAATGGATGCTTGACAAGAATATTTTGGGAAAGGAGAGTGAAAGGGATGGTAGCAGCGAAAATAAACCAGATCATAGCGGCAATGACAGCATCCTGCATGAGCCCGCAGGAAATCGCGGACAAAGCTGGGGTGAGCGTCAATATCGTCTACCGGATGCGGCGCGGGTATTTGGTGAAGATGGACCGGTTCGGGAAAGTATGCCAGGTGCTGGGGATAGCTCCAGAGGATATTATTGACTATGAACGATTGAAAGAGCAGAGAGGAGGAAAAGAATAGTGGCGAATAGAAGAATGTTCAGCCTTGATGTGGTCAACACGGATAAATTCATGGAAATGCCGTTAACAGCACAAGCTTTGTATTTTCACCTGGGAATGCGGGCGGATGACGATGGGTTTATCGCATCGCCACGACAGATTATGAAAGCGGTAGAATGCAAGCAGGATGATATGAAAATTCTGATTTCCAAAGGCTATGTGATACCATTTGAAAGCGGGATTGTAGTGATACGTCATTGGAAGCAGCACAACTATATCCAGTCTGACAGATACAGAAAAACAAAGTTTTTGGAGGAGAGAAGCCATCTGGAACTTGTGGAGAATGTATACATAACTGATACAGAGCGTATACAGAATGGTTCCAATGTGGAACCACAGTATAGGTTAAGTAAGGATATAGTTAGAGTTAGAGTTAGAGATAGAGATAGTATAGAGTTAGGAGATACTGTATGCACGGAGCCAGAAGAATCTGTCTCCATGCCGCCGGTGATATCCCTTATCTTGAATGACAAATCCCTCCATGACATTTTCCAATCAGACATTGACGGCTGGAAGGAACTGTATCCTGCGGTGGACATCCTCCAGGAGCTACGGAAGATGAAGGGATGGCTGGACAGCAACCCGGCAAAGCGGAAGACCCAGAGAGGAATAAAGCGGTTCATCAATGGCTGGCTGGCGAGGGAACAGGACAGGAGCGGAACCACGGCGGACAGGGACGGAACGGACGGTGCGGGGATAAAGCGGTTCATATCTGGAAAATCCAATGAAGAGTTGGAAAAAGGAATCCATGATATAGTCACTAGCCGCATCAGTCAGGAGGCCTTGGACAGATACCACGACAAAATCCATGAGTTAATCCGCCTATGCTGTCCGTTTGAAATCTTTACGCAAGAGCAGATAGACTATATGCGCCGCGAATGGAAGATGGAGCCCTTGCATAAGGACAGCGCGTTTGTGGTTCCAAGGGAAGATATCTATGATTTTTATGACAGGAAACTTGGAGTTTCCAAAGGTATTGAGACAAACTGAAAATGCCCCCAGATAGCGCCAACTACCAGGGGGCCAGCACAGCCGGAGCTGCTACACAAACCACTTACATAGTAGCACATATCCCGGCAGAAAGGGAAGAGGAAAATGAAAATTAGAATGTTGAATCTGTATGCGCTAATAAAATACCATCCATACCATAGCAGCACATTCGCCCGGTATGCAAACGTGACAACAGAGCTTTTGTGGGCGGCAATCTATGGGGACGAGGAACTTACATACCGGGAAATCATCGGCATTGCGGCGGAATCCGGTGTCCCTGCTGGCGTTATTACATGCCCTAGGCTGATATGGCTGGACAAGTCTTCATATCGCCACAGGATGATGGTATACCGTTTGGCGGAAAAGCTGGATGCAATACGTGCGGCGGCCATGTCGGGGAATGAGGATGCTTGCTATTTTGTGCGTCAAGGTGGACTGGAGCAAGGGGATAGCCTAATCAGCGACTTCCAGGATAAAGGGAAGGTTTTATATTGCCGGTACCTGGGGACTCTTGCATTTGCAGATATCTTTGGCGGTTTAGGGACAACGCATAAGCCGAGAGGGCTGAAAGCGGCCGAACAGAAAGGCGGTGCAGCATGACAGAGTATGATTTGTTTGTGGAATGCATTCCCATGATAGCGGAGATGGCGGCCAGGTGCCGCAGGCTGTCGGAAGGGGAGTATGAGGACTGGAAGAGGGAGACCATGGAGCATGCGCCTGAAATGGTCAGGGAATTCATGGGCAAGGTGCTTATTACTATTGACAAGTACGTATTAGGAGGTGCGGCATAATGGCGAACTTAGCAACGGAAATCTTAGGCAGACTGAAAAGACAGCGGAACATCTGGCGGATGGCTGCAGTTGTAAGCATCGTCCTGAATATTGCCCAATTGTCCATAAGGGCGGGCAAAGGGAGGTGACATACAGTACAATGGCAGTAAAGGTCAGGGTGAGCTATGAGGAGCCCCAGGAGCTGCAAATGGTGACGGAACTGCTGCAGCCGGTAATCAAGTCGTGCAAGGCAAACAAGGCCGAGAATGGGCGGTATAAGCGCGCATATCTGGATGTGGAGATACCAGAGGAATGTGAGCAAAAAAGTGCAGATTCGCCGTTGATTTAGGCAAAACATATCTATATAGGAACGGCGGCAGGGTTATCCTGCCGCTTGTTCATTCTCACTTTCTCCCGGCGCATCCCCACTGGGTGGGGGTAATTTACATGAACAATAAAATCAATCCGATTATGATAATAATCAACCGAGCAATCAGAATTACCAGTTTAAAAATCTCTTTTTTCATATTGATTTTACAGATGGATTATGATATCTTTTTAGGTAGGGGAGGTTTCCCTCCCCCGGAACCTATTGGATACTCTCTATAATCATTTTGATGACAGCTATGAGAGTTCCGATTTCTAAAGCGAGCTGGATTAGTGCGGATATCACTTTTTTCAGCTCCTTTATTTTTTTCTCCATCTGCATTTCCTCCTTTCCTCTCTTGATGATTATATTATATACTAACGTTAGTATAATGTCAATACTTTTTTGAATTTATTTTAAATATTTTATACTTGTGTTAGTATATATAATATGGTATGATATTTGCAAGAAAAAGGAGGGTGAACATGGCATATTCCGAAGCACAGAAAAAAGCAAGCCGAAAATATAATGAGAGTAATTATAAGCGCATAAATATGTATCTTGCGCCAGAAGAAAAAGACAGGTGGCAATCAGAAGCAGACAGGCAAGGCATAAGTTTAAGCGAATTTATCAAGCGGTGCGTGAATGAAAAAATATCCGATAGGTAAATGAGAGGGTGGCATAATACTACGCTCTTTCTTGAGAAAAATTCTTGCGATAACGCGCGAAATAAACATTGCAAAGCAGATGTGCATCTGCTATAATATCGATAGGCAAACAGAATACAGAAGTACCACGGACGGCGGATGCGCCGGACGGAAGCCAGATACATAGGCGTGGGAAGGTTTTACTCTAAAATGAGTAGGATTTTCCCGCGCCTTTTTGTTTGCCGGAAAACAGCCTACTGTGGCGTAAAAACAGGAAGGAGAAGCCCAAAATGGATTTACAGAACACGAACCAGAACGCAGACCAGATAGCAACCCCGGCTGATCAGACAGGGGGACAGAAGACTTTTAATCAGGATCAGGTAAATGCCATTGTACAGAAACGGCTTGCAGAAGACCGGGAGAAGGCATCAAGAGAACTGGGTGAGAAGGAGCAGGAGCTTGCACAGCGCGAGTTCCGTTTGAACAGCCGCCAGAAGCTGATTGACAGGGGATACCCGGAGAGCATCATGGACGCGCTGAATTGTAGCAGTGAGAAAGAGTTTGACAAGGCCCTGGACATCATTGACGGCCTGATAAAAGAGCGTACCCCATCTGAATCTGAAAAGTTGGAGATGGAAGCGAGACGGAAAGCCGCTGCAATGGCACCGAAGTTCACGGACAAGTCGGAGCCGCGGCGGGCAGGTACGGATTTGATTCGGCAGGCCATGAATCTGTAAAGGAGATTAATATTTATGGCAATCAGTTTAGTAACAAAGTTTCTTCCCTATGTGGATGAATTATTTGCAACAGAAAGCAAGAAGTCGCTGCTTACCAACAATGACTTTGACTGGACAGGGGCGCACACGGTAAAGGTTTATAAGGTCGGCACCAGCGAGATGACCGATTACAACCGGAACCCCCAGGCGGGATTCACCGGGAGCCGGTACGGCACTGTCCATGACCTGGACGCAACGACAGAGGAGTTCACCCTTAAGAAAGACCGTTCCTTCACGTTCGCAATCGACAAGCTGGATACGGACGAGACGGCACAGCAGCTTGCGGCGGCATCTTCACTGGCCAGGCAGCAGCGGCAGGTGGTCATCCCGGAGGTGGACAGCTATGTATATGGCGTTATGTGCGCTGGAGCAGGGCATAAGCCTGATGCGGTGGCAGTTACATCCGCAAATATCTATGATGAGATAATCAAGGCGAACAATGCCCTGGACAATGCGGAGGTTCCGGAGACAGGGCGGTACCTGGTGGTTCCCCCTGATGTGTATGTCCTGATGAAGAAATCGAAGGATATAGTCATGGAGACGGACATCGCCAACGAACTGCGGCTCAAAGGTGTCATTGCCATGATTGATGGCCTGTCTGTCATGAAGATACCGGCCACAAGGCTGCCGGCGGATTTCGGGTTCATGATTGCGCACCCCTGTGCAACGGTATGCCCTACTAAGCTGGAGGACTACAAAATCCATGTTGA
This sequence comes from uncultured Acetatifactor sp., assembly GCA_910588225.1. GTDB lineage: Bacteria > Bacillota > Clostridia > Lachnospirales > Lachnospiraceae > Acetatifactor. The sequence goes on from CAJUQT010000032.1 coordinate 27,929, forward strand.
CCCGCCGGGAATCAGCGGTTCCCTGGTGGAAGGGCGTATCTGCTATGACGCGTTTGTGCTGGAGAACAAGGCGAAAGCAATCTATTACCAGGCAAAGACAGAATAATCTGATTGGAGTGCCCCGGACTTTCCGTCATGGACTGCCTGGGGCATTCTTGTATAGGGGTGGATAGGGATGCGGAAGAGGAGCAATATGTATGGCGTACAAGGCATGATGCGGGACTACGCTGGATATGGCATGACGGCAGATAAGGCGAAGGAGCTGCTGGCAGAATGCATGACAGGGAAACATGCGGAACTGGTGCACATGGCTGCGCAGAAGGCGGCACCTGGCATAGCGGAGTGGATTGTCGCTTCCATCATGGAAGGGAAGTCGTTTGACAGGATGGCGGTTAAGTGGGAGCTTGGAGAAGCGGAAATGATGCCATGCTGCCGGAACAGCTTCTACGCATACAGGAAGTTTACCCTTGCCATTCTGGACGATATGCTGTCAGGAAAGGAAGAGGGGGAGCATGGGCAACTATAATTCCGGAGGGCATAATAAGACGCACGGCAGGGTAGAGGAATACTGCCGGATTGATAGTTTTCGCCTGCTCCGATATGCGGACTGTTTCGAACGCTTTTCAAATTATGGAGAATACCATTATCCTGTCATGGGCGGCAAGATTTATTATAACCTTATGGAGGATACGGCAAGGATAAGCCACAACGGCCGGGAATACCCTCTAGGGCTGTCTAAAGTACCCAATGTGGACGGCATGTCATACAGGCTGTACTTCCTTTGCCCTAAGTGCCAAAAACGCGTCAGGCACCTCTACAAGAAGGACGAATTTTACCAGTGCCGGAAGTGCGCAAGGCTCAATTATGGAATCCAACAGCGGAGCGGGCTTTCCCTTATACGGAGGAAAATGTACTGGCTTGTGGTGAAAAAGCTGCAGTATGTTGATTGGGAAGTAGACCATCCTGATTTGCCCATACAAGACCTGTGGCATATCCCGAAACCACGTTATATGAGGTGGGCAAAGTATGACGCGCTCATGGAAGAGTACAGGCGGCTCCAGGAAGAATATGAGACGATGTATAAAGAATCCCTGATGAAAGGCCTGGAGAGGATACAGAAGATATTCAACAAACGGGTGAAATAGATGTGGAATGGCGATAAAAAGTGTCACTAGTAGTGTCACTAGTAAAAATTAAGACGTGATTATTCAGGAAATGTCATATGTGCACAAACCGCAGAAATAGGGCTTTTTTCATAACTTGTGGAATGTGGTAAAATGGAGAAAAAAGGAGAAACTTAATCAATTCTTAAATAATTGCCCTGTTTTTTATTAAAAAATAATCTGATACAATATCTGTACCGACTGAAGAGATATCCGGATGACTATAAGTGTCTGAACAGTGCACAGATCTTTTGACAGATATGTAGTAAGACCGGAATGGAATCCGTATGTGTAACAGGGAGAAGGACATGTATGACAGAACTGGAATGAGGAGGGAATATCAGCTGATATGTACAACATTCTGATTTGCGATGATGAGAGGGATATTGTCAATGCCCTGAAGATTTATCTGAATGATGCCGATTATAATCTGTTTGAAGCTTTTAACGGGAAAGAAGCGCTGGGGATTGTGGAGAAGCAGGATATCCATCTGGTACTGATGGACATAATGATGCCGGAGATGGACGGTATTGAAGCCATGGTGAAAGTCAGGGAGAGAAGCAATGTGCCGGTGATTCTGCTGACAGCCAAATCAGAAGATTCCGATAAGATTCTGGGGCTTACCGTAGGGGCGGACGATTATATTACAAAGCCTTTCAATCCGGTGGAGGTATCTGCGAGAGTGAAGTCTCAGCTGCGCAGATATATGCAGCTGGGAGCAGGAAATATGAAACCGGATGTGCTCAGATGCGGCGGAATTGAACTGGATGATGTCAGAAAAAAGGTGCTTCTGGACGGGGAGGAGGTATTTCTGACCCCCACGGAATATGAGATTTTAAAGTTGTTGATGCAGCATCCGGGACAGGTCTTTTCCCCTAAGGAGATTTATGAGAGAATATGGAATGATCCGGCCTATGGCAGTGAAAATACAGTGGCGGTACATATCAGACATATTCGGGAAAAAGTAGAGATTAACCCGGCAGAACCCCGGTATCTGAAAGTGGTGTGGGGGCAGGGATATAAATGCGAGGCTGTGGGCTGAATGTTTTCGGAAGGAAAGCGGTAAAACGAAAAAAGCAGGGAAAATGGTGCAAAATAGAATATCCATAACTGAGATACAAGAACAGAAGGAACGAATAAAAAAAATAAGTGCAATGAAAATAAGAAGAGGACAATTATGAGTGACAGATTACAGCAGGAAGCAATGGTAACAGAAGAAAGACAGCAGGAAAGTTCGGAAAAAGAAGAAAGTATCCTGCGCAGATCCAGGAACAGGAAATACCGCCTGACAGGTTTGCTGCCGGCAAAAATCATTGCCTTTTTCCTGCTGGCAGGAAGCTGTCTGGCAGGGCTTTTATTTACAGGTTTTTGCATATATATCGGGATAAACGGATATTATACGGAGGGCAGGAATGCGGCAATCACTGATGCTGTGCGAAAAGAATGCGTTGATATGCTCTGTGAATTTGCGTCTCTGGTGGATTGGGGGGATATTGAGGAGGCCGGGAGGTTATGTGAAAATAAAAATATTGACATTCAGCTGATCTGGATTGATGAAAGGGGAAGAGACAATGTTCTCCTGGATACAGGGGAGGGACGGAATGGGACAGTCATTATGGATCTGCATCAGCCCTTTAACGGAGAAAATGGAGAAGTAATTGTGAACAGGCATACAATGAAGGATGATCAGCAGTATCTGTATCGCGCCTTCATTGATATGGATTTTCCCTGTGACGACGATTTTCGGAGAAGTGCAGAGGATGCCGTCCGGCTGTATGAGTTCAGATATGGTGCTGTGGGGCTGGCTGCGGGAAGTATATTGTTTTGCATTATCTGTTTTATATTCCTGCTGTGCAGTGCGGGACACCGCAGTGATCAGAATGACATTGTGCCGGGGGTATTGACGGGAATTCCACTGGATGTACTGACAGTGATATTTTTCTGCGGCGCAATATTTTTTACCAATATTTTATTTAATTTTATATCTTCTATGGATGACTTGTCGCTGATTGTCACACTGGCTGTGGGAGGGACCATACTTCTGGTCTGGATGACTTTCTATTTCATGGACCTTGCACTGAGGATGAAAAGGGGCAGATGCTGGCACTCCAGTCTGATATTTAAGATACTGCGGGGAATCTGGCAGGGAGGTAGTTTTCTGATCGGAAGAATCCCGCTGGTCATTACCACGGTGATGGTCTATTTCGGAATCTGCATCCTGGAGCTTGTGGGGGTGCTCCTGTTTGTCAGAGCGGAGGCGGGGGTGCTGCTGTGGGCTTTGGAAAAAGTGATTTTGCTGTGCCTCATTCTGTATATTGCAGTGACCTGTAAAAAGCTGCTGAATGCAAGCAGGGCACTGGCGGAAGGGCGCGGGGACTATGAAGTGAATACTGCCGGAATGTTCGGCGAGTTTAAGGAGCACGGAGAGAATCTGAACAGCCTGGGGCAGGGCATTGCCAGAGCGGTGGCGGAGAAAATGAAGAGCGAGCATCTCAAAACGGAGCTGATTTCCAATGTGTCTCATGATCTCAAGACACCGCTGACTTCCATTATTAATTATACGGACTTGATTTATGAGGAGACGGTCAGGGCAGGGAAAAAGGTTTTCGATGAAAACAGTGATGCTTCCTGTGCAGCAATGGATAATTGCCGGCCGGAAGAAGTTAACAGAGAGAAAATAGCGGAATATGCGGAGGTGCTGCTCCGTCAATCCAGGCGGCTGAAGAAGCTGATGGAGGATTTGATGGAGGCAGCCAAAGCTACCACAGGCAATCTGGATGTAAACCCGGAAAGCTGCGAGGTGGGGGTGCTGCTTTCTCAGGCAGTGGGAGAATATCAGCAGAGGATGGAGGAAAAAGGGCTGGAGCTGATTGCCAGGCAGCCTGAAGAACCGGTGAAGATTATGGCGGACGGCAGGCACCTGTGGAGAGTGTTTGATAATCTGCTGAATAATATATGCAAATACGCACAGGAAAAATCCAGAGTTTATCTGAGTGTGGAAGAAAAGGAAGGCAGGGTATTGATCATTTTCCGAAATATGTCCAAATATGCGCTGAATCTTCCGGCGGATGAGTTGGAAGAAAGGTTCGTGCGGGGGGATAAATCCCGTCATATGGAAGGAAACGGATTGGGATTGTCCATTGCCAAAAGTCTGGTGGAGCTGCAGAAGGGACAGATGGAGATCCTGGTTGACGGAGATCTGTTCAAAGTGACGGTAAGCTTTCCCTGTGATTCCTGACATTGGTATCTCGAGGCACCCCTGAATAGCCTGTGAGGGCAATCTGTCAGCCCATTTATTACAAGCCGCTGGAGGAACAGGCAATAGCAGATGCGATGATGAACCGCTTCCCGATGTGGCAGATGCCATTTATGAACATGACACGACAGGAATGGTAGAATCGTTCCAGACAATAGAAAGCCGTCCAAAAACAGCGTGGCTTCAGCCGGGCAGTTGAACTGGTCTTTTTAAATATTCCATTGCATACCTCCAATTTTTAACAACTACCTTTTTGGAAGTATCTACCCCAAAAGTGCTTACTTGATTTCAGCTTGAATCGGAGAGGAGGCGAGGCGGGTATAAAATAGTGTATTTATGATAACAGTGGAGGTGTCTCATAGTGCGGAAGAAAATCCCGTCCGTAATTCCTGCTTGTCTCCCCGGTATAAACTGTGATAAAATAAGCATATCCCCGGCAGAAATCAAAACAGCCGGAGCAAAGAAAGGTGGTTTTATATGGGAAAGGCAAAGGTATATTTTACGAAGGAGATTACCCCGGAGGCTATGATTAAAATGTACGAGGCCATGGGCGTGGAGCTGACGGGGAAAGTTGCGGTGAAGCTTCATTCCGGCGAAGTGGGGAATCAGAATTTTCTGCGTCCGGAGTTGATGAAGTCTGTAATTGACAGGGTGAAGGGTACAATTGTGGAGTGTAATACCGCATATGAAGGAAAGCGGAATACCACGGAGGCACATCGGGAGACTATGAAGCTTCATGGATGGGCAGACATTGCGGAAGTGGATATTCTGGATTCGGAAGGCGAGATTGAATATTCCATGCCGGAGGGGCAGAAGATACAGAAGAATTATGTGGGAAAGAATATTGAAAAATATGATTCCATGCTGGTTCTGTCTCATTTTAAGGGGCATCCCATGGGAGGCTTCGGCGGGGCACTGAAAAATATCTCTATTGGCCTGGCTTCCTCTCACGGTAAGGCATATATCCACGGAGTTGGAGATGTAAATAATTTCTGGAATTCTGACCATGATTCTTTCCTGGAGTCCATGGCGGATGCCAGCAAATCTATTATGGACAGGTTCGGAGACAGGATTGCATTTATAAATGTGATGAAGAATATGTCGGTGGACTGTGACTGCTGTGCTGTGGCGGAAGATCCGGCCATGGGTGATATCGGCATTTTGGCTTCACTGGATCCGGTGGCGCTGGACCAGGCATGTCTGGATCTGGTGTATGCATCCAAGGATCCAGGCAGAGATCATCTGCTGGAGAGGATCGAGTCCAGAAACGGTGTTCATACAGTGGAAGCCGCCGCGAAAATCGGCGTGGGAAGCCGGGAATATGAGCTGACGGAGATATAGGAAGTCGGAAAGCTTCGGAGTCCGGAATGAAAAGCAGGTTTCTTTTCAGTATGTGCTTTAGATTTGAATCAAGTACAATAACGCTCACTGACACAGTGAGCGTTATTTTTTCAGAAGCCTCTGTCGGCATATTCAGATCAGTTCCATTTAGCGGAAGCCATATATTTTTCTTCACAGTATTTGCAGCGGTACACTTCTCTGTCGATATCGGCCAGATAGAAAATATGGGGGAGTTCCTGCTCGATGGAGGTAATGCATCTGGGGTTGTGGCATTTGATGACATTTTTAATCTGCTTCGGCAGTGTCAGTTCTTTTTTCTCCACGATTTCTCCGTTTTTAATTACATTGACAGTGATATTGTGGTCAATGAATGCAAGCACATCCAGGTCAAGCATGTCGATATCGCATTCTACTTTCAGAATGTCCTTTTTTTCCATTTTATTGCTTCTGGCATTTTTGATGATAGCCACGGTGCAGTCCAGTTTATCCAGCTGCAGATGTTCATAAATGTCCAGGCTGCGCCCTGCCTTAATATGATCCAGCACGAAGCCTTCTTCGATTTTTCCCACGTTCAGCATATATTTTTTCCTTTCTACTGCAATATTTATACCTGATGGACACAGGTCTTTATAATTGTCATGTATCCAGCCGCCTGCTCCTGCGGTTCCGGACCATGAAATACCCACATTTTGTGATATGTGGCAGCTGATTTAGAGTAATGCTCCATGCAGTCAGCCATGCTGTTGTCTCTTCCTGTCTGGTTGAGTGAAGGATGCATGAGAATAAGCCGACAGCTAGGGGATAAGCTCCAGCAGCGTCAGGATCAAGGCCATACGGACGTACACGCCGTATTTTGCCTGCTTAAAATAGACCGCTCTGGGGTCGGAATCCACTTCCACCGATATCTCGTTGACTCTGGGCAGGGGATGAAGCACCAGCATGTCTTTTTTTGCAAGGAGCATTTTGCCGGCATTCAAAATATAGAAGTCTTTTAACCGAACATAATCTTCTTCGTTGAAGAATCGCTCCTTTTGAACTCTGGTCATATACAGAAGGTCCAGCTGGGACATCACATTTTCCAGGCGGATGACTTCCTGGAAGGGAATGCCCTTTTCTTTCAGCATATCCGTGATATAGTCTGGCACCCGAAGTTCTTCGGGAGAGATGAAGACAAAACGGATATTGTCATAGCGAATCAGCGCATTAATCAGGGAGTGCACGGTTCGGCCGAATTTCAGGTCGCCGCACAGACCTATGGTGAAATCCCCCAGTCTCCCTTTCAGGCTGCGGATGGTCAGCAGGTCAGTCAAAGTCTGGGTGGGATGCTGGTGTCCTCCGTCGCCGGCGTTGATGACAGGGATACCGGATTTCTCCGCCGCTACCATGGGAGCTCCTTCCTTCGGATGCCGCATGGCGCAGATATCCGCGTACCCGGAGATGACACGGATGGTGTCCGATACACTTTCCCCCTTGGAGGCGGAGGAGGAGGCTGCGTCGGCGAAGCCGATGACTCTGCCGCCCAGCCTGGTCATGGCTGATTCAAAGCTTAAGCGTGTGCGCGTGCTGGGCTCGTAAAAACAGGTGGCCAGAATCCTGCCGTCGCAGGTATGGGCGTATTTGCCGGGATGGCTTTCAATGTCGTTTGCCAGGTCGAAGAGCCGGTCTAACTCTTCGGGGGTAAAATCAAGGGGACTCATCAAATGTCTCATAGCGTTCGTTTTCCTCATTTCTGCGCTGTCATTTGAAAACGGGGCTTATGTCACAGCGCGGACACAGGCACCCGAAAAAGGAGTCGAAGAGAATAACTCTTCGACTCCTGCTTATGACTGATAAGATAATAATTCCTCCACCGCTTTTCTTCTGGGAGCCACGGGGGATTCATCAGGATATCCAATGGGAATCAGAGCCACCAGCTCCCTGTCTTCCGGGAGTTCCAGCAGCTTTGAGGCGTCTTCTTCGTCGAACAGGCCCATGATAACAGTGCCAAGTCCCTGCTCATATGCGGCGAGACAAAATGCTTCACCCGCTGCGCCGGCATCATACATCTGCCATCTGTCTCCTTTGGGAGTGGAAAAAGAACCATCCCTCTCATAACCGCTGCGGCCTCTGATCATGGTGACGGCGATTACCATGGGAGCATTTTCCATAATTTTCCCATTGCCCGGATAGAGAGAGGTACATTTTGCCAGAGCGGCTTTCTTCTCCCCTTCCACTGCAATGTAACGAACAATCTGCGTATGCTTCCAGCTGGGAGCATAGGAAGCCGTCTCCACAATCTGCGCAAGCAGTTCATGAGAAACCGGCTGGTTCGTAAATTTACGAATACTTCTGCGGCCTTTGATACATTCGTTTGCTGTCATCAGTGAACCTCCTTATTTTAGTTCCGCAAGGTCAGGAACTGTGCCGTTTTCAGCGGAGAAGTCCCGGCCGCCCTGCCTCCGCAACTTCTCCGGGCACAGTACCTGCCCGTGCTGATTTTATCCCCTTAATATCCTTGTAGTATAATACCATGTTCCCGGACGAGTTGCAATGATAACTTGCATCTATGGAACATAATCCTGCTTTGAGTCTGCGCTGCTGCCCTGTAACCGTTCAGTATTCTGTCTGAACGGTTACGCTGCCCTGGCAGCCGGAGCAGCGTTTAAGACAGAAGTTCCGGAATCTCCTGCAGGCAGCGGATTTCGTAATCCACCTTTGCGGCCGTGTCATTTTTCAGCCCTGCGGGATTGTACCAACAGGTTTTGATACCGGCACGATTGCCTCCTGTGATATCGCTGGTGAGAGAATCTCCCACAATGAGAATTCTGTCCCTATCCACCGGGCCGATTGCCTGAAACACGCAGTTGAAAAACTCTATTGCCGGTTTTTCAAAGTCAATTTCCTCGGACAGGAAGACACCGTCCATCAGCCGGTCAAAGCCGGAACGCCGAAGCTTTTTGGTCTGGGCAATGATGGTTCCGTTGGATACCGCATATTGTCTGACTTTGCCGCGCAGGGAGGCCACCAGCTCTTTGCTGTTGTCACGAAAGACGATGGTATCTCCCAGACGGGGCTGGTAGGCTTCGTTGAACGAGGCCCCCAGAGCCGGGTCCAGCCCCTCGCCCCGGAAGAAGTCCTCGAAACGTCTCCTTAGAATCTGCGGTTTGGTCAGTTCTCCACGCTCCAGCCTTTTCCAGTACTGTTGATTGATTGCAGAGTATCGCTCTAACATTTCGTCGGTACATTCGCCCAATCCGAACTTTGCAAAAAGGGATTTGACCGCGGCCCTCTCTGCCGCCGCGAAATCCAGTAATGTTCCGTCTATATCCCAGAGGAGTACTTCAAATCGATTCATCATAGGTTCTCCTAAGTTTATTTTTGATCGGATATATCATAAAATAATGTGACAATTCAGAGTTCTTCTGTCCTGTAAGCCACATATCCCTCATAGTAACAGCTGTGACCTATGCCGTTCATATTGCCTTTTTCTTGCTGATTTTTCTTCCATACGGGCAGGTTCTGCCGAATCGGTTATGTTGAGCTTGTTCTCCAGTGCCATTGCTATCCTGCCTTTTTACGGATTTTCAGAGAGATAATTATAGAATAATTTCGTGCGCTTTAACACGCGTGGGATCAAAAGTTATCTCAATGCTCTTCTTAGACAACATTTTACCACAGATATGGGGGTTATTCCATCCCTTTTTGAGGAAGAAGACAACAATAAGACTTTTTTGTCAAGAGGAAGCTTTTGGGGAGTATAATTTTCCACAGTATAGACCGATAAAGCTTATATATGGAGGATGAAACTCATGAAGATCAGAAAGGCAGCAGAGTATGAGTTGTTGGAATTGTGGGGATATGAGAGTATTCACACTGCTTCTTCTAATGCAAAATTTTTTTGCGATAACATAAAAAGAGGGAATACCGAATTCTGGACGATCGACTATGATGGTGAACTGATTGGAGAGTTGTATGTTTTCTATGACCTTGAGGACAAAGATTTTGCAGATGGCGAAAGAACTGCATATCTTTGTGCATTTAGAGTCAGAGCAGATTTCCGCGGTCAGGGATTAGGGAGCAAGCTGATCTGTCATGTGATTGAGCACATAAAGAATTTGGGATTTCAAAGGATATCTATTGGCGTTGACGCCACAGATAGGGCTAATATTCGTTTATATAAGCGGCTTGGTTTTACAATAAAGGGAAAGGAATGTGCAGAGGATCCCTGTGACAGAGACGAAAATATGCAGCCGAGATCATGTCCCTGTTTTTGGCTGTTATACTACATAACGCCAGAATTTATACTGCCCAGTCGCTAAGATCTGCCGATTCATCCGACTCACGAGCGTCAGATGCTATAAACCGGCGGCAAATTTATCGCTCGTGAGTATACCGTACTGCACTGACTAAACGTACATGGCTGGCGTTATGTATAGTCCGGTCACTCGGAAATTTTAACTGTTAAGCAGTATATATAAAGAAGTCTGAAGAATCTGTTCGATTAATTTCCAATTTTGGGAAATGGCTGCAGAAGTAAAGCGTAAAGGAAAAATCAAAACTTCGGATTGATTTTTCCTTTACAATAGCTGTGGACTTTTATAAAAGTCTATAACAGCTCCATATTCACAGACTTATCGGTGAAGCCGTAATCGGAATAGAATTTCCGGGCGGCGTCATTCCGCGCGTTTACCTGCAGTTCAATTCCGTTATATCCTTTTTGATTCTTTATGTCTTTCAGAAAATCAAAGAATGCATGCCCGATTCCTTTTCCGCGATATTTTTTGTCCACTGCCATGGAATCCACAAAAATAATATTCCTTGTCACCTGACTGGGAGATTCTATGTGCCGGTATGCAATGAACAGAATACCGGCCACAGTTTCATCGTATTCCGCGACAAAAAAGGTTTTCTCCATCACTGCCTGTTCATATACTTCCAGGGGCAATACCGTTTCACTGTATTTGTAAATATCAGGCCGCCAGTCAATATGCATTTGCTGGACCTGCTTCATGATGGCTTCCACGGTATAATATTCGTCTGGTCTTGCGTTTCTGATATGAATTTTCATGATTTTCCTTTCAACCTCCGGTGTATCTAATATTTGTCGTGCAGCTGTTACGGCGAAAGTTCTGAATACTTCGATTCCCCGGATTTCACGAAATCCGACAATAAGATTCCGTCAAAGTATGCATTGGTAAGTCTGTGGAATTCCGCCCACATGGGCAGCGTCTTACAGCCGGCGGCACGCGCGCAGGCATCCGCATCACAGCTGAGGCAGGCCACCGGCGCCAGGTCCCCTTCCGTAAGGCGCAGGATATCCCCAACACGGTAACGTTCGGGGGCGGCTGTCAGCCGGTAACCGCCGCCCTTTCCCTGAACTCCTTCAATTAGCTTATTCCTGGTCAGGACGGGAAGGATTCGTTCAAGATATTTCAGAGAGATATTTTGTCTCTCAGCTATCTCTTTCATGGGCACATAGCCGTTCCCGAAGTTTTCCGCCAGATCGATCATGACTCGAAGGGCATATCTTCCCTTTGTCGAAACCATCATAGTTTCATACCCTTTTTCTCATAGTAATCCTGCAGCGCTTTCTTAATTGCTTCTTCCGCCAGCACGGAGCAATGAAGCTTGTGGGCGGGGAGTCCGTCCAATGCCTGAGCTACCGCCTGATTGGTAAGGGTAAGCGCTTCTGAGATAGGTTTTCCTTTAATCAGCTCGGTGGCCATGGAGCTTGACGCTATGGCGGAGCCGCACCCGAAAGTCTCAAATTTTACATCTGTAATGATGTCATTCTCAATCTTCAGATAGATTTTCATGATGTCGCCGCATCTGGCATTTCCTACCTGGCCGATTCCGTCGGCATTTTCAATAACGCCTGCGTTTCTGGGATTTCGGAAATGGTCCATCACTTTTTCGCTGTACAAAGCCATAATAACAACCTCACTTAAGTATGAATTTCTTTTTCCCGCTGACAAGATCCCGCCAGACGGGAGAAATGCTTCGCAGATACGCCACCGCTTCTCCTACCATTTTTACAGTGTACAGAACTTGTTCTTCCGTATTTTCCTCTGAAAGGGTAAGGCGGAGGGAACCGTGCGCAATCTCGTGTATTCTTCCGATGGCAAGCAGCACGTGACTTGGCTCAAGGGAGCCAGAAGTACAGGCGGAGCCGGAGGAAGCACAGATTCCCTTGCCATCGAGATACAGCAGAAGGGATTCTCCTTCGATGCCCTCAAAGCAGAAGTTCACATTGCCGGGGAGCCGGTTTGTCACATCGCCGTTGAGAACTGAATGGGGAATCTGCGAAAGTCCGGCGATAAGTTTATCCCGCAACATGCGCACTTGTTTCGCGGTGTTCTCTCTACGGGAGCAGGCCTCGCAGAGTGCGGCGGCCATTCCCACAACGGCGGGAATATTCTCAGTGCCTGCCCGTCTGCCCTGCTCCTGGGCGCCGCCTTCAATCAGAGTTGTCAGCGGAATCCCTTTCCTGGCATAAAGAATGCCGATTCCCTTCGGACCGTGAAATTTATGGGCCGAAAGGGAAAGCATGTCAATATTCTGTTCGTTCACATTGATGGGCAGATGCCCTGCCGCCTGGACCCCATCCGTATGGAAAAGGATATTTCCGGCGCGGCATATCTTACCGATTTCCGCTATCGGCTGAATGGTTCCGATTTCGTTGTTGGCATACATTACGGTGACAAGACAGGTGTCGTCACGAAGTGCGGCTTTTACTTGTTCCGGGGCAATGACACCGTTCTCATGAACGTCCAGAAGCGTGATTTCGAAGTCCTCTTTTTCCAGTTTTTTCAGGGTATGGAGGACTGCATGGTGCTCAAAGGCCGTGGAAATAATGTGTTTTTTTCCCTTTCGTTCTCCCATTCGCGCTGCGGACAGTATTGCCTGATTATCCGATTCGCTTCCGCCGGAGGTAAAGGTGATTTCCTCAGGCGAAGCGCCGATGCAGGCGGAAATCTGCCGCCTTGCCTCTGCCAGCGCTTCGGCGGCTGCCTGCCCGGCAGAATGCAGACTGGAAGGGTTCCCGTAGACGGTGTCCATATAGGGATACATGGCATCTATTGCTGTTTTGCTCATTTTTGTGGTGGCTGCGTTATCCAGATAAATTCTCATTGTTTCCTGTATTCCCTCTCTCCTTTTGCTTAAATAATACTGTATCACGACTAATTTGATTGTATTTTCATAAAACATCGGGCGGACCTTTTCTGATTGCACGGAAACTGTCGTGAAATAGTTGGTGTTCCCGCAGATTATTCTGCAAAAAGCGAGGTGGACAGGTATCTGTCACCGGTATCCGGCAGGAGTACCACAATGGTCTTTCCCTCGTTCTCAGGGCGCTTTGCAAGTTCCATGGCGGCAAAAGCGGCGGCACCGGAGGAAATTCCCACGAGAACACCTTCGCTTCTGCCCATGAGCCTTCCGGTCGCAAGAGCGTCTTCATCGGAAACAGGGATGACTTCATCATAAATTTCCGTGTTCAGAACAGCAGGGACAAAGCCGGCGCCGATCCCCTGAATTTTGTGGGCGCCTGCCTTACCGGACGAAAGCACGGGAGAGGAGGCAGGCTCCACGGCTACGACTCTGAGGGCAGGATTCCTGGATTTCAGATACTCGCCCACACCGGTCACAGTGCCGCCGGTTCCCACACCTGCTACGAAGATATCCACTCTGCCGTCGGTATCCTCATAGATTTCGGGGCCGGTACTTTCTCTGTGGGCCTTCGGGTTGGCGGGATTGTCGAACTGGCCGGGAAGGAAGCTTTCGGGGATAGTCGAGGCAAGCTCTTCTGCCTTTTCAATGGCACCTTTCATTCCCTTTGCACCTTCGGTAAGCACCAGCTCTGCGCCGTAGGCTTTCATCAGCTGGCGCCGCTCCACAGACATGGTTTCAGGCATTACAATGATGATCCGATAGCCTCTCGCTGCGGCCACGGCGGCAAGGCCGATGCCGGTGTTGCCGGAAGTGGGTTCAATAATGACGGAGCCTGGCCCAAGCTTTCCGCTTCTTTCGGCCTCATCGATCATCTCTTTTGCAACCCGGTCCTTTACAGACCCTCCCGGGTTAAAATATTCCAGCTTTGCGAGAATTCTTGCCTTCAGATGCTGTGCTTTCTCAATATGAGTCAGCTCCAGTAGGGGCGTTTTGCCGATCAGCTGATCGACGGATGTATAAATAGTTGACATAAGGACACCTCCGCTTTTTTATTTTACTATACTGCGTCGAATCCGTTCCGCAGATCGGCTATGATATCGTCGATATGTTCCGTACCGATGGAAAGCCGGATGGTATTGGGTTTGATTCCCTGCTCCTCCAGTTCTTCCCCTGTGAGCTGGCTGTGGGTGGTGGTTGCGGGGTGAATCACCAGGCTCTTCACATCGGCCACATTTGCAAGCAGTGAGAATATGGTAAGGCTGTCTATAAATTTATGCGCTTCTTTCACACCGCCCTTAATCTCAAAAGTGAAGATGGAACCGCCGCCGTTGGGAAAGTATTTTCGGTATAATGCATGGTCCGGATGGTCAGGCAGAGATGGATGATTGACCTTTTCCACCTGAGGATGGGATGAAAGGAATTCCACCACCTTTTTTGTATTTTCCGCATGTCGTTCCACCCGCAAAGAAAGGGTTTCGATGCCCTGCAGAAGCAGAAATGCCGCAAAGGGGGAGATGGTGGCCCCGGTGTCCCGAAGTAAAATGGCGCGGATATAGGTCACAAACGCCGCGGGACCGGCAGCCTTTACGAAGGATACGCCGTGGTAGCTGGGGTTGGGCTCAGCAATGGCCGGATATTTTCCGGAAGCGGTCCAGTCAAAATTGCCGGAATCCACGATGACACCGCCCAGTGTTGTGCCGTGACCGCCCAGGAATTTGGTGGCGGAATGTACCACAATATCTGCGCCGTGTTCGATGGGACGAAGCAGATATGGAGTGCCGAAAGTATTATCTACCACCAGAGGAAGCCCATGTTTGTGGGCAAGCTCTGCCAAAGCGTCCATATCGGGAATGTCGCTGTTGGGATTGCCGAGGGTTTCAATATAAATTGCCCTGGTGTTCTCCTGTATGGCGGCTTCTACTTCGGCAGGGTCATGGATATTCACAAAGCTGGCTGTAATGCCGAAAGCCGGAAGGGTATGAGCCAGCAGATTGTAGCTTCCGCCGTAAATAGTTTTCTGAGTGACAAAATGACCGCCGTTTTGCCCCAGAGCCTCCAGGGTATAGGTAATGGCCGCGGCGCCAGAGGCCAGAGCCAGTGCCGCCACACCGCCTTCCAGTGCCGCCACACGCTGTTCCAGTACATCCTGAGTGGAATTCGTCAGCCTGCCGTATATGTTGCCGGCATCGGCCAGGTCAAAGCGGGCCGCAGCATGGGCGGAGTCTCTGAACACATAGGAGGTGGTGGCATAGATGGGAACCGCACGGGCGTCGGTTGCCGGGTCCGGGTTCTCCTGTCCTGCATGGAGCTGTAAAGTTTCAAATTTGTAATCAGACATATAGGTTTCTCCTTTCATTTTAAATACCTACCGATTTGATAGGTATTATAATAGACCACCTTTTCTGATCTGTCAACAGAGAATTTGAAGAAATACGAGCATTATTATGCGGACACTTTTGGTGACAACCGGGCTGCTTATCTGGAACATTAAAACTTGAAGACGGCACTTTTTTCGTAACAGTTCAGACAGGGTACTGAATTGTTGCCTTCCTCCCATTTTGAAAGGATAAATTTTCACCGACCTATTGACACGGGCATAGAATGGTGATATAGTATAAAAAATTTAATACATCAAACCGTTGAAGCGGAGATAACGGCAATGATGCCTTTACAGAGAGCCTGTGAAGCTGAGAATCAGGTGAGAAACAAGTTGTCAAATGGACCGTGGAGGGCGCAGTCAAATGTGAGTCGTCTTCACAGAGTATTCTGCGACGCTGCAGGCAAGCGTATAAATGCCGGGGATATGTCGGTATCCTGCAAGAGCACGGGTCATGCCGTGAATCAAGGTGGCACCGCGGATAGTGTCGTACTGTAATCAGTAACTGTTCGTCCTTGACAGGGAGTATCTTTCTGTCAGGGGCGTTTTTTATGCGCAGGCCTGCAATGGGAAGTTTGCCGCTGAGGCGGCTGCGGCCGCGCGGCGAACAGAAAGAAAGTTTCCCTGACATGAAATATAAGAAAATTTATCCTGAAGGAGGGAAATGCTATGTTACTGACAAAACGCTGGCGTCCACAGGGGGCGCGGAAGGAAAACGAATCATAAAGAGAACAGGAATCTGAAAACAAATTCATTTGAATGGTAAATGAGCGGAACCCATGGAGGTAATACAATGCAGAACACAACGAAAGTCGAGAAAATCCCTTATAAAATCTATCTGAATGAAAGCGAGATGCCGAAGGCATGGTATAATCTGCGGGCGGATATGAAGCAGAAGCCGGCGCCGCTTTTAAATCCCGGCACCCATCAGCCCATGAAAGCGGAAGAGCTGGCAGGTGTTTTCTGTGAGGAACTGATTGCGCAGGAACTGGATGATGATACACCTTTCTTCGAGATACCGGAGGAAATCCGCAATTTCTATAAAATGTATCGTCCTTCCCCTCTGGTGCGTGCTTACTGCCTGGAGGAAAAGCTGGATACCCCGGCGAAAATTTATTACAAGTTCGAGGGCAACAATACCAGCGGAAGCCATAAGCTGAATTCCGCCATCGCCCAGGCTTATTATGCGAAGAAACAGGGACTTAAGGGTGTGACCACTGAGACCGGAGCCGGTCAGTGGGGGACGGCTCTTTCCATGGCATGTTCCTACTTTGGCCTTGACTGTAAGGTATATATGGTGAAATGCTCCTATGAACAGAAGCCGTTCCGCCGGGAAGTGATGCGCACTTATGGGGCGTCGGTGACGCCTTCGCCGTCCATGGAGACCGAAGTGGGCAGGAAGATTCTCGCCGAGCATCCGGGTACCACCGGAAGTCTGGGCTGTGCCATCTCCGAGGCAGTGGAAAAGGCAGTGTCCAGCGAAGGCTACCGCTATGTTCTGGGCAGTGTGCTGAATCAGGTGCTTCTCCATCAGTCAGTCATCGGTTTGGAGACCAAAGCCGCTCTGGACAAATACAGTGTGAAGCCCGATATCATTATTGGCTGTGCCGGAGGCGGTTCCAATTTAGGAGGTCTGATTGCACCGTTTATGGGTGAAAAACTCCGCGGGGAAGCGGACTACCGCATTATCGCCGTGGAGCCGGCCTCCTGCCCCAGTTTTACCAGAGGTGTGTATGCCTATGATTTCTGCGATACGGGAATGGTATGTCCCCTTGCCAAAATGTATACGCTGGGCTGTGACTTCATTCCTTCGGCCAACCATTCGGGCGGTCTTCGCTATCATGGTATGAGCTCCACCCTTTCCGAACTGTATCATCAGGGAATGATGGAAGCCACCAGCGTGAAGCAGACGGAAGTGTTTGACGCGGCGGAATACTTTGCCAGGGTGGAAGGGATTCTGCCCGCGCCGGAAAGTTCTCATGCAATCCGTGTGGCCATTGAGGAAGCGAAAAAGTGCAAAGAAACCGGCGAAGAGAAGACAATTGTCTTCGGTCTTACCGGAACAGGTTATTTTGACATGGTGGCTTATGAGAAATATCACGACGGTAAAATGAACGATTATATTCCCACGGATGCGGAACTGGAAGGATACCGCAATAAACTTCCGAAGGTTGAGTGAAAAAGTTGGCTTTTCTCTTTTCTCATGCTATGATTTACGAAACAATTGAATAGCAGTAATGTCTTCAGGGCAGGGTGACTTTTTCCTGAGCAGAAACAGTTCAGGAAGCAGGAATTCCCGATCGGCGGAATCTATCCGGCCGGTGACTTTGCATACTTTTTTATTCAATGCTCTGTTGACATTTTGCAATTGTTCAGCGGACCATCCGGAACGCTGCGATATTTTCGATACACCTTAGGTTTTAACACCTGAAAGACATTCAGATGCTTTCAGGTGTTAATTTTATTTTGACAATAGAATTTTCGCGAAGCGTGAATTTTATTGTATAATAAAGGAGGACTCAATACGGCGATTACCCTGATTTTATATAAACCTGTAATGACTGCCCTGGGATTTCTGCGCGGGGACAGCTCTTTGAAATGACGGTGCAGCGTCCGATTTTACCCGGCATGGCTGCGGAATACCGGCAGGAACAAGGCATTTTTGCGGAGAATATGCAGTTGTGGCAGCATGGCTGAACGGGATGAAGCCAGGTTGACAGCCCAGGTAAAATAAAGTATTCTATAGGAAACGTCTGAGAAGAATCGAGACGTTTCTGACAGAAAGCAATTTAGAAAGGACGGTGCATGGAATGGAATTTGTGGAGAGAAAAAGATGGCTGTTTTTCGGACTTCCCTTTACGTTTACAAAATATACGATAAAGGAAGATATGATTACCGTGGCGGAGGGCCTGCTGAAAACTGTGGAGAATGACTGTTATATGTACAAGGTTCAGGATGTCACACACAGTGCCACTCTGGCGGAGAAGATTTTCGGTTTGGGGACCGTGACCTGCTATACGGGGGATACCACACATCCTCAGCTGATGCTGCAGCATATTAAGAATTCCAGAACCGTAAAGGATTTTATATTGAAAGAGTCAGAAGAAGCCAGACTGAAGAGGCGTACGGTGAATATGCTGGATATTGGTTCTGTGGACATTGACGATATGGACGATGCGGATACATAAGGCCGGATTCAGGCAAAATGATTTGCAGCAGGAAGACGTAGAGCTGTCATGTAGATAAATCAATATGAGGCTCCGTTACCTGCTGCTTTCCGGATTCGGAAGAGAGCAGCTTTTCGAACAGCAGCCCGGCGAGAATCCAACAGGGAATAAAATCCAGGCGGATGATGCGGCCTATGTTCCAGCGGCTGCGGCTATAATCCCAGGGACAGACTCTATGTTTTGAGAGGAGACGGCCTGTGAGATATTCTCCTGCAAAAATCAGACCGGCATAGGACAGGCCTCGTACCCGGGCGGATTTCCGGCAAAGAAGGCGGCTGAGCGGTGTAAAAAGAGCGGCACAGCCATAGATAGGGAACATCCAGAGGGAAGTGCAGCCTTTCAGAGTCATATCCCTGCGACGCAGGGAGTCCAGAGCTGTGAAGCTGATTTCCATACACCAGCCGGCAAGGCCGCATTTCAGGAAATTTTTCAGAAAAAGGGTAAGAGTCTGCCTCATAATGATTCTCCTTCGGGATGTGCGTGAATGCGCTCTCATAGCAGTTCGACAGGGTTCCGAACTGTTATGACGCTTTAGCGTGATATTTTATAGTATAACCGGAGGAATATAAAATTATGAGAATGGCTGAAATGAAGTTTAAAAGCAAATACAGGCAAGCTGCAGTTTCAGGTTTTAAATCATTTGAATGAAAAAGTCTTTTAATCCCCCATCTGAGATGGGGGAACAGGCAAAG
>CAJUQT010000033.1:0-21470 GCA_910588225.1 uncultured Acetatifactor sp.
CATGTGCGCAGCCCGCACATGGTATGGATGGCCATTCGGCCGTTTTCTGCCACGAGTATGTGCATATTCTACCATGTGCGCAGCCCGCACATGGTATGGATGGCCATTCGGCCGTTTTCTGCCACGAGTATGTGCATATTCTACCATATTCTCAGCATATCAGCCTGTCCGTCCTCTCAAAATGACTGTGGGGGATTTTGCCTGACTTTGAGCCACAGCCAGCACCCGCCCCGAATGAAATTATTATATCCTGTTATCTCCCATATGACAATCATTTTCCCTGAAATTCCTTTTTCAGCCGAGCCGCAGGTGTTGCTGCCCACCGCCTTCACCTGACGACCACCTGCATGGAAACCTCCCACAGCTCAGGATTCAGGTCTCTCTCAGCCGACAGGTCGAAGACCGGCTCTCCTTCTATATCAAAATGCACCCGCCGGATACCGTCACAGCGCAGCGTCGATTCCAGAGACATCTCCCCATGATAGGCAATCATCAGACTGCCTTCGCTGTCCACGAAAAAGGAATTGTGCCCCGGCCCATATTCTCCTTTTACGGAATAAAAGGAAAGTACGGGAACGGCACTTTTATTCCATACGCACGGATCTGTCAGATCTGCGCTCTCCTCCGCCGTCAGAAGTCCCAGTGCATAGGTATAGCTGTTGGCCGCGCCTCCCGAATAAGTCAGATATACCTTTCCATCCTTTACAAAGCCGTAAGGTCCCTCGTTATTGATGGTTCCGCTGACATTTTCCCAGCCGAAGAGAGGACGGGAAAGCAGTACCGGCTCCCCGGCCAGCCGCCAGGGTTCTTCCTCCTTTGCCTCTGCGATATAAAGCATGGACCCGGTATCCTTCGGCGTTCCCATATGTCTGCGGTAGGACCAGACCATATATGAGCGCCCGCCTGCCTTCAGATAGGTCATATCCAGGGTAATGCCGTCCGCCCCCAGAGGGCTTCCATCTGCACATACTACCCGGACCGGCTCTTCCCAGCTTTCCGCATCCACAATCCGCCCACCTTCTTTCAGACCCATGAGATGACACTGAGGGCCCCATACCTTTCCGCCCACTGCAAACAAAATGTACAGCCTCCCGCCGATCACATGAAATTCCGGCGCCCAGAATGTCTGTACAAAGCCTTTTTCCTCATCTACATCCAGAATCAGATGCTCCTGCGTGCCTTCCGCAAAAAGCGCCTCCACGCTCTCCGCCTCCCGCACATAAATGCCGATATCCTTCCGATTATCGCTTGTGCTCAGGAAATACCATTTCCCCTCCCAGGGAAAAATTACAGGGTCTCCATATCCCTTTGCCAGCGGAAAAGGAAACTGTCTGCCGCAGACTGTTCCTGTCACCGTATATCTGCCGGGTTTGCAGAAATCTACTTTTTCCATATTCCAGGCTACCTGTTTCAATGCCGCAGAACCGTCGGAATAGACTGCTTCCGCCTTCACAGCTCGCACATCTTCCTGCTCGGAAGCGTACACTGCGGCCGGCACTCTGGTTTCCACATGATGAATCTGCGTCCAGCGCTGTACAATCCGGTCGCACATTGCCGGCTCTATTTCCATGGCGGCTCCCTCTACAGGCTCTCCCTCCACAACCCACTGCCCCAGTGTAGTTCCCCGGTCCATTTTCTGCAGCTTCTCCCATTCCGGCCCTTTTTTCTCCAGCAGTACGCCTTTTTCAAAGGTCCTGAAATCCCGGGTCCGCCAGAACACAACCCTGCCGCCGTCTGATTCCGGACTGCCGTCCTCATTTACCCGATCTGCCAAAACAGCGTAATCCCCCTCCGGCAGACGGAATACCCTGGGATTTGCCACACATTTTGGCACAATCGTATCTTCACTGGAAAGCTCTGCCTCCGGGAACAGAATTCCATAATTGCCATGCATCGCCTGCCAATGCTCTCCGTCCCTGCTTACAGCCAGATGTACACTGCGGGCCAGACCGTCCGGATAATCTCTGTAGGATACCTTCCTCGTATAGGTCAGAAGCTTTGCTTTTTCTCTCTGATAGATAACCATATCTGATTTCTCCTTTTGAAATTTTATTATAATTTTACCGGTAAATCGAACAGATGGATTTTTCTCTATGCCCGCCCCACACTCTGCATCAGCAGCAAACTTCCATATGCAAGCCTGTACATAAAAAGTAACTTCGGTACTTTACTGATTCTCCCTTTAACAACTTAACAGCTCTGTAAACAAGAATTTAGCAGGAGACGGATTTTTTTATAATGTAAAGAAGCTGCCGCAACAAACTTTAATACTCATTACGGCAGCCGCTCTTCCATTCATTACTATATTCCATTTACGGTTATAGATATTTGTAACAATTCAATACCCTGTCTGAACTGTTACACTGCTTCAACTTTTGTAATACCTGGGAATTCACTTTCAGTTAACCCAATTATTGAAAGAAAATCTGCAGCGCATGATACAGGTGGAGCTGCCATGCCTTCATGTCATGAACACCGCCGGGGATGGTATAAAAGTCGTAATTCTCTCCACGAACCAGCTGAGGACAATCCAGCACCACCTTGTCCATAATCTCCTTATGCTCTTCATAAGCAATGTCCTTGTCACCGTTGCAGCAGAACAGATATCCCAGCTTATACCCCTTCTTCTCCTCCTCGGCCAGAGTTCTGCGGATACGCTCCACCTCCGGGTCACGTTCGCCCTGAGGCCCGCAACAGCCGGAAAAGGGTCCGAACCAGGCAAACAGCTCAAAATTGGTATGGAAAGCCGCACGATAAGTGGTCATGGAGCCCAGAGAAAGACCCGCAAATGCTCTGTGATTCCTGGTTTTAATCAGATTCTCTTCCGATACATCGCCGTCTGTCCAGGTGGAAAAGGTGCTTTCCACAGCGGGAATCAGGTCTTTGCGAAGTTCATACTGAAACTGCTCCGTGATATCCATATTCTTGTCTGCTTCGTCTCCCCGATAATAAGTAGGCGTCACAATGATACAAGGCTCACAGACTTTCTTCTCAATCATATTGTCCAGTATGGTCACCGTATCCGGAAAGGTCTTAAACCACCAGTCCTCGTTTACACCGCCGCCGTGCAGAAGGTACAGAACATTGTACTTCCTGGCTTCGCTGTAGCCATAGGGCAGGTACACCCAGGCGCCTTTGTGCATGGGACGGCTGCCGTCCTGATCGTAAGTCTCTGTGTCATACTCAAATCTTCTGACCTCGCCGCGCTGCGCATTTTCCACTAACATTTCCGCAGGCATTTCATAAATATATTCCATATCCTTCTCTCCTCTCTTCTATTCCCTTTTGGGAAAAAATGGTTCTATTGCATCAATTTGCAGTCTACTGCATATCTCTGCATACCGCCATGCCATCTTCAAACATATACAGTCAGACAAAGTCCTCTCCCGCCCAATAAAGGAAATCTTTCGAAAATAAACTGCATTTACCTGTTCCCGATGAAACTATTTTACAAGCCGGCATTTCATAAATTCGTACACTCTGCATTTAATTCTCCTCCGAGCCTGTCACCAGCCACCGAATGGCCGGCTCCAGATATTGATTCCAGAATCGGAAGTCATGAATCCCGGTACTCTCGTGATAAATGAAATCTACATTTCTCTCCCGCAGGAAATCTGCAAAGGTTCGGTTTGAACTCAACAGAAAATCCTCCGTGCCGCAGGCCATATAAATTCCGGGTACTTTCCCACCCGTCTTCTGAATCCGCCGCACCAGCTCCTCCGGATTGTTGTCGCTCTCATTGAACTTATCCGGATCGCCGAACATCAGATGATAGTACTCATAATTCGCCACCCCGTTGTCCATTCCCGGCTTCATTCCTCCGATATTATACGATATCAGCGCAGAAGACAGTCCCACCGCCTTACCAAAATTCTCCGGAAAAGCCAGAGCAGTATGAAGCGCCCCGAAGCCGCCCATTGACAGCCCGCCGGTGAAATTATCCTCCGGTGCCGCGGACAGCCCGAAGGTCTTCTGCAGATAGGCCGGCAGCTCCTTCCCCACGAAAGAAGCGTACTTGCGTCCGGTCTCCACACCATCCAGGAAAAAGCTGTTCTCCCCGTTGGGAAGCACAACGCACAGATTATAGTGTCCTGCGTATTCTACTATGGAACTGTTCCATATCCAGTCCTCACCGATTCCTGTGTAGCCGTGAAGCAGATACAAAGTCTTCATGGGGCGATCATAATGAGGGTTGCCCTCGGTCATACCGTCGTTGGGCAGAATCACTTTTACCAATGTCTGCCGCTTCAGACAGTCTGAAAAATATTTCATGTCGATAAGTGCCATAGTTATTTATCTCCTAATTAAAGTTCCGCAAAGCGCGTGTTCTTCGCGCTATTTCCCCGTCCAGCCTCTTTTTTCGCAGAGAATTTCCGGCCGCTGTCGGCGTCCGTGATTTCTCTGAGGCTGTTTTGGCATATGCTGTCTTACACCAATTCAAATGACAGAAGAGCCGCCTTGCCCTGGCCGCGATAGGTCAGGTACAGTGCCTGTACGCCGTCCGGCATTGCGATATCCGCCTCATAGGTTTCCCACACATTGGTGTATACCACCGGAATCTCCGCCAGAATCTCGCCGTCCCATTTGGTACGCACCTCAAAGTTTCCATTGGCATATCCGCGCACCGTGATACGGATCTTCGTCACACCCTGCATGTCAAAATACTTGAATCCTGCGGTGGCCGAATTCATGATATTTCCAATGTAGCCCGGCTCCTCGTCGCCGTCTCTGCCGTCCTGCATCACTCTGGGCTGCTTGTCACCGCCCACATGTGCCATGGATTCCTCTGTAAAGAGTCTGCATGCGATATAGGCAGGATACTCTCCTTTTCCCACAAGGGGACCGCCGTTTAAGCCGCAGGAGGTCAATTCCACCTGGGCAAAGCTTCCGTCCTCCGCCAGTGTCAGCTTCTCCACACAGCCCTGTCTGCTGTACCAGGTGCCGTTAGTATGACGATGATAGAAAATGTACCACTCGCCGTTCATTTCTACCAGGCCACCGTGGTTGTTTGCACCATAAGCCATAGGCATATCAGCCGGCTTGTCACTGTCGATATGCAGGTCGCAGTTGCTCACCAGAACACCTCTGTAGACAAATCCCTCTCTGGGCTTCTTGCTGGTTGCATAACACAACTCGTGCATGACTTCGGAAGAATAAACAAAATAATAGGTGTCTCCGATCTTCCGGATAGACGGTGCTTCGAAGAAGGAGTGTCCTTCATATCCGCTTCCTGCAGAATGGGGATATCCCGGCACCACACACAGAGGAGACTCCAGCACGGTCAGCATATCCGCATCCAGCACCACCGCCATGGCACCGGAACGATCCTTATCCCATCTGCCGCAGAAACCGGTATACAGATAAGTCACATTTCCTTCCGTCAGAACCGCCGGGTCAAACTGGGGCTCATCTCCTTCCTTATCTCCCAGATAAGTGCCGTCCGGATAATGGACATAACCGTAAAATTCATATCTCCCCGCAGGAGTGTCACACACAGCCACAGAGACGATATGCTGCTTATCCAGCACATAGTAAAGATAATATCTTCCGTCCGGTCCCCGGGTCACATCCGGCGCATAGAGACACGCCTTGCCCTCTTTGTTCAGCGGGTCCTCATTCCTGGGATAGATCACCCCCTCATAGCGCCAGTTCCCCAGATCGTCCAGCGGAGCTGACCAGCATACATAGTCTCCCATACAGAATACATATCCGTTGTAAAAATCATGGGACCCGTAAACGTACACTCTGTCTCCATAGACATGGGGCTCACCGTCCGGTATATACTCCCAGGACGGCAAATAGGGGTTAAATGCCTGTTTCTTCATTCCTTTCGTCCTCCTTATTATAGTTCCGCAGATTCCCTTCCAGCCCCTTTTCCCGCAGAGAATTCCCGGCCGCTTTTAGCGTCCGTAATTTCTCTGGGGGCAGGAAGGGCATACTGCTGTTTTATTATTTTTATTATCTTAGTTCCGCAGATTCCCTCCAGTGCCCTTCACGGGAAGAATTCCCGGCCGCTTTGTCGGCCATAAATTCTTCCGGGCACTGTTCGGGAACACTGCTGTTTTATTTTTATCTTAGTTCCGCAGACGCTATCTCACATATCCAAAACCCAGGATTGTAAATTCTTTCTCTTCGCATCCCGGCTCCATGGATATCTCCACATGGTATTGTCTGCACTCTCTGCCGCGGAAGCAGATCAGCGGGTGGCAATGGTTCCAGTTATTTGCATGGGAATCCGCCGTGAGCACCTTCTCCCCGTCCACACGGACTTCCGCCCGGCCGGCGGCCGGATTGGGGGTATCCTTGTAGATCAGCACCAGGGCGCTGCAGGTAATGTCCATGGCAAAGGCCTCCTCGCCGCCTTCCTCCCCGGCTCTGTGCATCCAGTTAAAGGGAAACAGTTTTGTCCAGGTCACATCTCTGTCCATGGGCACAAACTGCAGCTCCTCGTCCCTGTGACAGAAGCTTCCGCAGTCCACCTTTATCCCCTCTTCCTCTTTTTCCCTGTCGAACAGTTTCACCCTCTCAAAGTCTCCGCCCAGAGGAGGCGTCATCTCCTTCAGCTCCAGAGTATCCTCCCGGGCGGGAAGTCTGTCGACCGCCCGCATCATATAATCAATACAGTCCGCCATAACCGTATGTCCCAGGCTTGTAGGGTGATAACAGTCTGCAAAAAACTGATTCCTGCTGAGTACTTTTCCCTGATTCGGACCCAGGTAAAATTGTTCCACCACGGCATTTTTTACACTTACCATGGGCAGATCATAAGCTTTCCCCACGGGGGACAGTCTCTCCTGCAGATTCCAGTCGTCGTCAAATACCGCAAACAGCAGGATCACAGCAGGTCTGTTCTCCGCCGACAATATCTTTCTCACCAGAGAGTCATAGCAGGCTCCTCCGGTCTCGTCATCCGCATCGTTCACCGCAAATTCCACCACCACAATATCCGGCTCCACGCTGCCGTTTCGAAGCACATCCCGCTCATACCGTATCATTCCCAGCTCGGAAGGCGTTCCTCCCACGCCGGCTTTTATGTAGTGCACATTTTCCTCCGTGCTCTTTCCGGCCAGCTCACAGAACCGCTGAAAAGTCTTAAATGCATAGCATCCCGTGTGATTCGGAATCGCTCCTGCTCCCTCGGTAATGGAGCCGCCGATAAAGGCCATGGTCACAGGCTCACCCCGCCTGGCCTTTTCCAATGCTTTCTGCAGCCTGGCAGGGTTCCCTGTCTGTATCAGGGATTTCCGCAGCATTTCAGCATATGCCTCTGATTCCAGATTCGCCGTCCCCTCTGCGATTTCCTCCGGGGCCTCATAGCCATCCTGAAGATAGAGCCTCACCGTCGCCCTGGCCAGATCTCCCTCCACCGGGAATTCAAATCCCATCATTCCCGGCCTGTCATCCTTCTCCGACCATTGGAAGTCCGCCAGACACACCCTTTTTTCCGTTCCGTCCACAGGCAGCGGAATTCTGAGCTCTGTTCCGGACTGCCTGGCATCTTCTGCCGACATCCGAAAGACAAAATCCACTGTGTCGCTCTTTCCCTCTGTCATTTCCACCGAGATTCCCATGCCGTACACCAGTCTGCGGAATCCCTCCGCCGTCGCCAGCAGCTTCAGCATATTCTCATCTGTAACATTTCCCACGATACGCGCGCTGCCCGCAAGCCTTTCACTGTCCATAAAAAGGAACTGAACGTTCTTACTCACTGGCGGGAAAAATCTGCTGACAATTTCCTTGTTCCGAACAATATAAAACTGTTGTCTCTCTCTCATATAATTCCGATTCCGCACATTTTAATAAATTCTATAGTTTCCACTGAGCGCCAGAAGAGCAAACAGGTACAGACAGTTGTCGTAATATCTTCTGCCGCCTTTGCGCAGCGGCTGATTCCAGAACCATTCCACCCATCGCCTCGCCACATTCCAGTCGCTTTCAGGGTCTGTGGAATCGTCCTTTTCTACCGTCAGTGCACCCTGTGCGGTCGTCGCAAGCAGCCCCACCGGATGCAGTACCGTTCTGTCCACCGGCGTGCCGTCCACCTCGAACACACATCTTGCCGCCTCCAGATCTGTCCCCAGGAAACGCATCATCCGAAGGGGCGCTGCGTAATGCCCCTCGTCCTTCCCGAACCAGGCACAGTCCAGACCGATATTCGCCGCAGTCCTGTAGGCATCGCTGTAGAACTGACCATGCGTATGTCCCCAGGGCATTTTTTTATTCATAGGACTTCCGTCAAATTCTCCGTATTCAGGGCTCAATCCTGTCACCGGATGACAGGCCTTTGCCAGGTACTCTCTGCTGACCTGAGCCGCCTGCTTCCAGAACTCCCTGTCCTCCTCGTCCGCCCAGAGCGCGAACAGTTCATAGTAATGAGGCAGATGATAGGAAGGATCCGTAAAAGGGCTGCCGGGCACGAACAGAATCTGCTTATTCTCCCGGTTCCACATGGCTGCTCCCGGCCTGCCGTTTTCTCCCTTATGTACACAGGCTTTCAGAATATTCCGGGCCTCCCTGGAATATTCGAAAATACCCTCGCCGTCTCCCCATCTGTGAGAAGCGAAGAACAGCGCCATGGCATAATATTCCTCTCCGTCAGGGGCGGGGCCATGCGCGTTTTTCTCCCCGTTTACCTTACAGCTCCAGGCAAAGTATCCCTCGTTTTCTCCTTCTTCCATGTACATGTACGTTTTAGACCATTTCCAGATGCGGTCGAACTCCTCCTTCATGTCCAGCTGAACGCACATCATCATTCCGTAGGACATTCCCTCCGTTCTGGCGTCATGATTCCCGGTGTCCTCCAGATACCCCATATCCTCTCCCACCGGATGATAAATCCGTTCCTCCTCGCTTCCATAGAAGAATGTATTCACCGCGTCCCGAAGCTTTGCTTCAATTTCTTCTTTGCTCTTTCCGATTTCCGCAAATAAATTGCGGTACACACCTGTGTCAAACGCTCCCATTCTTTTCTCCTTTCTATCGCCGTCACTCTTCCGCTCGCTCTGAACCCTGTTCAAGCAGCGCTTTGAAGCCTTTTATGCTAAATAACTATTACGTTTTAGCACTATTTAAATAAAAAACAGCATTTTCTCATGCCCTGTTTCCTTTTTCTTATGCCCAAAACATTCTCCTGTTTTTGTTTGCGCGCTTTTCTATGAATATGATATAATAAATACCATAGAAAAACAAGCATATATGAAAAAAACTTTAAGTTTCTGTATCACAGATGTAACAGTTCAGTGACCTGTCTGAAGTTACTCACAGATTTATTTTTCATACAACCGGCATAAGGGAGCATATACAGACTACAGAAAGGCAGGGTACTAATATGAATCCCAGAAAATTATTTGCTCTGACCGAAGATCAGAAAAAGGCTTATCAGATACAGCCGGACGAATTTCCCGGCTTCACCCAAAATGATACAGCGGAAGAATATGAGCTCACTCCCTATGTGGACAAAACCACTCTCCGATTCTGGTACAATACCCAGAACGGCAGTTTTACCACCCACTGGCACGACGCGCAGGAAATCATCATCCCTCTGGAGGAAGAATTTCTCGTGACTGTTCAGAATGTTTCCTATCGTCTGCAGCCCGGCGACATTCTGCTGATTCCTCCGGGAGAGCTGCATTCCATCGAAGCGCCCTCCGCCGGTTCCAGATTCATCTTCCTTCTGGAGCTGACTCTCTTCAGCCAGTTCGGAGATTTTCTCCGCACCCGCGCGCTTTTGTCCAGGCCGGTACTGATTACCGCGGACACCTGTCCGGAAATATACGAGACGGAAATCTCTCTGATCATGCAGACAGCAGCTCATTACTGGGGGGCCAGTCCTTCAAAACTGCTCCTGATCTATGCCTGTCTGATGAATTTTTACGCTCATTATACAGATTATCGCACCGGACAGAGCCCCGCTCCCGGCCAGGCACCGGTCCGCCCCAGAACCGGTACGCCTTCAGAAAAAATAATCCGTCTGCTGGAATATCTGCAGCACCATTACGCGGAAAGTATTACCCTGGAAGAAGCCGCCCGACAGACGCTTCTGTCCAAATTCTACTTTACCAGAATCTTCAAACAGCAGACCGGTCAGACTTTCTATGACTATTTAAGCTTTCTGCGGATTCAGGCGGCCGAGGTTCTCCTGAAGGATACCTCTATCCCTGTCTCGGAGGTGGCGGCCGCCTGCGGATATGCAAATGTCTCTACCTTCAACAGAACTTTCCGCAGATATCGGGAATGTTCCCCCTCCAGATACCGCAGTCTCTACGGACACGGTACCTGAACCATAACGCTGCACTTACTCCTTGGTAGCCCCCAATGTCACACCCTTCACGAAATATTTCTGCAGGAAGGGATACACGATCAGTATAGGCACAGAGGCCACAATGGTCACCGCCGCCCGAATGGATGTGGGTGTAACCGTATTGGCCATCTGTTGTCCTTCTCCATAGATACTGGACAAATCCCTTCCGGACTGCATGGCCGAAGAAAGCAGCTTCATCATCTCATACTGCAGCGTGGTGAGGTGATCGGCTCCCGAAGCGTACAAAAAGGTATCAAACCACTGGTTCCATGCACCCACGGCACACCAGAGCGCTACCGTGGCCAGAACGGGCTTGCAGCAGGGCAGCACAATCTGCCAGTAGCATCGGAAATGTCCGGCGCCGTCCACCATGGCCGCCTCCGTGAGGCTCTCCGGCAGAGACTGTATAAAGGACTTAATCACAATAATGTTGTATACACTCACCAGTCCCGGTATTACATAGACTGCAAATTTATTCAGCATCCCCAGGTTCTTGATCAGAAAGTAATTGGGAATCAGGCCGGCGGAAATGTACATGGTCACCAGGAAGTAGACGGTAATCGCCTTTCTGCCAACCAGCTCCTTCCGGGACAGCACATAGGCAATCAGGGATCCCACCAGTACCCCCAGTATGGTGGACAGCGCGGTACGAAGCACGGAGTTCACCGCTGCGGTTCCCATCAGCTTGTTTTTAAAGACAGACTTGTAACTGTATGTGGAAAACACTCTGGGCCAGAATGTAATGCCGCCCCGCAGAGTATCCTGGGCATCATTAAAGGATACTGCTATGGTATTCCAGAAGGGATACAGCATGATAACAATTACAAACACCATGATAATGCCGTTGATTACATGGAAAAAGATATCGCCGAGCCTGAACCTTCCAATTCTTATACTCCAAAAATTTCTCATCTGCTCTCCCTCCTCACATCAGACTGTTTTCGCCCAGCTTATTGGCAATGGCATTGGTTCCAAACACCAGGCCTAAGGAAATGACGGATTTAAAGATACCTGCCGCCGTGGCCAGGGAATAGTTGCCGATACTCATACCATATTTCAGAACGAAAATGTCAATGGTCTGGGACACATCCTGCAGCAGACCGTTGCCCAGAATATAGGGAACTTCGAAGCTGGCATTCAACACCCAGCCCAGATTCATAATCAGCAGCACTACAATGGTGGACTTGATTCCCGGCAGCGTCACATGCCACATCTTCTGGAAACGGCCGGCGCCGTCCAGCTCCGCCGCCTCATAGAGGGCCTGATCGATACCGGAGATGGCCGCTATATAAATGATAGAATTCCATCCTGTCTCCTTCCATACACTGGAGAAAGTGGTCACCCACCAGAAATACTTCTGGTCACCCAGCCACAGAACCGGCTTATCAATGAAACCCAGAGCCATCAGTGCATTGTTCAGCATACCGTCACTGGTGGACAGCGCGTTGGACACCAGTGAACAGACGATAATCCAGCTCAGGAAATGCGGCAGATATGACACAGTCTGCGTAATACGCTTCATTCCCAGAGACTTAATCTCATTGAGCAGAAGTGCGAACACAATGGCAAAGACAAAACTGAATATCAGATTCATCAGAGACATGGCCAGTGTATTGCGCACACTCCACCAGAATTCCACATCTTTAAAGAGGAACATAAACTGGTCAAATCCCACGAAAGGAGACTTGAAATATCCTTTTGCAGGCTTATAATTCTGAAATGCCATAATCCATCCGCTCAGCGGATAATAAGAAAAAATAAAAGTATAAATCATGCAGGGCACAATCATGATATACAGCATTTTCTGCCCTGCGGCTTTTTTCAATGTTTTCTGAAATTTGCTCATCCCGCGACCTCTCTTCCCAAAACCGGCAATGGGAGGGACTCACGCCCTCCCATTATCCTGAACTTATCTTCCCATCTTCTCCGCAATCTGTCTGTCCACTTCCGTCTGATAAGCTTCCAGATCGATGGCATTGAACTCCTTCAGGAAATCCGCCCACAGGGATTCGTATTCCGCCTCATCCTTTGCCAGAATCAGTCTGGGATAACATTTCATGGTCACATCCGTAATCTTCGTGCTGGCAACCGCCGCAGGACTTCCGTCCTCCAGATTCATGGCCCACACAGGATAATACTGAGGACGTATAATGGGATCCGAGAATAATTCCGCAGGATATTTGATTCCATACGCCTCCAGGAACTGTCTGTCATAATCGGACTGAGATGCCAGATATTCATCCGGTGACTCACCTGCTCCGCAGGGCATATTGTCCGCCTTATAGATCCCCTGCCACTTCGGGCAGTAATTCCACAGGGTATGTCCGGTTTCGTCACGATTTCTGGCGGTGTCATATACGATGGCACGTCTCTCGGCCGTCAGGACCTTTCCGCCGTCTTCTGTATAGTTCCAGTCAACACCTTCCTCTCCCCACTGGAGATAATCCTGTACTTCTCTCTGGCATATCCAGTCAAAGAATCTCAGCAGACGCTCCGGATTCTCACAGTTGATGGTAATGCCCACACCGTTGGTGGCAGTGGGAATTCCGTTGCTCTTATCCAGATAACCGTCTTTCACGCCGGGATTGGTAATCGGCAGACATACATAAGTACGCTCATATTTGCCGTCCGCCTTCAGCAGATTCTGTGCGCTTCCGAAGTTCCAGTTCTGGTCATAGAAGCCCAGTACAGAGCCCGTTGTAATCTTGGAGATATATTCATCATAGCTCTGGGTCAGCGTCTCAGGCACAATGACACCCTTCAGATATTCTTCGTTCAGTTTCTTGTAAAAGTCGTGAGCAGTATCGCTGATCTGATAGAAAGAGGTCTCAAAGGTCTGCTGATCTACAAAAATTGCCCCCTCGTTACCTGCCCCCAGCAGGTTCTGTGCAGGATTCAGCAGGGCCCAGTTACGCCATCCATCTCCCAGAATCTCAAAGCCGCTGGTCTTCACACCGTCAATGTCGGGATGCTTCTCCATATAATCTTCAATGACCTGGAAATACTCATCCAGCGTGTGAATCTCCGGATATCCTGCCTCCTCCAGCACGGCCTTCTGAATGTAGAAGCCAATAGCGCACTCAAAGGGAGGTGCCACCTCCGTCACATCGTTCAGGAATGTTCCGTAAATTTCCATATTATACACATGTCCGTCCGCCTGGGTCAGATATTTCAGCACATCTCCGTACATGGCGTTCAGGTTTGGATATTTCGGAATCTCCTCTTCCAGCGGAATAAACGCGCCTGCGTCCATCAGCTTGGTAGCCGCATCACCGGCAAAAATCACATCCGGATAATCGCCGCCCGCAATCATGGTACCCAGCTTCTGGTCCAGATCGCCAACCAGGAACTCGAATTTAAGAGTGACACCCGTAAGCTCTGTAATCTTCTGAATCACAGGATTGTCATCCGCAGGTGCCTGACCGGGGTCACGGACAAAGAACGTATAGGTGATGGGATCATCAGCGTCCTCCATGGGAACCAGGCCGGTCTGCCCTCCCTGACTGTCCTCCGCTCCGCTCTCACTGCCGGATTCCGCCGGACTTTCCGGTGTCTGCGACTGCCCGCCGGAAGACTCCTGCGCGGAACTGTCCTGACCGGATTGTTCTGTCCCGTTGTCGGAACCGCATGCCGCAAGAGTCAGAATCATACTGGAAGCCAGCAGCATTGCACACAACTTTTTCATTTTCATAAAATTACCTTCCTCTCCAGGATTTGACACATAAAAACGTCAATCCTTACTTTTTATATCCTTATTGTACAAAAAGGAAGGTACTCTTTCATTCCCAAAACTATCCCGGATATTCCATTTTTTACACCTGTGACTGCGCAGATATTGCTCTTTCGACAGATATTGCTCTATCCCTTCTCCGACATTTTCCGATATTCCATGGGAGACATCCCCACCATGGCCGTAAATCTGGCTATAAAATATTTACTCTCTGCAAATCCTGTCTCCTCCGCAATCTCATAAATCAGCCTGTCAGTCTGCCGCAGCAGCCGTTTGGCTTCCTCGATTCTCAGCTCATTTACATACTGCTTAAACGGAATCCCCGCAGCTTTCTGAAAGCTTCTTCCCAGATAGGAAGCGCTTACGAAAAAGCGCTCTGCCACCTCCTTTAAAGTAATGGGTTCCCGAAAATGCTGTCTGGCATAGGCAATCACCTTCACCGTGATTCCCTGATTTTGCTCCTCCTGCCCCTCCATATGGGAAAACACCCCTTCAATCTGCTCCCACAGCAGTCTGCCCCAATCCTCAAAGCGGCTGAAGCAGGTCTGATTTCTCCAGTCCAGGACTTCCGGGCAAACGCCCTCCCCTCTGTCTCCCGGGATTAAATCCATCAGCATATAGTAAATTCTGTAGCTGATCTCCTGCAGGAAAATCAGATTCAGCCTCCTGTCCTTCACCGCTTCCGTCATACTTTCATATGTCTCCCTGAGAAGGGTGTGATTCCGGTCTGTCATTGCCCGTTTTATCTGTTCCAGATATTCTTCTTCCCTGTCCAGCCTTCCGTCCGATGTATCCGCCTCGGGCATCAGATTACTCTGCAGGGAATTACCCCCCCAGAATACTTCT
The DNA here is from genome assembly GCA_910588225.1 of uncultured Acetatifactor sp. GTDB lineage: Bacteria > Bacillota > Clostridia > Lachnospirales > Lachnospiraceae > Acetatifactor. The sequence continues at coordinate 14,877 of CAJUQT010000033.1, forward strand.
GTCATCATCAGGTACAGATGCATGTCGAAATCATTCCGGAAACTGCCCTCTCCTTTTCTGAACAGATTTTCGTCAAAAAGCAGAGCACATTCTATCCCTGCCTTTTTCAGATTGTGCAGAAGATGCCGTCCCAGCAAAGTAACGCTGTGCTGATATTCCTCCAACGCTTTCGGCGAAACCAGATAGCTCAGAACGCTGCCGCGGCTCCTGCAGAAAGCGCTCTCTCCGCCGTACAGTCTCTCTTCAATCAGCTCCCGCACCGCCCCGTAAGCCTCCTCCTGCGCTCCGCTGTCGTCCAGCACCACACAATGCATCATACGACATTCCTCAAAAGGCGTCCGGTCTCCGTCACCGCTGTGATACAGCTGTATCACAGCCCTCACCTGCTCCCGGATATCCTCCTTTTTCGTCTGTTTTCCCCTTTCCTTCAGAGCAGCGGCAAGCTCCTGCAAAATAGAGCACACCTCTTCCTCCTCCACAGGCTTTGTAAGATAGGCCCTGACACCGTATCGGATTGCCGTCCTGGCATATTCAAAGTCACTGTATCCCGACAGCATCACAATATAGGGCATATCCTCATCCTGCTTTTTCAGCTCCTGCAGAAAGGCCAGCCCGTCCATCACCGGCATACACACATCCAGGAAAATCACCTTCGGCCGGCAATGTGCCCATTTTTCCAGGGCATCCTGTCCGTTTCTTGCCGTGGCACATATTTTAAATCCATAGGCTTCAAAATCTATAAGCGCCGGCAGATACTCCCGAATCGCCTTCTCGTCATCTACAATCATAAGAGGAAACATATCTAAATTCTCCTATTCCAGTTCCGTAACTGCACTCCAGTCCCGTCTCTTCTCTTCCATGCCCTTCAGGGGAGTAATTTTCAGCTGTATAATGCACATCTGAAAATTCTCCCGGGCATGGTGCGTTTCGAGACTGATTATAGTCGCTGCGCGATCGGCCCAAATTGCCGCACATGGCAATTGCATATCGTAAATTTATGGTTTTAGTCACTGTTCGCATATTTCACCGGTATCCGGATGGTACAGGTCGTTCCTTCCCCGACAACGCTGTCAATATCAAAACGGAAATTCTCCTGGTAATACAGAACCAGGCGGCGGTAAATATTCCACAAACCCACGCTCTTCCCCGCCTCCGCTTCTCCCTTGAGCATTGCTTTCAGTTCTCTAAGCTTTTCCGGGGACATGCCCCCGCCATTGTCTTCCACCCGCAGCTTCAGCCACTCTTTCTCCACGGAAGCCTCCACCCGCACTCTTCTGTTTGACGAGACCGCTTCCACCCCATGAACACAGGCATTTTCTGCCAGCGGCTGCAGCGTCATTTTAGGAATCAGGCATTCATATGCCTGATCAGTCACATTGATTTCATAGGAAAATTCATCCTCGAACCGATAATTTTGAATATGGAAAAATTCGTCCAGAAATCCGATCTCCTCTTTGATGGTTATGATATTATCCTGCCAGTCCAGAATATTCCGGAACATTTTCGCCATGTACTTAATCATGCCCGCCGTCTCCCGCTCACCCTTGATCATTGCCTTCAGCCGGATACTCTCCAGGGCATTGAACATAAAATGCGGATTTACCTGAGCCTGAAGTGCCAGCAGCTTCGCCTGATTTGTCTCTTTTTCCAGCTCCGCCTGAGAAATCCGGGCTTCATATTCCTTCTCAATCAGCTCCTGCAGCTGTGCGCTCATGTGATTCAGACTTTTCTCCAGAATCGTAAATTCATCCCTGCCTGCCTCCGCCAGTTCGGTTCGGACAAAATTTCCCCTGGCAATTTCTTCTGACTGCGCCACCAGTCTGCGCAGTCTCCTGTTAATGCTCCCCGCCACCGCGCACACGCAAACAAGAGCAAACAACATACACACCAGGGAAATACTCCCGGAAAGCCGCCTGCTCTGTCTGAATTCTTCAGAAATCATTTTCGTATCATAAATCCCATACAATATTACAGGAAAGTCCTGAATCTTCCTGCGCAGAACCATTCTGCCGTCCTTTTCTTCTTCGGCGGCGGCAAAAATCTCCATTTCTCCTTTATTACTGTACTGCTTCGCAGCTGCGAACACTCTCCCGTTACTGTCGGTAAGCAGCATATTGTCAAACAGATTGCTCTCCAGCAGGATTTCTTCCATACGTTCCAGGTCAAGGTTAATCCGCAGCAGCTTCCGGTATTCGGAATATTGTCTGTAATGATTCAAATGGTAAAGAATGCTGATACTCCTGCTGTCATAGACCTTCTGAAATCTCACATCTTCATGGGCGACCCGAAACCAGGCATTGCCATCCGTGCCCATAGGCAGGACATTGAGGTAAGAAAGATTCTCCCCCAATGTCCCGTCCTCCGGGTTCGTTATTTTCCTGATAAACGAACTGTTGAACAAAGTATTATTGTCTGTGTAGGCCATAACATTCTTCACCTGATACAGATAGATACTGCTGTCCGTAAAGATTCTGCGCAATTCTTCCTGATACTGAATCAGATATTCCAAATCTCCGCCATATTCTAAGTCCAGATATCGGTACAACATTTCATTATTGTAATAATTGCCTGCCAGTGACAGTACCCCGGACAACGCACCTGCTATTTTTTCTGCTTTATCGTCCAGGGCTTCGTTGATTTTTTCCAGCATTTCTTCCTGTATATTGACTTCTGTCTGCCGATAATACACCACATTCAGAATCAGCATGGGAATCATTACACCACCCAGAAACAGAATCAATATTTTCTGTAGAAAGGTATAGCGCCTGATCATTTGGAAACGGAAATGCTGTCTCTGACGAATTCCATCAGGAACGCTTTAAACGGTGTCTCTTCGGACTTCAGGGCCACAGGGCCGCCTGCGGTAAATTTCATGGCGCAGGGTTCCTCCTCATTATAAGGCCGCCATTCCGGCATGGGAGTTCCGTCCGCGTCCGCACCGTTGGGATTCCCCGTTTTGATAAAATTAGCCCAGTAATTGCACATCTGTCTGGCCAGGTCATAATGCCTCCCTACAAATGGTCTCCAGCATTTTGCCAGTGTCTCAAAGAAAAACCACAAATCCACGGAGTGGAATGTGCCTGGGTTATCCCAGCCCGGAATATCAGGGGTAAAGCAGTAATAATAGCAGTCCTTTCCGTCGTCCTTACGATAGCGGAACAAGCTCTTCGCCGTACATTCTATGCCGCTTACCCGCGCATAATGTCCCTGACCATCCTGCTGCCTTGCCTCCGGAAAAGCAAGAAACGCATCCGCTCTGTCTCCGAAGCACGCCTTTGCCTTCTCTGTCAGCTCTTCTTCCGAAGACGCAGCCAGAAAATTGGGGAATTCATCCGCAGTATTGCCCGCCATAACGGTAACCGGCACACATTTCCCTTCCATAAAAAGTCTCAGCGGATCACCCACGCAGAACTGTCCGTCGTTCACCACGCCCATTCTGGGATAAGTCTTCGCATATTCGGCATATTTGTCACGAATAAATATGGCATCCAGCTTCCTTGCCTCCTCCAGGGAATTCACCCCCAGGAATTCAAAAAATCTGCTGCCGTTTTCCTCTGCCGCTTTCATGTCCTGGGCCTTGCCCATCCGTCCCTCATTATAAGGGCTTCTGATCATGGCACTCATAATCATGGCCTTCTGGAACAGGCCCTTGTTGCCGGGACATGCCATCTGGCTTAAGACGCTTCCGCCTCCCGCAGACTGTCCCGCAATGGTGATATTCTCCGGATCTCCTCCGAAAGCCGCAATATTGCGTATTACCCATTTAATACCGGCCTGCTGGTCCAGACTGCCGAAATTGGCCGGTGCGTCCGGCTGTTCCCCTGTCAGCTGAGGATGTGACAGAAAGCCAAACACGTTAATCCGATAGTTGACGGTTACCACAATTACGCCTCTCCGCGCAAGCCGTTCTCCGTCGAATTCCATCTCCGCAGGATACCCCCACTGGAGAGCGCCGCCATAGAACCACACCAGCACTGGCTGCTTCTCCTCCGGCTGCTTCGCACTTGTCCACACGTTCAGATACAGGCAGTCTTCTCCCATGGCAATCTCCGGGTCCACATGCCATTCGCGGCAGTAGATATCGTCCCCCAGCCCCGGGGTGTCCTGTACCGCAATAGGAGCAAAACGGTATGCCTCCCTGACGCCCTCCCAGTCTGCCGCCGGCTGCGGCGCACGCCATCTGTTCTCCCCCGTGGGCGGAGCCGCAAAGGGAATCCCTTTAAATGCCGTAATTCTGGGATCCGCTGCCTCTATGCCTCTGACCCAGCCGTTTTCCGTCTTCACTTTCCTGAGCATATGTAACACCCTCTCTTTCTCTTAGCTTTTCGCTGTTATTTTCTGATGTTGCTATATTCTCTGCACATCTGTTCTGAGCCACAGCTTTCTCCGGTACATAACTTTCTTTTCTGCTGCACTGCATGTTGCTCAATCGTCATAGCATTCATTCTGCAAAAGGACCGGCTCCATGCCCGGCAGGAAACCCGGCCCTTTGCGTTTATTATAGTATGTGCACAGCCCGCACATGCTATGGATGGCCATTCGTCCGTTCTCTGCCATGAGTATGTGCATATTATACCGCAACTGCATTGCCTGTGTAAAGCTGATAATATTTTCCCTTCTGCTCAATCAGTTCATCGTGAGTACCCCGCTCAATAATGCGGCCCTGCTCCAGCACAATGATACAGTCGCTGTTCCTGACAGTGGAAAGCCTGTGGGCAATGACGAAATTAGTACGTCCCTTCATCAGCGCGTCCATGCCCTGCTGCACCAGCTTCTCCGTTCTGGTGTCGATGGAGCTGGTGGCTTCATCCAGAATCAGTACCGGCGGGTCTGCAATAGCCGCTCTGGCAATGGCCAGCAGCTGCCGCTGTCCCTGGCTTAAGTTCGCCCCATCCCCGTAAAGCATGGTATCATAACCCTCCGGAAGACGCCGGATAAAGCCGTGAGCGTTGGCCAGCACCGCCGCCTTCTTCACCTCCGCATCTGTGGCATCCATCTTGCCGTAGCGGATATTCTCCATCACCGTTCCTGTAAAAAGGTGAGTGTCCTGCAGCACAATTCCCAGAGAACGCCTCAGATCCGCTTTCTTGATTTTGTTTACATTGATGGCATCGTATCGTATTTTCCCATCCTGAATATCATAGAATCGGTTAATCAGGTTGGTAATGGTGGTCTTGCCTGCACCGGTAGCGCCTACAAAAGCAATCTTCTGTCCCGGCTCCGCATGAAGCACAATGTCATGAAGAATCATCTTTTCATCATTGTAGCCGAAATCCACCTGGTCGAACACCACATCTCCTGTGAGTTCCACATAAGTAGTGGTATTATCGGCTTTATGATAATGCTTCCACGCCCAGAGACCTGTACGCTCTTTGCTTTCCGCCAGTTCTCCATCCGGCTTTCTCACGGCGTTCACCAGCTCCACATACCCCTCGTCCACCTCCGGCTTCTCATCCATCAGTTTAAATATTCTGTCTGCGCCGGCCAGCGCCATAATGATACTGTTGAACTGCATGCTCACCTGATTGATAGGCATGTTAAAGGATTTATTAAAGTTCAGAAAGCTGGCCAGCCCGCCTAATGTCAGACCGGATATGCCGGTAATGGTCAGGATCCCGCCCACCACGGCACAGACCACATAACTCAGATTGCCAAGCTGCGCATTGACCGGCATCATAATATTGGCAAAGCGATTGGCCTGATAGGCACTCTCAAAAAGCTGATCATTTAACCTGTTGAACTGCTCCATGCTCTCCTGCTCATGGCAGAATACTTTTACCACCTTCTGCCCTGTCATAGTCTCCTCCACACAGCCGTTCAGCGCCCCAAGGGCCTTTTGCTGTGCCACAAAATAGCGGCTGCTCTGGGCGCCGATCTTTTTCGTTGCCACCAGCATCAGCCCCACCATCAGCAAAGTCATAATCGTCAGCGGAATATCCAGAATCAGCATACAGACAAAAACGCTTACCACTGTGATGACACTGTTGACCATCTGAGGAATACTCTGGCTGATCATCTGCCGCAGCGTATCCACGTCGTTGGTATAGATGGACATGATATCGCCGTGAGCGTGGGTGTCAAAATACTTGATGGGAAGTGCCTCCATCTTCTCAAACAGGTCGTTTCTGATGTTTCTCAGAGTCCCCTGCCCTATATTAATCAGCACCCTGGACTGTGTGTAAGATGCCGCCACACCAATGGCATAGAATATGGCCACTCTGGTGACAGCCCCTGCCAGGGCGTCAAACTCCGGGTTCTCCCTGCCAATCAGCGGCAGAATGTAATCGTCGATCAGAGTACGCATGAACATGGTTCCCTGAAGACTGCAATATACGGTGGCAAAGATACAGATCACCACCACTACCCAGCCAAGCCCATAATCCTTCAGGGTATAGCTCATAATCCGTTTGAAAATCTTACCGGGATTTTCTACTTTGGGTCTGGGGCCGCGGCCTCTGGGGCCGCCTGGGCCATGCCCCGGTCCGGGGCCCTTATTTGTTGCACTGTTTCTCTCTTCAGCCATATGTTATTACCTCCTATTCCAGTTCCGCATCAGCCCATCCAGTACCCAAAGCGCTGGCAGAGGATTTCCGG
>CAJUQT010000033.1:21570-46645 GCA_910588225.1 uncultured Acetatifactor sp.
CTCAAAGGCATGTGTCCGTAAATTCTCTGGGGCACTGGTTGGGTTGATGCTGTTTTATTAAATTTCCAGTTCCGCATCAGCCCATCCAGTACCCAAAGCGCTGGCAGAGGATTTCCGGCCTCAAAGGCATGTGTCCGTAAATTCTCTGGGGCACTGGTTGGGTTGATGCTGTTTACTCGTCAAAGTCACCGCTGCCGCTGGTCTGTGCTTCATAGACTTCACGATAAATCTCATTGTTTTCCAGCAGTTCCTCATGGGTGCCGAAACCGTCCACCTGTCCCTCGTTCATGACGATGATTCTGTCGGCATGCTCCACGCTGGAAATTCTCTGAGCGATAATCAACTTTGTGGTGCCGGGAATGGCCTCGGCAAAAGCCTTCCTGATTTTCGCATCCGTAGCTGTGTCCACCGCACTGGTGGAATCGTCCAGAATCAGTACTTTGGGCTTCTTCAGAAGCGCCCTGGCAATACAGAGTCTCTGCTTCTGTCCCCCGGACACATTGGTTCCGCCCTGCTCTATGTATGTGTTATACCCCTCCGGCATCCTCTGAATAAATTCGTCGGCACAGGCCATCTCACAGGCATGCCTGCATTCTTCCTCCGTGGCATCCTTGTCGCCCCAGCGCAGATTCTCCAGAATCGTTCCGGAGAAAAGCACATTATTCTGAAGCACCACTGCCACCTGGTTACGCAGGCTTTCCATATCGTAGGCCTTCACATTCACACCGCCTACGGACAGCGTTCCTTCCGTCACGTCATACAGTCGGCTCACCAGATTCACCAGACTGGACTTCGCGCTTCCGGTTCCGCCAATGATACCGATAGTCTCTCCCGATCTGATATCCAGATTGATATCTTTCAGAACCGGATCCGAAGCTTCCTTCTTATAACTGAAAGAAACATGCTCAAAGGTAATACTTCCGTCCCTGACTTCCATTATGGGTCTTTCCGGATTATGCAGATCTGCCTTCTCCTCCAGCACCTCGCAGATACGTCTGGCACTGGCCAGCGACATGGTAATCATGACGAAAATCATGGACAACATCATCAGACTCATCAGAATATTCATGCAATAGGTCAGCATATTCATCAGTTGTCCCGTGGTCAGTGTATCCTGTACAATCATGTGTGCCCCCAGCCAGCTGATGGTCAGAATACAGGCATATATGGTAAAATTCATCACCGGATTATTCCAGATAACGATACTCTCCGCCTTGCAGAAAATTTTGTAGAGGTTGCCGCTGGCTGTCTTGAATTTCTCCACCTCATACTCTTCTCTTACATAAGCCTTCACCACCCGGATTGCCGATACGTTTTCCTGTACGCTTTCATTCAATGCATCGTACTTCGGAAATGCCTGTGTAAAATGCTTTGTTGCCTGGGTCACAATCAGTCCCAGCACAACCGCCAGCAGCAGTACCGCCACCAGATATACGCTGGCAAGGCGGGGGCTGATGATAAAGGACATGCCCATGGCACAGATCAAACTGGCCGGCGCTCTCATGCACATACGCAGAATCATCTGATATGCATTCTGCATGTTCGTCACATCTGTGGTCAGCCTAGTCACCAGTCCCGAGGTACTGAACTTGTCAATATTGGAAAAACTGAAGGTCTGAATATTTTCATACATGGCTTTTCTGAGATTTCTGGCAAAACCTGTGGAAGCCCGGGATCCGAACTGTCCCCCCAGAATACCGAATGCGAGACTCAGCACCGCCGTTCCCACCATCAGCGCGCCAATCAGATAAATGTGCTTCATATTGCCTGCCGTTACGCCGTTGTCAATAATAGACGCCATAAGCAGCGGAATAATGGTTTCCATAATTACTTCCCCGATCATAAAGACCGGGGTCAGAATGGAGTCTCTCTTAAATTCCTTAATCTGGGCTCCAAGTGTTTTCAACATATTTCCTCTCCTGCCTTTCCCTGTTATGTCAATTTTACGGTGTCAGTTTTCTGACCTGTGTCATTTTCTCCGGAAGGATTCCGCATCATTGGCATGGGAGCTCCGCGAACTTCTTTCGTTCCGTCTTTCTCCGGCCGCATTCCTCCGGGCTCCGCGTCGTTTCCGCAGCCTCCGGCATCCGCAACCGGGCTCTTTCTCCCGTTTTCGCTATCCTCCCCGCTATACCTGCCGAACTCCTCCGTAAGTGCCTCCAGATTCCGCATCACAATTCCCAGCAGCCTGCGCAGCTCCGCCGTCTCGTCCTTCGACATTCCTTCCAGCATACGCCGATCCATCATATTCATATAGTCCTCTATCTGACAATGATTCTGATAGGCCTCCTCTGTCATCTGAATCCGCTTCAATCTGGCGTCCTTATCCAGCGCCCTGCGCACAATCAATCCTTCCCGTTCCATAACCTGCAGCGTATTGGTGGCCGTAGCCCGTGATATCCGGAACTCCTTTTCCAGATCCTTCTGATATACAGGCCCCCCCGTATGATGATACAGATACCCCAGGATCCCTCCCTGCAGCTGACTCTTCGGCCCCTTCTCAAACCTGGGCGAACCCTTATGTATGGCCAGCTTGCACAGATTGTGAATCTCCCGCAATACAAATGCAATTCTCATTTCCCGTTCCATAAATTCCTTCCCTGCATCCAGTCTCAGGCGGCGCAGTCCGGCCCTGCCCAAACTCTGTGGCTGCACATATCTGGTCGCAGGTAATTGGCCGCAAATACTGAAATACACGCTTATAAGCAAAGATGTTAGTACGCTAACTACATTGTTAGTGTACTAACATCTTTTGTTTTTGTCAACCTTTTTTTGATATTCAGATGCTGAATGCTGAGAAAATCTGCTTTAATTGTATTTTACTATAATTCAACAGTCATCTGCCCCTGACAGGCCCTGCTCCGGTACATGGATATGCTTTCAGCTGGCTGTACTGGTATTTTCTGCGGAATTGTGCTGTAAGAACTTATTATACGCCAAAAATGCCGCAAAGCATATTACTTTCTTTGCGGCATTTCACAGATTTCCATTTACCATATAAAGCGGGACTCAATCCGCCTTCCTGTCTTTATGCAGCTTCATGGTGAGGCCGATACGTTTCTTCACCGCATCCACCGCCATCACCTGCACCTCCACGATATCCCCCACGCTGAGCACATCCAGCGGATGCTTAATAAACCGGTCTGTAATCTCTGAGATATGCACCAGCCCGTCCTGATGCACGCCTATGTCCACAAAAGCACCGAAATCCGTGATATTGCGGACTGTCCCCTTCAGAATCATGCCGGGCTTCAAATCCTTCATTTCCAGCACATCGCTGCGCAGAATGGGCCTTGGCATATCGTCTCTGGGGTCTCTGGCAGGTTTCTCCAGTTCTTTCAGAATATCCGTAAGCGTAATCTCCCCGATTCCCAGCTCCTCAGCCATTTTTTTCTTATCTTTAATCCGCTTTTCCAGTCCGGATATTTCTCCTCCGCTCACCTCACTTCCGCCGGCATTGCCGGAAGCACCTGTCTGCGGCTGCTTCTCCTTTTCGGCATTCCGTGCTGCTCCATCGCCTGCAGTTCCTGCGCTTCCCATACTGATACCGCCCATAGCCGCTGCCAGCGCCTTTCCCATGGCAGTATTGGTATTGGATACACGGATTGTCTTCTGCTGTTTCTTTGACATTGTGCCTGCGGAGCCGGCTTTCTTCGAATCTCCTCCTGTTTCTGAGCTTTTTCCCGCCGCCTTCACGGAAATATCCTGTTTCTGAGCAGCACGTTTTAACGCGGCGTTCTTCTGCGCTTTTCTGACATCCTCCATAGTAAGTCCCAGTCTGTCCAGCAGCTTCATGGCCGCCTCATAGGACTCTGGATGGACGCTGGTGGCATCCAACGGGTTGTCCCCATCCTGTATCCGCATAAAGCCCGCACACTGTTCAAATGCTTTCGGCCCCAGCTTTGCCACCTTCAACAGCTGCTTCCTGTTGGTAAACCGTCCGTTGGTCTCACGATAGTCTACAATATTCCTGGCTATGGTCTTGTTGATTCCGGATATGTATTCCAACAAAGAAGCTGATGCTGTGTTCAAATCCACGCCTACCTTATTCACACTGTCCTCAACCACGCCGCTCAGCGCTTCTCCCAGCTTCTTCTGATTCATGTCATGCTGATACTGTCCCACACCAATGGCCTTTGGCTCAATTTTCACCAGCTCTGCCAACGGATCCTGCAGTCTTCTGGCAATAGAAGCCGCACTTCTCTGCCCCACATCAAAATTCGGGAACTCTTCCGTGGCCAGCTTACTGGCAGAATACACACTGGCTCCCGCCTCGCTGACAATGACATATTGAATCGGACTGTTCAGCTCCTTCAGCAAATCCACAATAATCTGTTCAGACTCCCGGGAAGCCGTGCCGTTACCCAATGCAATCAGATCCACATGATATTTCTGAAACAGTTTCTTCAGCTCACGCTTTGCTTCCTCCACCTTATTCTGGGGCTGGGTGGGGTAAATAACCTTTGTGTCAAGCACCTTTCCCGTAGAATCTACCACTGCCAGCTTACAGCCCGTTCGAAAAGCGGGATCCCAGCCCAGAACCACTTTCCCGGCAATGGGCGGCTGCAGCAGAAGCTGTTCCAGATTCTTGCCGAAGACAGCAATGGCGCCATCCTCAGCTTTTTCTGTCAGTTCATTCCGGATCTCCCTCTCTATGGCCGGAGCTATGAGGCGCTCATAACTGTCCTCCAGTGCTTCCTTCAGCAGCGGCGTGGTGTAAGGGTTCTCCGAAGTGATGGTTTTCTTCTCCAGATAACGCAGAATCCGCTCCGCAGGTGCATTGACCTTTACAGTCAAAATCTTCTCCGCCTCTCCTCTGTTCAGTGCCAGAATTCGGTGCCCGGCCATTTTCTTCACCGGTTCTTCGTAATGATAGTACATCTCATATACGCTTTGGGACTTCTCATCCTTAGCCTCGCTGGTGACACTGCCTTCTTCTGTCGTGATTTCGCGTATATAGCTTCGATAATCCGCATTGTCCGAGGTATCCTCCGCGAGAATATCCTTTGCCCCCTGCAGCGCTTCCTGCGGAGTCTTCACCTGCTTCTCCGGCTCCGCGTCGCTGTCGGTCACATATTTTGCAGCTTCTTCCTCCACAGGTGCCTGAGCTTCCTGCCTCAAAATATACATCGCCAGTCCTTCCAGTCCCTTTTCCCGTGCCACACTGGCTCTGGTCTTCCTCTTGGGACGATATGGCCGATACAGGTCCTCCACCACCACCAGTGTCTGTGCCGCAAGAATCTTTTCCTTTAGTTCCTCCGTCAGCTTTCCCTGTTCCTCGATGCTGCTCAGCACCTGTGTCTTCTTCTCCTCCAGATTGCGCAGATAGATCAGCCGCTCGTGGAGGTCTCTGAGCTGCTCATCGTTCAGAGAGCCTGTTGCTTCCTTTCTGTATCGGGAAATAAAGGGAATCGTACAGCCCTCATCAATCAATTTTACGGCCGCTTCCACCTGCCATTTTTCTACTTTCAGTTCTTCCTTAATTGTCAGATAAATGTCCATTGTATAACCTTGCCTTTCTCCTTGCATTGCATGTCAACAGCAATGATTATACTGGAAAAAGGCGGAAACTGCAACTTAATCCTTTTCACTGCTTTGACACTTAGCAGCAGCTCAGTGCCCTGTCTGAACTGTTACGACACTTAAAAATCGGCTCATCTGCTTAATCCCAGAAAACGCTCATAAATCTCACATATATTGACCGCATCCCGGGATCTGGGCATCTCGCAGAAAATTCGAAGCAGCGGCTCCGTACCGGAAAACCGGGCGATAACCCAGCCGCCGTTTGTAAAGTACACCTTGGATCCGTCCAGATAGCTGACCCTGTCAATCTCAAAAGGAAGTTCCGGAAGCTTTTTCTCTTCCAGCAGAATATGAAGAATCTCCTGCTTCTTTTCCTGATCAAAGCGATAATCTCTCTCCTCCATATCAATCAGGCCGTACTCCTCTTCCACGTCGGCAATGATTCGGGAAAGCTTCTTTCCGGACACAGCGATCATTTCCACCAGCAGCATGGCTGCATAAATGCCGTCCTTCCCCTTGATATGCCCTCTCACGGTAAGACCGCCGGAGGACTCTCCGCCGATGACCGCGTCGGTTTCATTCATCTTCGCAGAAATATATTTAAAGCCAACCGGAACCTCATAACATTTTTCGCCGAAGGCCTCCGCCACCTGATCCAGCACATGGGTGGTACAGATATTGCGGACTGCCGGCCCCTGCCAGTTTTTATACTTTTTCAGATAATAATACAAAAGCACCAGGATCTCATTGGGATGGAGAAAACGTCCTGTATCATCAATAATTCCCAGCCTGTCCGCATCTCCGTCCGTGGCGATTCCGATATCATAATGCCCGTCCGTCACACAGGTCTGAAGCATACGCAGCGTAGCCGCAGACGGCGCCGGCAGACGGCCTCCAAACAGTGTATCATGCCTGTCATGGATCACCTCCACCTCACAGCGGGCCGTCTGGAGAATTGTGCGCAGAGAAGTTTCGGACACCCCGTACATGGGATCCAGCACTATCCTGAGACCGCTGCTCCGGATCACCTCCATGTTGATGGTTCCCATCAGATCATCAAGATACTCATTCAAGGGATAAATTTCACGGATCAGCCCCTGTTCCTTTGCCTTATTATATTCCAGCTCCTTCACAGGAAGCTCCACCCCGGCGGCATAGTCCTCGATCTGCCTGGTCTGACTTTCATCTGCGTCTCTTCCTCCTGCAGTAAACACCTTAATCCCGTTGTAGATCGCCGGATTATGACTGGCTGTTATCATCATTCCATACGAGAATCCTCGTTTTTCTACATAGTACATAACCAAAGGCGTGGGGCAGGATTTATTGATCAAATAGGAGCGCACCCCTTCCGCCGCAAAAACACAGGCCGCCCACTGCATGGCCTCCTTTGACAGGAAGCGCCTGTCATACCCCATAACGATTCCCCTCTCTTCCACGCCCTCATCCTTCATTTTTCCACACAGGGCTCTGGCCAGGATTTGAATGTTCTGTTTCGTGAATCCGTCTCCGATGACAGCTCTCCAGCCGCCGGTTCCAAATTGGATCATGAGGATACCTCCCTACTATTCCTGCTCTCGTGTACATGTTTCATATGCTTCCGTTTCCATGATACAGCCCATATACAGGTATGTCAAGCCTTAAGGTGATCCCCTCCTTTTGCCGTATCTTCACCCATTTTCCCGGATATTCCAAAAAACGAAAGCTGTCCTTTTTCAAAAAACAGTGGAAAATATCTCCTGTTCTTGTTATAATGAACACATGTATAAGAGAGAATTATTTTGACAAGGAGCTTTCACCATGGACAATCAGCAGAACGGCTGGAACAATCAGAGCGGCGGCAACGGACAGTGGGACCGGTGGAACAGCAATGCTTCCAACAGCAGTTACTATAATCAGCCCACACACAGGCCTTATGGTCAGACCTTTTCCATTGCCGCCGCGGTGTGCGGTCTGTTATCTGTAACCACTTCCTGTACTATTGTTCTGTCTCTGCCTCTGGGGGCGCTGGGCATTCTGTTTGCCATCCTCGCCCGCCGAAAAGGGAAAAAGATGAACGGGACCTGCACCGCAGGACTGGTATTCTCCTCCGCAGGGCTGACTTTTGCGGTAATCATGATGATTTACTCCCTTGTAATGCTGCCGGTCTTCATGAAGGACGAATCCTTCCGAAATCAGATCAATACCATGACGGAACGAATGTACGGCATACATTTTACAGACCTAATGGAAGAGTATTACGGATATTCCTTTGAAGAATAATTCCAAAATGAGGTAATAGAATTCTATTTGCAGGAGGTTAAAAGATATGATATCCCCAATTGCCAGCGGCTATGATTCCTTATATAACAATATCCGGACCGGAGCAGGCAGCGAAAGGACATCTGCTTATTCCGGCAGCCGGTCCCCGGAAGAAGCCGACAATATCATCAATGGCAGGCAGCTTCCGGACGACAGAAACGCTTCCCGGAAGGGAAAAGGCATCCAGGAGCCCGGGGAGGAATGCCAGACTTGTAAGAACCGCAAATATCAAGACGGCTCCAACGAAATGGTCTCGTTTAAAAGTGCCCAGCATATATCCCCTGAAAGGGCAGCTTCCGCGGTACGTGCCCATGAGCAGGAACATGTATCCAACGCCTATAAAAAAGCCGCAAAGGAAAACGGCAAGGTCATGTCCGCCGCGGTATCCATTCGCACGGAAATCTGTCCTGAATGCGGACGTTCTTATGTGGCCGGCGGCACCACGCGCACCCAGATAAAGTATTATAATGAAGAGAATCCCTACCAACAGGATTTAAAGAATGCGGACAAAATCAAATATGCGGGCATGAATTTGGATTATGCAGTATAAGAGCAGTAAAAGGCAGATTTGATTTCAGGAAAAAAGAGGAGAATTTTCTGACTTATGAGACAGCACAGGAAGCTTTTTCAATTGAAAAATACGGCAAAGGACAAACTGGAAGGCAAGTACGGCGTAACTATCCGCCTCTTCCTTTTAAATATGCTGATTACCGGCATTGTCCATCTGATTATCAATTCAGTGGGCAGTAATACCATAAACAGTGTCTACTCAATGACCGGCTCTTCCTCCGCCGCCACAGGAATGTCCTTCGTCTTTGATGCGCTGCTGCTGGTGGCAGATATTATTCTCGGTGTCATGAATGCCGGAATCTCATTTTATTTTCTGAAAGTCGCCTGCGGAGAACCATTTCTTGTAAAGGATTTGTTCTATGGATATAAAACGGATTCCAAAAAAATTCTGCTTATCTCCGCCGCTGTGGTGCTCTGCCAGACATTGTGCCTTGGCCCCTTCCAGTACCTGTGCGGGACTTATCTGCGCACCAGAGAAGAAAAATGGCTGCTGTATGCGCTGGCTGCCGCTGCAATCGGCTTATGCATTTATGTTCCTGTGTCTCTGGGAATTGCCATGTCTTTTTACCTGGCTCTTGATTTTCCTCAAAGTACCGGAAGAGAAATTCTGATCCGATGCTGGCATATTATGAAAGGCCAGAGGGGAAGGCTGTTTCGTCTGGAACTGAGCTTCCTTCCCCTGATGTTTTTATGTATTTTAAGCTTCGGTATAGGTTTCCTGTGGTTAATGCCCTATATGCAGATGACTTATACTTACTTTTTTCTGGATCTCATGACCCCTGAAAAAACGGCCTGAACCAGAATAACGCTGTCACCTCAGCAGGGAAAAGGCCGAATCCCCTCAAATTCCACTTCCCATTGTCCATTCCGTGGAAATCCCGGCAGTTCTCCACTTCCCGGATATCCGGCGGTCATCAGTGCCGCCGCCAGAAGAAGAGAGCCGTTTCCCGGCAGATACAGGGGCAGATCACTTCTGCCTCTCTGGAAATTATTGCCGCTTGCCACATAAGAATTCTTCTCCGTATCCTTCAAAAGCAGTTCAATCGCATGTTCCGGCTCTCCCAGACGGACAGCCGTCATACACATAACCGCGAAATCCCAGCCCCAGAGAGACGGATAATTCCAGCATTTTTCCACCTCCCGCAGAGAATTTCCCATAGTCACCCGATCAGTGCGTCCGCTGTCAATCAACCCATAGGAGCAGAGCATGGACGGGTGATCCTCAGCAAAAGCAGTATAAGTATCAGGACACTGCTCATGTGCCAGGTATTTTCCTTCTCTCACTGCCATGGGCGCCATATTTTCCGCTACCCGCAGCCACTTCTCAGGTACTTTCCTGCCCAGGCGCTTTGCCCATTCCGCAGCAATTTTCAGCGTCAGGCTCCAGTACTCCACCTCAAAGGAAGGATTCCTGGTCACCATTGGATCATGGCATTCCTGGACCGGAATCAACGGTCCCAACAATTCATATACTTTTCTTTCTTCATTATATACGGCAAAATCCGCCATGAATTCCGCCGTCTCTTCCACCAGCTCATAATACTTTTCCAGAAATGCTGTCTCCTCGCCGCTGCCATACGCCATTTCCAGCATATAAATAATATGAGGCTGCTGCCACACCAACAGCACGGCAATAGGAGAAGGACTGTCCATCGCATCCTCCGCAATCATCTTCGGCCACCGTGCCCCTTTGTATCCATTTCGCGCAGCATTCAGTCGTGCCTGCGGCAGATGCTCCTGATACCAGACCAGACTCCTCTCCAGCAGCTCCGTATGGTTCCACAGAGGCAGATACGCCTCATGCCACAGGTACATCTCCAGATGAAACTTTCCGTACCAACTGTTACAGGTCAGACCGGTCTCCTGAGGCGGTACCCTTCCGGCAGACTGAATCGCCAGCAGATATTGTGACAGCACAATTCTGCGTTCCAGCTCCACAGCCCTGGGGTCCCTGCTTCGATGCAAATCTATGGCGCCTCCCTTTTCCCAGAAATGCTTCCAGTATTTCCTGCTGTTCTCCAACACATTTCCCGGTGCTGCTCCCACCTGCGCCTCCTGCTGCGTTTTCACAAAGCTTACAGAAAATGCCATTTTCTCCGAAATGGGAATCAGATGAAAAACATGCCTGCCACAGTTTTCCCACCTGCACCCTTCCATATGGATTATCACATAATAGACATCCTTATCCAGTGTCCGCTTTAGCACCAGTTTTTTCACTTCTCCATTGACTATCTCAGTCAGATGCGCATCCTCAGCCTCCCAGTTGGAAGCTGAAATCAACGGGCTTCCATAGGGAAAAGCAATTTCTGCTGTCAGCCCCTTTTTCCACAGCCCTGACTCCACCTGAAAAGCAAGTGTATCAGTCTCTCCGTCCGCCGCAGTCACCACATGACAGCATTCGCCATCCAATGCAAAACGGCTGTCCAGAATTCCTTCATACAGGCAAAGCTCCTGCCGGATATCGCTGATCCGCTCTGCCCCGATTTCCGCACCGTCCTTTTTCAAGCCAATCCTGGCCAGGTTCAGTCTGTGCGGGTTCTGGCGCAGCCAGTCATAAATTTCCTCGTTTCCTTTTTTCTTTTCCACCGCATACCGCACCGTTCTGCCCTGAAACGGGTATGCTGTCATCTCCACCTCTTCCGGCAGATATTCATACCGTTCTTCACTGACCGGCTTCGTATGCCAGCCCCACTGTGTCATGGTACACAGCGGAAGAGTATCCTCATATAATCCGTACAAAGTCTGCATTCCCGTAATATCCGCCGTATAGGCCAGATTTCCATTCCCCACAGACAAAGGGGAGGCCGTATCCGCCTCCCTCAGCACGGGATTATGTCTGCTTACAAGTTCATATCGATTCACAGCCATTTTACTTCCCTCTTTCCATATTATAGAACTTTCTTCATCCCATCGTGAACAGCTGACAGATTAATGCTCTTTTCTGAACTTGCTGCCATTCTCGAAAACGGCTGGCCTATGACGGCTGCTGTGCCGCTTTGATATTAATCCATTTCAGATAACCGTTGATAAAGGGATCCAGAGCGCCGTCCAGCACTGCGTCCGCATTTCCGCTCTCCACATCCGTCCGCAGGTCCTTCACCAGCTTATATGGCTGCAGAACATAGGAACGAATCTGATTGCCCCATCCGATTTCCTTGACTTCGCCGCGAATATCAGAAAGCTTTTCCACATTGGCTTCCTGCTTCAGCAGATACAGCTTCGCTTTCAACATCTGCATGGCCTTGTCCTTATTCTGGAACTGGCTGCGCTCATTCTGACACTGCACCACTGTCCCTGTGGGGATATGGGTAATCCGAATAGCAGATGAGGTCTTGTTAATATGCTGTCCTCCGGCACCACTGCTTCGATAGGTGTCAATACGCAGATCCTTCTCGTCAATCTCCACATCCAGATCTTCCTCGATATCAGGCATAACATCCAGAGAGACAAAGGAGGTCTGCCTTTTGCCCTGAGCATTGAAGGGAGAAATCCTCACAAGTCTGTGCACCCCCTTTTCCGATTTCAGATAACCGTACGCATTGGTTCCATTGACCTGGAAAGTCACCGACTTGATACCGGCCTCCTCTCCATCCAGAAAGTCAAGTACTTCCACGCTGAAACCCTTGCGCTCCGCCCAGCGAGTGTACATGCGGTAAAGCATGCTGCACCAGTCGCAGCTCTCGGTGCCTCCTGCACCCGCATTCAATTTCAGAATGGCATTATTCCTGTCATATTCTCCCGAGAGAAGCGTACTCAGGCGCAGCGCCTCAAACTCCTCCACAAATTCGTCCAGCTCGGCACGAATATCGGGGATCAGCGAAGCATCGTTCTCCTCATACCCCATCTCGATAAGCGTGAGAATATCTTCATACTGTGTGGACAACTTGTTGCAGCCTTCCACCACATTTTTCAGTTCCTTCAGTTCCTTCATTTTCAGATTGGAGCGTTCCGGATCGTCCCAGAAGCCGGGCGCCTCCATCTCCATCTCCAGTTCTTCTATCCGCTTTGCCTTGTCAGCGGTGTTAAAGTGAATCCCTCACTTCCGCTAATGGAGTTTCATAAGACAGAATTTCCGTCTTCATCTGATCTAATTCTACCACTTAACGTCACCTCTTTCCTATTAATAATATTATATTTTAACTATGCCTACTATCCGAACTCTCGGAAAATCCTATCACAAAGAGCGCTCCGCGACTCTCCAGGTAACCGACAGAATCGCCCCGCGATTCTGGCAAGCGTAACATAGAGTTTCTAAGGCTATGTACTTTATAGCCTTAGAAACTCTTTACGCTTTTTTATGCCTTGCGTCCACAGCACTGCTTATATTTCTTCCCGCTTCCGCAGGGGCAGGGAGCATTGGGATAAATCTTCGCATTGCTGCGCTTCGCAGGTGTCTTCGCCACACTGTCATCCTTGTTCGTGCCGGTTACCTTCGCCACCTGTTCCCGCTCCACCTTCTGCTCCACTTTGATGTGGAACAGAAGCCGTACCGTCTCTTCCTTGATGTTCTGGGTCATCTCATCGAACATGTCATAGCCGCTCATCTTATATTCCACCAGAGGATCTCTCTGGCCGTAAGCCTGCAGACCGATGCCCTGGCGAAGCTGTTCCATATCGTCGATATGATCCATCCACTTTCTGTCGATAACCTTCAGCAGAATCACGCGCTCCAGCTCCCGAATTGCTTCCGGATTGGGGAATTCCGCCTCCTTGCTCTCGTACAGCTTCACTGCCTCTTCCTTCAGCTGCTGCTTCAGGCTGTTCTTCTTCGGCTTCTCCACCCGCTCCGGCGTCACCGGCTCCAGGGGAATCGTGGGAATCAGAAGTGTATTCAATTCATTGAAGTTCCACTCTGCCACATCCGCATCATCATTGATACTGATATCCACACAGCTCTCCGTGATATCGGTAATCATCTTGAAGATAAAGTCTCTCATGCTCTCTCCATTCAGCACATGGAGACGTTCTTCATAGATGATTTCCCTCTGCTCACTCATCACGCGGTCATATTCCAGCAGATTCTTACGCACACCGAAATGATTGTTCTCAATCTTTTTCTGGGCGGATTCGATGGCATTTGTAAGTGCCTTGTGCTCGATTTCCTGTCCCTCAGGCACACCGAGGGTATTGAACATACCGATAAGTCTTTCAGATCCGAACAGTCTCATCAGATCGTCTTCCAGTGAGATATAGAATTTGGACTCGCCCGGATCCCCCTGACGTCCGGAACGTCCGCGCAGCTGATTATCAATACGTCTGGATTCATGACGCTCCGTACCGATAATTTTCAGTCCCCCCGCCGCTCTGGAGTCCTCATCCAGCTTGATATCCGTACCGCGGCCTGCCATGTTGGTTGCAATGGTAACGGCTCCATGGATACCGGCATCCGCCACAATTTCCGCCTCCAGCTCATGGAACTTCGCATTCAGCACCTTATGCTGAATCCCCCGTTTTGTCAACATTCTGCTCAGTTCCTCACTGGCTTCAATGGTGATGGTACCCACCAGCACAGGCTGTCCCTTCCCATGAGCCTCCTCCACCGCCGCCACAATGGCATTCAGCTTCTCCGCTCTGGTCTTATACACCGCATCCTGTAAATCCTTACGAATAACAGGCACATTGGTGGGAATTTCCACCACGTCCATACCGTAAATCTCCCGGAATTCCTTCTCCTCCGTCAGTGCGGTACCGGTCATTCCGCATTTTTTCTCAAATAAGTTAAAGAAATTCTGGAATGTGATGGTGGCCAGGGTCTTGCTCTCCCGCTTTACCTTCACATGCTCCTTTGCCTCTATGGCCTGATGCAGTCCGTCGGAATAGCGCCGCCCCGGCATGATACGTCCGGTAAACTGATCCACAATCAGCACCTGATCGTCCTTCACCACATAGTCCTGATCCCGGAACATCAGATTGTGGGCCCGAAGCGCCAGGATAATGTTGTGCTGAATCTCCAGATTCTCCGGATCCGCATAATTTTCAATATGGAAAAATTCCTCCACCTTTTTCACGCCGGCCGCTGTGAGATTAACCACTTTATCCTTCTCATTGACAACAAAATCGCCCGTCTCCTCCTGCACCACACCCATGATGGCATCCATTTTGGTCAGTTCCTGCATGTCCTCGCCTCTGTGCATACGGCGCGCCAGCAGATCACACATCTCATAGAGCGCGGTGGACTTGCCGCTCTGGCCGGAAATAATCAGAGGGGTTCTGGCCTCGTCAATGAGAACAGAGTCCACCTCGTCAATGATACAGTAGTGCAGTCCCCGCAGAACCAGCTGCTCCTTGTAAATCACCATATTATCCCGCAGATAATCAAAGCCCAGTTCGTTGTTGGTCACATAAGTAATGTCGCACTGGTAGGCTTTCTGGCGCTCTTCGGAAGTCATACTGTTCAGCACCACCCCCACGGAAAGCCCCAGAAACTCATGCACCTGCCCCATCCACTCGGCGTCACGCTTTGCCAGATAATCATTCACAGTCACCACATGAACACCCTTGCCCTCCAGGGCATTCAGGTAGGCCGGCAGCGTGGAGACCAAAGTTTTACCTTCACCGGTACGCATCTCTGCAATCCGTCCCTGATGCAGGATGATGCCGCCCATCACCTGCACCCGGAAATGCTCCATATTCAGCACTCGCTTTGCGGCTTCCCGCACTGTGGCATAGGCCTCCGGAAGCAGGTCATCCAGCGTTGCCCCCTCCTCCAGTCTCTTCTTAAATTCAGCGGTCTTCCCCTTCAGCTCCTCGTCGGAGAGAGCCTGCATCTTTGGACGCAGATTTTCGACCTCATCCACCTGATGCATAATTCTTTTGAGCTCTCTCTCACTACGTGTGCCGAATACCTTATCGATTATTTTCACGACAATTCTACCTCTCTGTGCTCTGTCTGTCAGAATCTTTCACTCTAATGGATTTGACATTCCATTGAATCTTACATTCTATTGAACCTATGGTTCTATTGAATCATAAGTTCTATTGTACCAGATTTACACCATGGATTCAACACAAAGCTGTCCTGGAGAGAGAGTTTTTTCCCTTTTACAGCTCATCTCCCAACAATACCCCCATTCCTTTTCAGAGGCGGAAGACAAAATCATCTCCGTCCATCTCATCCGTTTTCACGAAACCTATGGACAGATACAGTCTCTGGGCTTTGACATTGTCCGTTTCCGCGGACAACTTAATGGGCACATCCGGCGCTGCCGTTTTCAGGATCTTCACCGCAGTTTTCTCTTTTCATTGTTTCTGATATTATAACACACACAAGATGCCGGATGCAATTTCATCCCATACGAATTTGTACTTTCAAATGCCCCGTGCATATGCTACAATTAGGAATGTCAAATCAAGCACAAGGAGAAACCGATATGAATTCCTACAAAATCAGACAGACATCTCTTCTGGGTACCATTTTCATTTTCCTTCTGATCCTTTCCGGCCTCAGAATCCTTTTCGTGGCTTTGATGCTGTTCATGGGCGGAACGGAAGAACTGTCCTTTCTTACAGTTATTATGGCCCCCGTATATGTCGTTGTCTTTATTGTCAGTATCTTCATGGTCATCAGGACACGCCGCAGCGATCTGGTTCTCAACAGCGACGGCCTGGTATACACACCGCCTCTGGGTGCCGCAAAGCTTCTCTTCTACAGCGATCTTCAGAAAGTTTCCATGGGCGGCCGGTCATATATCATTTATACCAGAGACGGGAAAAAGCTCATTACCTTTGACGATTTCCGTACCCAGAACGCCAGCGGGATCATCGCATTTCTGAAGTCAAAGGGTGTCCCCATGGAAATGTAAGTATGCGGCCGGGTGGACAAACGGCGCGGAGCACGCACATACAGCGCGGCAGACATTCGTGTACAGTGCAAAGAGTGCAGAGGACATACATATACAGCACGAAAGGCATGTGTATGGCAGAACCGGAACAGGAGAATATAAAAATGGCATTCGACGGAGTAACCATAGCAAATGTAGTATCTGAACTGAAAAAAGAACTGCTGGGCGGGCGTCTGAATAAAATTGCCCAGCCGGAAGAGGATGAGCTGCTTCTGACCATAAAGCAGCCCACAGGCCAGAAGCGTCTGTTCCTTTCCGCAGAGGCTTCTCTGCCTCTGATCTACCTGACGGAAACCAATAAGCCCAGCCCCATGACGGCCCCTAATTTCTGTATGCTGCTGCGCAAGCATCTGCAGAATGGCCGGATTACAGAGATTTCGCAGCCTGGTCTGGAGCGTATCGTCCGCATCGGAATCGAACATCTGGACGAAATGGGCGACCTGCGGTATAAAGCGCTGATCATAGAAATTATGGGCAAGCACAGCAATATCATTTTCTGTGATGAAAACGACACCATAATAGACAGCATCAAGCGCGTCTCCGCGGCGGTAAGTTCTCTCCGGGAAGTGTTGCCGGGAAAGCCTTACTTCGTGGCCCAAACCCAGAACAAGCTGGACGCGCTCCAAACAGAGAGGGATACCTTCCAAACGGCTCTCTCCTCCAGCCCACAGCCAGTCTTTAAGGCAATATACAGCAGTTTTACCGGTATCTCTCCCATTATGGCCCAGGAGCTCTGTCACGAAGCCGAAATAGACGGAGAGCTTCCCACTGCCGCATTGACCGACATGGATTATGACAGGCTCTATCAGGCCTTCCACCGCATGAAGACAGCTATTCTGGAGGAAAATTTTGCTCCCAACATCGCTTACAAGGGTGACACGCCTGTCGAATTCTGCGCTCTGCCTTTGACTGTGTACGCCTGTGGCGACGGCAGAACTGTCTCCTATCCAACCATGTCCGCTCTTCTGGAACATTACTATGCGGCAAAAAATACTTTGACCCGCATCCGCCAGAAATCCGCTGATCTGCGCAGAATTGTCCAGACGGCTTTGGAGAGAAATGTGAAAAAATATGATCTGCAGCAGCGTCAGATAAAGGATACGGAAAAGCGGGAAACCTTTCGCATTTACGGAGAACTGCTGAACACCTACGGCTATGATGCACAACCGGGGGCAAAATCCCTGAAAGCACTGAATTATTACACTGACGACACTGTCGTCATTCCTCTGGATCCCACTTTGAGCGCTACGGAAAACGCAAAAAAGTATTTTGAGAAATATGGGAAATTAAAGAGAACCTATGAGGCACTGAGCAGCCTGACTAAGGAAGTCAAAGCAGAAATCGAGCATCTGGAGTCGATTTCCGCCGCTCTGGATATTGCTCTGTACGAAGAGGACCTGGCACAGATTAAGGAAGAACTGACGGAAAGCGGTTACATCCGCAGAAAAGGCAATGCCAAAAAGCAGAAAATCACCAGCAGGCCCTATCATTATATCAGCAGCGACGGTTTTCACATGTATGTGGGAAAAAATAATTACCAGAATGACGAACTGACTTTTAAGATTGCCACCGGAAACGACTGGTGGTTCCATGCAAAACAGATGCCCGGTTCCCATGTAATCGTCCGACTGGGGAATGCGGAGGAATTGCCTGATCGTACCTTTGAAGAAGCGGCAAGACTTGCGGCTTATTATTCCAGAGGAAGAGGTCATGATAAAGTAGAGATAGACTATGTTCAGAAAAAGCATGTCAAAAAGCCCAATGGCGCAAAGCCGGGGTTTGTGGTTTATTATACCAATTTCTCTATGGCAATCGACAGCGATATCTCCGGCATCTGTCCTGTGACAGAATGACTCCTGCTATACCGTTCCAATCAAGTAAGAATGTCTCCACTACTCAACCCGCGGCCGCATGCCGCATCAGCGGCAAACCTCCCTATGCAATCCTGTGTATAACTAAAATGCCCTGCAGTCCCTGCAAGGCATTTTTTACTTCATCAGCCTGCATTTCCTGGCCAGCTTTACCAGCAGGTATCCTTTCGGGAAAGCCCTGAGCTCCTGTTCCGAGATTCCCCGGAGGAGAAGCAGCATCAAAAAATATACACAGGCCCCCACCGGTATCGCTATTATCACCGATATCCTGGGAGAAGATGTCATCATCAGAAAAGCCTCGTAAGTGGCCCAGGCCACAGCTCCCATGCAGCCGGAAGCCAGTGTGGGAATCAGAAATGTCTTCACAATCTCCTGTCGGTATCCCGTGGCCCGACGCACCGCCCATTGATTCAGCAGACACATGACGCCGGCATAAAGTGTAACGGCAATTGCCATACTGTATAAATCCAGCTCTGTAAGGAGAAGCAGCAACAGCGCTGCAGCAGTCTGTATCACCAGCGCAATCCCCGCATTTATTATGGGTGTATTTACCTTACCCAGCCCCTGCAGCACAGAACTGTTCAGAGTAGACAACGCATAGAACACCACCGAAAGTGAAAGCGCCATCAGAAGACCTGTCACCAGGTCCTCCGTCTCCTGTACATTGTGAAACAAAAGTCCCGTCATCGGCCGTGCCAGCACAAACAATCCCACCGCACAGGGAATGGAAATCAGCATAATGGTCTTCATCGCCAGGGCGTTCTTCTCTTTGACACCTTTCATGTCTCCTGCCGCCGCCATCTGCGCCATGGAAGGGATCACCGCGGAAGCCATGGCAGAAGCAAAGGCAATGGGAATATTGGAAATCGTCAGCGCCTGCCCTGAAAAAACTCCCCATCTGGAAAATACCGCCACTTCATCCATTTCCCGCAGAGACGGAAATATCTGCGTGTATACTGTATTGTTGACCGTAGCGCTAAGGTTGTATATGGCCGTACTCAGAATAAACGGCGTAACCACCATCACAATAGTCCGCATAATGGATTTATAGGAATCCGTTCCCACATGTCTGTCACTCTGGATCCTTTTGTCTATTGTCCCACGGTTCAGCATGTAGACTCCCACCATGAAAAGCAGGGCTGTCATCACACCGGCTCCGGCTCCCAGAGCACTTCCCACAGCCCCATAGGTGGCACGAGTCACCCTGCCCGCTTCATCTGCCGGCATCTCAAGAGTCCCCATAGTTCCCCGTATCAGCAGATAAGCCGCTCCCACACTGACAATAGCATTGGCAATCTGCTCCAGTATCTGAGACACGGAAGTCTGCACCATACTGCCGTGAGCCTGAAAATATCCCCTCAGCACTCCTAAAATGCCGTATATAAAGATAGTCGGAGCAAATGCCTGCAGCACTGACACCTCATTTTCTCCCAGCAGTTCCATCTTACAGAGAAAATCAGCACCAAAAAACAGAAGCAGACTGGCTGCTCCGCCCACCGCCAAAACATACATAAGCGCACTTTTAAACACTCTGTGCGCACTGCGGTACTCCCGTAACGCCAGCTTCTGCGCAATCACTTTTGATATGGCGGAGGGGATGCTGTAAGAGGAAATCAGCAAGACAATAGTGTAGTAATTATGGGCAGACTGATAATATCCCAGTCCCAGATCCCCGATGACACGATGCAAAGGGCCCCTGTAAAGGAGCCCTATAATTCTGCTGATAATTCCGGCGGCCGCCAGAATCCCCGCCTGTATTATAAAGCTGTTTTTCTTACTGCTGTTATCCGCCATAGTTTCAACCTATCAGCCAGTCATACATTTCCTGATACTTCGCCGCTGACACATGCCAGGAAAAATCTGCGGCCATAGCTCTGTCAACCATTTTGTTCCACTCACGCTTCTTATCATAATAGATATGCTCCGCATAGCGAATGGCATTCAGCATTTCATGGGCATTATAATTGGTAAAGCTGAAACCGGTGCCGGTGCTTTCGTATTCATTGTAAGGTTCTACCGTATCCTTCAAGCCGCCTGTTTCCCGCACAATAGGGATCGTTCCATAACGCAGCGCCATCAGCTGGCTCAGCCCGCAGGGCTCAAACAACGATGGCATCAGAAACGCATCGCAGGAAGCATAAATCTTATGAGACAAAGAATCAGAATAATAAATATTGGCGGACACCTTGTCATTGTATTTCCAGTCAAAGTGCCGGAACATGTTCTCGTATCTCTCTTCACCTGTTCCCAGAATGACCAACTGTACATCGTCCTGACAGAGTTCATCCATAATGTAGGCAATTAAGTCAAATCCTTTCTGGTCTGTCAGTCTGGACACAATTCCGATCATCATCTTCTTATCATCCTGTCTGAGTCCCAGCTCCTGCTGAAGAGCACGCTTGTTCTTCACTTTTTCCTTGCGGAAGTTCACCGCGTTGTAAGGATTGACAATCTGCTTATCCGATTCCGGATTGAAATCTGTGTAATCAATCCCGTTTACAATGCCTCGCAGATCACCTTTTCTGGCCCGAAGCAGACCGTCAAGGCCCTCTCCATAAAAGGGTGTCTTGATTTCCTCCGCATAAGTGCTGCTTACCGTTGTCACAGCATCAGCATACACGATCCCGCCCTTTAACAGATTTGCATCCTTGTATGCCTCCAGTTTATCCGGCGTAAAAAAGTAATCTGACAGTCCGGTAATGCTCCGAACTGTTTTGGTATCCCATTTCCCCTGAAATTTCAGATTATGAATGGTAATGACAGACTTCATTCTGCTGTAAAAATCTCCTCCGCGGAAGCGCTCCTTCATATATACGGGAATCAGCCCTGTCTGCCAGTCATGGCAATGAATCACATCCGGCTGAAAATTTACCATGGGAAGCATAGACAGCGCAGCCTTTGAGAAAAAGGCATAACGCTCAATCTCCCATTTTGGATCATCACTGTAAACCTTACCGCCGCTGAAATAATACTCGTTGTCGATAAAATAATAATGTACGCCTTCTTCTTCCGCCTCCAAAATCCCCACATATACACTTGTCCAGTTAAAATCCATGTAGAAATGATTTACATACCGCATTTTATCCTTCATTTCCTGCCTGATGCAGGCGTATTTCGGGATAACGACCCTCACATCAAAATACTGCTTGTCAATACACTTCGGCAGGGAACCCACAACATCGGCCAATCCGCCTGTCTTAATAAAAGGAACCCCCTCTGATGCCGCAAAAAGAATTTTTTTCATTGGAACCTCCACTGAGCACTAATCAATACGGGTACATTTTTTATTATACAACAAGATTGGTTCAGTGGAAAGCATTTCTTTACCTTTTTTTCCCAAAACCGGCCCTTCCCTCTTTACTGCACACGATATGAAAGACGTATTCTGTCGGCAATCAGTGCAATAAATTCCGAGTTGGTAGGTTTACCCTTGCCGGTATCAATAGTATATCCGAACAGCGCATCCAGCGTTTCCATTCTTCCTCTGCTCCACGCCACTTCAATGGCATGGCGGATTGCACGTTCCACACGGCTTGGTGTAGTTTGAAAACGTTTGGCTATGGTGGGATACAGAATCTTGGTAATTGAGCTGATCATTCCCGGATCTTCCACAGACATCATAATCGCTTCTCTCAGATACTGATACCCTTTGATATGTGCAGGTACACCGATTTCATGTATCATGTCCGTCACATCCTGTTCCAGATCACGCCGTACCGCCGGTTTTGGTATTTCCTGTACAGGTCCGTGCTGATTCCCGGTTTTCCCCGAAGGCACCGTAATCATAATCTGGAATTCTTTATCTCCGTTCATCAGATCTCCCAGGATTTTGTATATTCTCTCATTATCCTTTGTCGCCGTAATATTCAGTTGCTCCATCAATCCTACCTCCTCGCAGAACTTTCCGCCCTGCTTTTTTTCATTTTCAGCCATAAAAAGCCGGCACCCGAATCCGTGCTTCCATGTATTTGGCTGAATTGTCACACAAATTGTCTAAATTCGTCCTTTTCCATTATAAAAGAGAAGTGTTTGAAACAGCAACTCCAAACCATCGCGATTTTCGTCTGAAGATACCAATAAATTCCACAAGACGTGCCGCTTCTGCGTATATTGTCAAATTTCTCCAAAAAATTCTATAATTTCTCTTTTTTCTAAATAACAGCTCTGTTCCTCATCTGCTTCCATCTGAAAAGCACTTGACATCCCTTCCGCCAAAAGGCACAATAGAAACGAAAGGAGAATCAAAATGAAGCAGATTAACGAGGATATCAGGCAAAGTAAATTCCGTCAGGTCTACCTGCTTTACGGAGAAGAACGCTATCTGCGCAGGCAGTACCGCGAAAAGCTCCGCGCGGCACTCTGCGAAGGCTGTGACACCATGAATATCCATTTTTTTGAAGGAAAAGATATTTCTGTAGGTGAAATCATCGATCTGGCCGAAACCCTTCCTTTCTTCGGCGACCGCCGGGTCATCTTTGTCTCAGGCAGCGGTCTCTTTAAAACCGGCGGGGAAAAAATGGCTGAATATCTGGCTTCTCCCAATGAAACCACTTTTTTCGTCTTCCTGGAAAACGAAGTGGATAAAAGAAGCAGACTATATAAAACAGTACAGGCAAAAGGATATGTATCCGAGTTCGCCATGCAGGACGAAAGCACGCTGAAGCGCTGGATTGCCGGAATCCTTGCCAGGGAAGGCAAACGAATCACCGAGAATACGGTACAGCTGATTCTCTCCAGAACCGGTACCGATATGGAGAATATACAGATGGAACTGGAAAAGCTGATCTGTTACTGTATGGACAGAGATGTGGTCACCGCTGAGGACGTGGAAGCCGTCTGCACCACCCGAATCACCAATCATATCTTCGATATGATCAATGCCATCTCCGTCGGACAGCAGAAGCAGGCTCTGGATTTGTATTATGATCTGCTTGCCTTAAAAGAACCGCCCATGCGCATTCTGTTCCTCATCGCAAGACAATGCAATATGCTGCTGCAGGCAAAGGAATTGAAGAAAAAAGGATATGATAACCGCACTGTCGGTTCCAAAATCGGTGTAGCCCCCTTTATCGCGGGAAAATATATAAATCAGGCTGCGCAATTTAAGACTTCCCTGCTTCGCAATGCTGTGGTAAAATGTGTAGAGACGGAAGAAGCCGTCAAAACAGGGAAAATGAATGATATTATGAGTGTGGAGATTCTCATCCTCTCCGTACTGCAACCAGGAAAGGAATGATAAGTTTATGAAAGCTGACCTTAAAGCATACCTGGCAACAGGAATTCTGACAATCGTACTTCTGGGAGGCTGCGCAGGACAGACACCTGAAAAAGAATCTGTCCCCTCCGCCGGCTCTCCTGAAACCATTGCATCCGGAGAGTCCGAATTTGCCTCATCTGAGACAGCAAAGGATATGACAGTCTTCGAAGCTCAGGATACGGAGGGCAATACCGTTTCCTCCGACATTTTCTCCGAATCCAGGCTCACCATGATCAATGTCTGGGCTACGTACTGTCAGCCCTGCCTGCGGGAAATGCCTGAGCTGGGCCAGCTGGCCGGAGAATACGACAATTCAGATTTCCAGATTATAGGCATTATCAGTGATGTTCAGGAAGGTTCGGATGAAAAGCTGACGACAAAAGCGAAAAATCTGATTGAGCAGACCGAAGCATCATATCCTCATCTGTATCTCAATGAGTCTCTGTTCAATGCCCTTCTGACAGATGTGGCGGCCGTTCCCACCACCTTTTTCCTGGATGAAGAAGGAAATGTCCTGGATACTGTGGTAGGCGCCAGGGAAAAAGAAGACTGGAGGGAAATCATTGACGGCCTTCTGGAAGAGCTTTAATTGTCTGAATTGTTACCTTTTATGCAAAAATAAAAAGAAAGCGAGAAAATAGCAATGGATGTAAAAGAACAGATTACAAAAGCGGTGGATAAACTCACCAAAGATAAAGGGCTTCAGGAGCAGTTCCGCAGGGAACCGGTCAAGGCGCTGGAAAGCATATTGGGTGTGGATTTGCCGGATGATATCGTCAATCAGGTCATTCAGGGCGTAAAAGCCAAGCTCACGGCAGATAAGGTCTCAGACTCCGCAGACGCTCTAAAAGGCTTCCTGAAAAAATAGAAGCCGCAAGCAAAAAAGGAAGCTGACTCTGCGGAGCAGTTTCCTTTTTTAAGCGATATTTGCAGGCTTCCCATTCAGGACAGTAACAGTTCATATTTATAATCCGGGCATTCCTGATCGGTCCCCCGTTTTTTATATTTCCCGTCAGCGGCAATCCTGAATCCCAGTTTCTTCATCACTCCATTGGAAGCTATATTTCTCTTGTCCACAGTAACGGTTATCTTCTCCGCTCCTCGTCCCCTGGCATATTCTATCATACCACGGATCATTTCTGTGGCGTAGCCCTGTCTCCAGTGACTCTTATGTACACAATAGGCAATATCGTATAATTTTCCGTCTTCTGATGGTATAAAGCTGCAAGTACCTATCCTTTTGCCGGTCTGCCAGTCCTCTGATATCAGATAGCAACACTCTTCATCCTCTCCCAGATTCTCTATTTCCCTCAGATATTCGGGAGTAATCTTCTCTTCTTCCAGAGCCGGATCCGCCAGGTATTCTCCCATTTCCAGGTCATTCCAGATACTGATTGCAAATCTTGCATCATCTGCTGTAAACCCGCGTATGGCCAGGCGGCTGGTTATGATTTTTTCTATTTGCATTTGCACCCTTTCTATAAATGCCGATATGCAGCTCCGTCAGAAGAATAAGGAGGCTCAACTGCTGGCATTTTATACAAAATACAGGCAAAATCCCCAAAGCATAAATGCCCGGGGATTGAAAGCCGTATTTGATATTTCGTTTACTTATCGCTTGCTGAACTGAGGTGCACGTCTTGCAGCCTTGAGGCCGTATTGAAATTCTCTTAGCGCCGTTTTTCCTTGATTTTACGGGCTTTCCCGGCTTTTCA
>CAJUQT010000034.1 GCA_910588225.1 uncultured Acetatifactor sp.
GGGCTGGGGCTTGCCATTGTAAAGCGCATCGTGGAGCTCCACGGGGGCCAGGTGGACGCATCGCTGCAGGGACAGGAGCTGTCCGTCCATCTGTTTCTGAAATAAAAAAGTGGCATTAGAAAGCAGGGAACCACGAAAAGCTTTGCAGTTTCAAGTAAATCAGGGCTATACAGGCAAAGGGGAGCCGCCGTCACACACGGGTAGTGACGGCAGCGTCGGCCTTATGCTGATCTGCGCCAGGCTTCGCCATGTGGACGGCAGCCAGTGGGGCAATAAGAAGCTGTCAGCACCTGCAAGTACCTAACTTTCAAGGTTCTCAAGCGCGTTCACTGTCATAAGGCTTGTTTCCACATTCAGCTTCCGCAGCTTATGCGCCATTTCTTTGGACTCATCCGACCTATTGCGAACCTGTGCAGCCACCTCAGATGTATGGGATGCCGTTTCTTCAAAGAAATGGCTGGTTGTCCGGAGGTGTTCATTGATTTGCTGCAATTCGCCGATCACCTCGCCGTTGTACTTAAGAACCGTATGACACTGTACTTGAATATTGTGAATATTCTGTATAATCTCATTGAACAGCCGGCTGGCGTCAATCACCTGCTGCAGTCCGGTTTCTACCCGCTTGAAACTGACTTCAGATCGCTCAATCATATCAGATGTATCCGCTTTCATCCCCTGTAACAAACCCGCAACTTCAGAAACGGTCCTCGCTGCTACTTCCGACAAATCTTTTATATTGGCGGCCGCCACGGAAAAATCTTTGCCGTGGACACCGGCGCGCGTCGCCTCAATGGAGGTATTGCATGAAAGAGTAGCCGTTTGCATGGATATGTCCTCAATGCTTTTTAACATTCCCTCCATCTGTTCACAGCGCAGATGGAGCTGGCTGGCCAGTTCATTGTTTTTTTGTGTGGAAAGACAAGTTTCCTTCATCTCCTGCATCGTTTGCTGCAGGTTCTGTGCGCCTGTCATGGATAGCGTGTTTGTTTTTTCCATATTCTGCAAGACGGTTTTTATACTGGTATCTGTGCTGTACGCCGAGGTATCAATGGTCCGTATACATTCGTCACAGGTATGCATCAATTGCATCTGCTGCTGCATTTGAGCAGAGAGCACATTCAAATCTCTGACGACGCTTTCCAGGACGATTGAAAAATCCGTAATCTCCCCATTGATTTCACCCGTAGAGCTATGGACTTTCTCAACCACTGTATTCAGTGTATTTTTTAACAGAGCCGTATTGTTGTCCTTCAGGGATTCCTTTTGCACTGCCCGTCTGTCCATCAAACGAATAAACGGCAGATAAATCAGGATGCCTGCAGTAATATTGATCATCTGGAGGATGCTGCCCGACAGGTGCCCGCCGGTTGCCAAATATCCGCTGATCAAAGGCGGCATTGCCCAATGCACTTCCGTTACAACCCGGGCAGACAGACCCAGAGACATGGCACTCCACGAAATGAGCGTTATCGTGAGCGGCGTGAGCAGAAAAGGGATCAGCAGAATAGGGTTTAAGATTATGGGAAAGCCGAACAACACAATTTCATTCATGTTGAAGAGTGCGAATACACCGCCCATTTTGGCGATGCTGCGCATATACCGGCTTCTGGCAATAATGAACACCGCGATAATAATGCACAGCGATGTACCCGCTCCTCCCATAAATACAAAAGTATCCAGAAAGCCCTTGCTGATAATGGCAAGATGCTCGTCAAAGGCATTGCGATTCATAGCATACAGGTCGGTATTACGAATGAGATTCTCACCGAAAGCGCTGACCATGATGCTGTCCATCACATTTCCGCCATGAATACCGAAGAACCAGAAGATATGGATGCCGAATACCAGAAACAGGGTACCGGCAAGTCCGCCTCCATCGGCCGCTGAAAAAAGAAACGACAGGGCAGTATAAATCCACTTGTCAACCCCTTTGCCGGAGGTCATCAATATGATGCCGTTTGTGAGGGCAATGCAGAAAACGGACAGCATGACGGGGAGAAGCGCTGCAAACATTTGCCGCACCTCCTCCGCCGTATCCTCAGAAATATTGATTTTAAGATTGGAAAATGCATGGTACAGTTCGGTGGCCAGAATCGCGATTAAAATAGCTCCGAAAAGCCCGCTGGATCCCAACTGGCCCAGCGAGATGCCGCCGTCCGAGGTTGTGACGCAAATGGTCAGATAGGCGGATACACTTGTGAGGGCCGAGAGAGTACCGTTAAGTTTATAGGCATTACCGAGATAATAGCCCAAAGTCCATGCAATCAAAATTGCCATAACGGCTGTGCTGCCCAGCCAGATTGCGCTATTTATAGTCCGAATCACCTGTCCAACCGGGGTGGACAGACCCATCTGCACTATATTAATGGGGATATTATTGACCAGCGACGCTATCGAGCCCAGGATGATTACTGGGAGCGTGATGGTAAAAGCCTTTTTAATAGAGATAATATAACGGTTTTGGAAGAGTCTGTTGGCCGTCTGCAAGATGCTTTCCATGATACTTCCCTCCTGATAGAATTTCATATGCAAATTTTAATACCAATTGTACCAAACCACTTACATGGCAGCTATTACGACAATGGACGTTAGTCGGCATTCCTCTATCTCCGAGCTTATAAGATACTTCTCTAATAACCTCCGGATTATTTAACATATACAATATTTCTATTTCGTTTTTAAAGGATTTTATGTTTTCCCTTTTTTCTCTTATTAAAAATTCTTCAATACAGGAGTCTAAGTCAGAATAATTCATAAAACAATTAAAACAATTTGCTTGTAAAACAGTCAATAAAATAACGAAAATGAAAGCATATAATCCCAACTTATTGTTATGTTTAGTTTAGCATATTTATAGGGCAGCTCCGGCTTCCTGCCCCGAGAGATGCGACAAAAGGCCATGCCGCCGGAGCTGCTTTCTCAGGCATTGAAAACGTACTTATCTAACCGGTCAAAGGCCTCCTGTACACGGGAAAGCGGCAGGGCCAGGTTCATGCGGATATGGCAGGGGCCGTGGAACATCCTTCCGTCCTGCCAGGCTACTCCAACGTCCCAGCCGGCCTGTTCCAGTTCATCAATGGTTCTGCCATGGGCCCCGCACCATTCCGTGCAGTCCAGGAACAGCATGTAAGTACCCTGAGGCCTGGAGACTTTGACACCCTGGAAATGTTCCGCAATATAATCACAGGCGAAGTCCACATTGCCGGTGATGACCTGGCGAAGCTCGTCCACCCACTGATAGCCCTCCGGCCGATAGGCGCCGATAAGGGCGTACATGGAGAGGAGATTCATGCTGTTGTAATGAGCCAGGGAAGATGCTTTGTTCACCCGATCTCTAAGCGTCTTGTTATAAATAATATGATAACTGCCCACCAGACCGGCCAGGTTAAATGTCTTTGAGGGAGCATAGAGCGCCACGGTGCGGCTGCGGGCGTCCTCGCTGACACTCTGTGTGGGAATGTGGGTGTGACCGGACAGGATAATATCCGACCAGATCTCATCGGAGACCACCATCACATCATGCTTCCTGCACAATTCCATGAACTGTGCCACTTCCCATTCTTCCCAGACACGACCACAGGGATTGTGGGGAGAACAGAACACAGCGGCATGAATCTTATTCTCTGTGATTTTCTTTTCCATATCGACAAAATCCATGCGGTAAGTGCCATTTTCATCCGGAACCAGGGGACTGTGAACGATGTGATACCCGTTATTGCCCAGACAGCCGGTAAAACCGATATAGGTGGGGGAATGGAGGAGAACATTGTCTCCCTGGGAACAGAACACGTTCAGAGCGCTGATTGCGCCGCCCAGTACGCCGTTTTCATAGCCGATGCATTCCCTGGTCAGACCGGTGACGCCGTTCCTTTTTTCATGCCACTGGATGATGGAGTCAAAATATTCCTCCCGGGGAGAAAAATAGCCATAATGGGGCTCTTTTATACGAGCCATAATGGCCTCCAGTATTGTAGGGACGGTGGGGAAGTTCATATCGGCTACCCACATGGGGATTGCGTCGAAGCCTTCTTTCGGACTGCCGGGAGCGCCTCCGGAGCCCAAGCCGTCCACAGCGATGGCATCCATGCCGCAGCGATTCATAACAGTCGTAAAATCATACTTCATCTCTGGTATATCCTTTCTCTTTACTATGATAGTCATTAGAATAAGATAATTATATCATGAAAGCATTTCGGATGGCTATACTTTGCGGAGAAATTATGAAGGGGTGCTCCAGCGTTCCGAGAGCCTGCAAAATTTCAATCTGCCGTTCCATAATTCTGCAAAAAGTTCTCTGGCAGCATGGTAGATTTCCAGAGTCACATCGGTGGGAGCATCCAGTACTTTCTGATGAGAAAAGCAGGAAAAATCTGTATATCGGATGGTGACGGAGACTACCTGAATTTTCGCATTGTCTGACCGCAGGCGTTTCCACAGTGTCTCGGAAAGTGCCGGCAACACCCGGGCTGCGGTTTCCGCGTCTGCTATGTCAAAAGGTGTGGTGGTGCTGTCTCCGTATCTTTTATTTGGTGCAGGCTGTGTAAGCGCTTAATGATTAAAAACAGGAAAAAGAAAATACTGCAAATAATCCATCATTCCCCCTGCCGTGTCAGATCCCTTACCCATTTGTATTTGCGGAACCGTATCATAACCCATGGAATCTTGCCCACTTCGTCCAGGCAGGTGCAGGAATAGACCACGAGAGGCGACCAGTGGAAGACAAAGGCCCCTGCCAGCGCCAGCGGAATGGCAATCATCCACATGCAGACGATCAGACTGTACATATCAAATATTGTATCTCCTCCGCCGTTCAGCACGCCGTTGATAGTGACCGTATTGACACAGCGCCCGATCATGTAAAAAGCCATAATCACCATCATGCCTGTGAGATATTCCTGTGCTGTATCTGTCAGAAGCACCATTCTCACCACCAGAGGCGTCACGGCCAGAACCAGGGCGGTGGACAGAAATCCGATTCCATAGGACAAATTTTTAAGCCTGATTCCGTATACTTTTCCGGCCTCCAAATTTCCGGATCCGAGGGCGTTGCCCACAATGATTCCTGCGGCGCTGCCGATGCCGTTGCAGAAGCAGCAGATCAGATCGCGGACCACGGCCGCCACGGAATTGGCGGCGGCAGCGTCGGCGCTCATATGCCCCATAATCGCAGTGTAGGATGTGAAGCCGATGCCCCAGCACAGAGAACCGCCCATCAGCGGCAGACACTGCTTTGCAAAATCTCTTCCAAGTTCCCTGTTCTTCTGAAAGAATCTGTCTAATCCCGGATGTACATAGGTATCCCTTGATGAGACGAACAGACAAAGCGCCAGCTCGATAATGCGGGAGACGGTGGTTGCAAGAGCAGCTCCTCTGGCCTGCAGTGCCGGCATTCCCAACAGGCCGAATATGAATACAGCGTTCAGACAGACATTGATGAGAACGGCGCCGGAGCTGATGAAGGCTCCCGGCTTCACATGGTCTGTTACTTTCATCATGGTGAGATAGCATTGGGATATGCCGGTAAGCAGGTAAGACCAGCCTGCGATACGAAGATAGGCTGCACCAATGAGAATCAGTGCCTCATCGTGAGTAAAAATCCGCATCAGAAATTCCGGCATGATTTCACATGCCCCGCAGAACAGGACAGAAATGAGGCCGCAGAGACGGAGCATAATGTTGAAAATGGTCTCCAGTGTACGACGGTCTCCCCTGCCCCAGTACTGCGCTCCCAGGATAGCTCCGGCTCCTGTGGCAGCGGCCAGGAACATATTCTGAACGAACTGGATCTGAGTTGCCAGGGAAACGGCAGTCATTTCATCCTGAGCCACTCTTCCCAGCATCAGCGCGTCTCCGGCGGCAACCAGGGCAAGCATCAGGCTCTGAAGCGCGATGGGCAGGGCAAGCCGGAGCAGGTTTCGGTAGAATGTTTTCTTATCCTCTATAAATGCCATGAGAGTATCCTCTTATCTGTCTGTATTGATTCAAGCCTGTCTAACAAAAGCTCTGACAGGCCGCGAACTGCTCCATCATATCACAGAAAAGAATCTGCCACAAGGGGTTCCGGTATTGGAAAAAATAAATCTGTCACTTGACAGTGACACAAAGATATGGTAGGGTTCGACGATAAGAAGAGTTTTGAGATGAGAACAGTAATTTTGAAAGTTCTCCGACATGTTATGCCGGGGGAAT
Organism: uncultured Acetatifactor sp.; assembly: GCA_910588225.1. Taxonomy (GTDB): domain Bacteria; phylum Bacillota; class Clostridia; order Lachnospirales; family Lachnospiraceae; genus Acetatifactor. The sequence goes on from CAJUQT010000034.1 coordinate 6,190, forward strand.
TTCCGAAAACGGAGGAAGAAATGCAGACCGATTATCGTGAATATATGAATCGGCTTCAGTTTCCGCCGGAGGCGGCAAGAGTGCTTTTACCGCTGGCGGACCACAGGATGGAAGAGCTGGGAAGACAATACCTGAGCGGCAGGCTGACTTGGAAGGAGGCACTGGAAGCTGCCGGGCCTGATTTCGGCAGACAGATGATGCTGATTTTCGTCTGTTTCCCAGGGGTCATACGCCGATATGAAGAAGAAGGAATTCCGGAAGAAGTATTCTGGAATTCCATGATGGATCTTCGCTGCAGACTGGAAGAATGTCAGCGTATCCAAGGAGAATGGGGGACTTCTGATGCAGCGTGGTATGCCGGGTTTCTGGAACTGAAACGCTTCGGTCTGGGACGGCTGCAGTTCGAGAAAACTTTCTTTATCCTGGATCAACCCTGGCAGTGCAGCGGTCTGACGATACATCCCCGGGACCCTGTGGTCGCCATACACATACCCTCCGCCGGGCCGCTTACGGAGGACTTATGCCTGGATGCCTACCGCCGTGCCTATGATTTTTTCCCTGAACAGCGTATTGGAGATCACCTGGTGCTTGTGTGCAACTCCTGGCTGCTGGACCCGGAGTATCGGACATTTCTGCCTCCGGACTCTAATATTCTGCGGTTCCAGCAGGATTTTGAAATCCTTTCCCTGGAGAAAAGAGATGCTTTTAAAGACGCCTGGCGCGTGTTCGGCACAGAAGCGGAACGGCCTTTGGAAGAGCTGCCCCGGAAGACTTCTGTGCAGCGGGGTTTTGCAGATTTCCTGACCTCCGGGGGGAAGACGGGAAAAGGGTACGGTGCCTTTCTCTGGGGCAGAGACGGACGGATTGTCTGAAGCAATGGCAGAGTATTTTCAGTTTTGAAGAGTATTGGTAAAATTCAAGAACAGGGAGGTATCATAGGATGGAATGGAAAAAAGAATGGGCGTACGACGGCGGCATATCTGCCGGAGCACTGTACAACACAGGGGCCATGCTGGCGGATGACAGTCACGGAGATACAGAGGAGGACAGCCCTATGCTGCTGGTGGCGGATACCGACAGAGAAGAGTATGAAGCTTATCTTGAGAAACTGGAGAGAATGGGATTCGAGAAGACCTTTGAGAATCACAACGGAGCAGTGGACAGCTGTCAGCTGAAAAAAGGCGATACACTTCTCTATGCGTACTATACCTGTGCGTCCGGAGAAGTCCGTATCATAGAGGACAGGGCTTCCTCTTCGCTGAAAGAATTCTCCTATGGCTGTGAAAGCACGGATTCGGCGGAAATCTATCAGTACGGACTTTATTATGACCCTCAGAATCATTATGGTCCCACTGCAACCAACTGCGGCATGTTTTATATTATCCGACTGGCAGACAATCGTCTGGTGATGATAGACGGAGGAGAGTATCAGCAGTGTTCCGAGGAAGCCGTTAACGGGATGTACCGCTTCCTGCGCAGAATTACCGGGACCAAAGAGGGAGAGAAAATCCGGATTGCCGCCTGGTATTATACCCATGCCCACAGTGACCATATGGCGGCCTGTGTCCGGCTGCTGAGAACCTACCCGGAGGCTTTTTTGTTGGAGCGGGTAATGTTCAACTTCCTGCCCTATACCATGAAGCCCGGCGACAGGGATATTCTGGTGCTGAAAGAGACTTTGCGGGAGTATTGTCCGGACCTTCAGTGCCTGAAGCTCCATAATGGTCAGGTGATTACACTGGCCAATGTCCGCTTTGAGGTGCTGTATACCCACGAAGATGCGATAACGTCCAAATGTCCGGGCACATTTCCTTTTCAGGATTTTAACAGTACTTCTGTTCTGATGAAGATGACAACAGGCTCCGGCACTGTTATGTGGCTGGGCGATACCAACGGGGAGACGGAAGAGCTGGTGCTGAAAACGGTGCCCGCGGAATTGTGGAAATCGGATGTGGTGCAGATTGCCCATCATTGCTTTAATTTCCTCTCCGGATTATATCCTGCGATAAACGCGGATTATGCCATGCTGCCCAACAGTCATTACGGAGGCCATGCGGGCGCCAACCATGACAAGCTGATGGATGTGGTGAACTGCCTGGCTTCTCCGGAGAATCTGTGGTACGAGGACCAGACCACCGGCTTTCGCTTTCAGGGCGGGAAGTTTCAGGTGATTCTGGAAGAGGCCCGTGTGGGCGGGGCGCATGATGGAGTAGATTTGTACGGCAGGCGCAGCTGAAATTATTTTTATGCAAAGAAATCATTTTCTCTGAATTGCAGAGAGTACAGTTTCTGGTAGGTGCCGCCGGCCGTCATCAGCTCTTCGTGGGTGCCGCGCTCGGTAATGCGGCCGTTCATGACCACGGCAATTTCGTCGGCGTTGCGTATGGTGGAGAGACGGTGGGCAACCACCAGCGTGGTGCGTCCTTTGCACAATTCGTCCAATGCCTGCTGGATGAGCACTTCCGTGGTATTGTCCAGGGCGCTGGTGGCTTCGTCCAGAATCAATATGGCTGGATTCTTCAGGAAAACCCGGGCGATGCTGAGACGCTGTTTCTGGCCGCCGGACAGCTTCACGCCTCGCTCACCGATTTCCGTGTCGTACCCTTTCTCCAGCGTCATGATATAATCGTGAATATTGGCGCGCCGGGCCGCTTCGTATATTTCTTCCTGAGTGGCGTCCGGACGGCCGTAGAGGATATTTTCCCGAATGGTGCCAACGAAGAGGAATACATCCTGCTGAACGATGCCAATATTGCGGCGTACGGAGTCCATGGTCAGGCTGCGGATATCCTGGCCGTCGATGAGTATGGAGCCATCCCCTTTTTCCAGCTTGTAGAAATTGGGCAGCAGATGGCATAGAGTAGTCTTGCCGCCGCCGGAGGGCCCTACAAGTGCCAGCTTGCGGCCTTTTTCCAGACGCAGATTGATGTCGTGAAGGACTTCTTTCGATGTATCATAGGCATAAGTAACATTTTTAAATTCTATCACACCCTGCACATTCGTGAGCTCTTTTGCATCGGGCGCATCCTGCTCCGGAGCTTCCTCCATGATTTCCACAAATCGTCTGAAACCGCTGACACCGTTCTGAAACTGTTCCATGAAGCCAATCAGGGTGTTCACCGGATTGATGAACAGATTGACGGACACGATAAAAGTGGAATAATCTCCGAAAGAGATTCTGCCCGCATACAGGAACAGTCCCCCTGCAATCAGGATGAACACATTGAAAATATCTGTCACAAAGGAAGTGGAGGAGTGGAATTGTGCCATGGCGTGATAGGCCCGGCGGGAGGCATCCACGAACTGTCTGTCGCCTTCCCTGAACTTTTCCACTTCTCTTGCGCTGTTGGTGTAGGCTTTGGTGACACGGATGCCGGTGACACTGCTCTCCACAGCGGCATTGATGGTGGCATTGCTTTTGCGGCGATCATCGAATGCCCGGCTCATAGCCCGGCGGAAGTACAGTGTCACTACCACCAGAATGGGGACACAGGCGAAGATAATCAGCGTCAGAATCGGGTCGATCAGGAACAGGTAACTGAAAGATAACAGAATCATCACCGAGCTGATCAGCAGATTCTCAGGGCCATGGTGGGCCAGCTCGCACACCTCGAACAAATCGCTGGTGATGCGTGTCATAATGCGTCCGGTCTCGTGGTTGTCATAGAAGCTGAAGGGCTGTTTCTCCAGATGGGCGAACAGATCCTGACGCATCTGTGACTGCATCTGCACGCCGATGAGATGGCCGTAATACTGGACGAAATAGCGCAGCAGCATACGGACTATGTACAGGGCCAGTACAATGACACCGGCCATGACAATAGCGGAATACATTTTCTCCGGGATATAGATATTGAGCATTTTGTTGGTTACAACAGGGTACACCATACCAATCACCGAGATCAGCAGGGAGGCCAGCATATCCAGGGCCAGCATTTTCCTGTGTGGCTTATAATAACAAATAAAACGTTTAAACATGGGATTTTTCTTCCTTTCCTCTCTTCTCCGGCGGTACATAGGACTTACATTTGAGGTATTCCGATTCCGGACAGCCGTAAAAGGGACCGTCGCAGGGCCTGCGGGTTATATCTCTGAGCTGTTCCAGCTCGGAGATGACCTGCCCAAGGACATCCTTGTCCAGACGGTAGTGGGTGTAATAGCCCTTTTTGACGCCGTATATCAGGCCTGCCTCCCGCAGCAGCTTCAGATGCTGGGAAACAGCGGATTCGGACAGACCGCTTTTTCCTGCCAGCGCGCGCACGCAGTAACTGCGGTCCGACATCAGCTGCAGGAGCTGAAATCGTCTGGGTTCACCGATTGCCTTCAGTATTTTATCGTTCACATTTCCTTCCCTCCTGTCTGTGAATAGCCAGAATAAGGATATTATACCATGTGCGCAGCCCGCACATGGTATGGATGGCCATTCGGCCGTTTTCTGCCACGAATATGTGCATATTATACCATGTGCGCAGCCCGCACATGGTATGGATGGCCATTCGGCCGTTTTCTGCCACGAATATGTGCATATTATACCATGTGCGCAGCCCGCACATGGTATGGATGGCCATTCGGCCGTTTTCTGCCACAAGTATGTGCATATTATACCATGTTTCTTTATTTTAGCAAGTGCTGAAATAAATAAGTATTGCTGCATATAAAGCTTTTTGCACAACGGTTTCGCGGATTGTCCGATCTGCTGCCTGAGAACTGATATAAACTTAAAATAAATGACAGAAAAGGTTGACAGACAAAGGGTGATGGTAGGAGAATAGATATAAAACAGGATACTGTAATTTTTTATAATAACAGTAAAGGAGAGATTACATATGGGTCTGGAAATGATAGAGGCGGGCTGGCTGTCCATTCTTCCGCCGTTGATTGCGATTACGCTGGCACTCATCACCAAAGAAGTTTATTCATCCCTTTTTCTGGGGATTTTCACCGGGATGTGTGTCTACTGTTTTTCCACGGGAGGAAATATTCTGCAGGCCGTCACTTTTGTGTTCGACATGATGGCGGCTAAAATCGGAGAGAATGGCTATATGATTATTTTTCTTGTCCTTCTGGGCTCCCTTGTGGTGGTGGTGACCCGGTCGGGAGGATCCGACGCCTATGGACAATGGGCCGGGAAACGGATTAAGAACAAAGTCAGTGCCAAACTGGCCACCGCCTGTCTGGGACTTCTGATTTTTGTGGATGACGGTTTTAACTGTCTCACCGTGGGGACGGTGATGCGGCCCATCACTGATAAATGTAAGATTTCCAGGGAGAAGCTTGCCTACCTGCTGGACGCTACCGCGGCGCCGGTGTGCATCATTGCGCCCATCTCCAGCTGGGCCGTGGCCGTGGCATCGGAAGTGGAGGAGGCGGGCGGTCTGAATGCCTTTGTTCGGACCATTCCCTATAATCTGTATGCGATTCTGACCATTGCGATGGTATTTTTCCTGAGTATTGTGGACTTCGATTTCGGTCCCATGAAAAAGGCAGAAGAGGAACGGCGGGAAGAAACGGCGGCTGCAAAGGAAGAAGAGAACAGGGTGAAAAAGGGGAAGGGGTCCGTGGCGGACCTGATTGTGCCGGTGGTGACTCTGATTGTCTGTGCCATACTGGGCATGGCCTATGTGGGCGGTTTCTTTGAAGGAAAGCCTTTTACGGAGGCTATCGGAGCAAATCCCACTGCGGGCCTTACACTTGGGACCTTTGCGGCGCTGATTGTGGCCATTGCAATGTACATTCCGAGGAGAATCATGAGTCTGCGGGAATTTATGACAGGGGTGATCGATGGGATTAAGACCATGATTCCGGCGCTGACCATCCTGATACTGGCATGGGCGCTGGGCGGTGTGTGCCGGGAAATGATAGGGACAGGACTTTTCGTCAGTCATTTTGTGACGACCATTCATCTGCCCTTTGGGTTCCTGCCTGCCATTGTGTTTGCGGTGGCGGCATTTCTGTCCTTTTCCATGGGAACGGCCTGGGGAACCTTCGGCATTCTGCTGCCCATAGTATCCATGCTCTGTGCGGGGGAGGCGGGAGCGGCGGTGCTGATTCCATCTCTGGGAGCTACGCTGGCCGGCTCTGTGTACGGAGACCACTGTTCCCCGATTTCTGATACCACTATCCTGGCATCCACCGGGGCCCAGTGCGAGCATCTTCGACATGTGGAAACCCAGCTGCCCTATGCGACGCTGGTGGCTGTGGTATGCCTTTGCGGCTATCTGGTGGCAGGCTTTGCCCTGAATCCATGGATTACCGTGGCAGTATCGGTCCTGTTGCTTACAGGTGTGTTTGGCATCATTTGCTTCCTGGAAAGGCGGGGGAGCAGGGAGAGGAAACAGTGCGTCCATGACATATGATGAATTCTGCCGGAATTTCCGGATACAGCTGAATCCACAGCAGACAGATGCGGTCAGGTCCGTGAAGGGACCGGTGCTTCTGCTTGCTGTGCCCGGAAGCGGGAAGACTACGGTATTGGTGACCAGGCTGGGCTATCTGATTTACTGTGCCGGTGTTGTACCGGAAAAGATTCTGACACTGACTTATACCGTGGCGGCCACCCGGGATATGGCGGCCCGTTTTGGGTCTTATTTTGGAGGGGAGCTTTGCAGTCGGCTGGAATTCCGGACCATCAACGGAGTCTGTGCCAGAATCATTCAGTATTATGGACGTCTTATCGGGAAGAAACCTTTTGAGCTTGTGACGGATGACAGACAGACCAGCGGCATTCTTTCGGCGATTTACCGGCAGGTTCAGGGGGATTATGCCACGGAAAGCGACTTAAAGGGAATCCGGACGCTGATTACCTATATCAAAAACAGCATGCTGACGGCGGAGGAGACGGCAAAACTGGATGAGGAGTCTGACTTCCGGATATCGGAGATATACAGAGCCTACTGCGGCGAGCTGCGGAGCCGGGCTTTGATGGACTATGATGACCAGATGATATATGCCTGTACAATTTTGAAAAACAGTCAGGAAACGCTGCGGCATTTTCAGGACTGTTACCCTTATCTGTGCGTGGATGAAGCCCAGGACACGTCCAGAATCCAGCATGAAATTATCCGACTTCTTGCAGGGCAACGGGATAACCTTTTCATGGTGGGGGACGAAGATCAAAGTATTTACGGCTTTCGGGCGGCTTATCCGGAGGCGCTGCTTTCCTTTGAAGAGAACCACAGAGGGGCAAAGGTGCTGCTTATGGAGGAGAATTACCGCTCCAACGCGAAGATTGTGACGGCGGCAGACTGGTTTATTCAGAAGAACACACTGCGCCATGAGAAACACATGCGTGCGGCCAGAGAAGAAGGTGCCGATATCCGGTTTGTCACACTGAAGGGGAGGGGAGCACAGTATACTTATCTCGCGAAAGTGGCGGAAAACTGTGACAGACAGACGGCAGTGCTTTACCGGGATAATGAGAGTGTTCTTCCGCTGGTGGATCAGCTGGAACGAAAGGGATTATCATATCGGATCCGCAATGCGGAACTGACTTTTTTCACTCATCGGGTGGTACAGGATATTCGAAATATCATGGAGTTTGCACTGCACCCGGAAGACAGAGAGCTTTTTTTGCTGATATACTATAAAATGTTTACTTATATCAGCAAGGAGGAAGCGCTTCGAATCTGTGAAATATGTGAAACGAAAAAGGGAAGTGTCCTGGATATTGCCATATCTTACGGACAGCTGCCGGAACGGACACAGCAAAGCTGCAGAGCGCTGAGGAATCATTTCCACAGTCTGTCCGGGGAACGGGCAGACCTGGCCATTGACAGAATCGTGAGAGAGATGGGATATGGAAAGTATCTGGAACGTGCCGGAATGAGTGACAGCAAGCTTTACATACTGAAAGTGCTGGGGAGAAGCGAAGAATCGCCTGAAAGCTTTCTGGAGCGTCTGACCAGGCTGCAGACAGTGATACAGGAGAAGGTTTTTGACCCGGAGGCTGCCTTTATTCTGTCTACCATACATGCCAGCAAAGGGCTGGAGTACGACACAGTATATCTGATGGACGCGGCGGACGGAATCTTTCCGGAGGCGGTACCGCAGAATCTCAAGACTGCGGACCGGCAGGATCTGGAGGATTACGAGGAGGAACGGCGTCTGTTTTATGTGGGCATTACCCGGGCGAAGGAGAGGCTGTTTGTCTTCGAATGGGACAGGAAATCCACGTTCTGTTCTCAGCTGAAGGAAAAGCCGCTTTCCCGGGACGGATTCGTGAGATTCTGCGACGGGCTGGGAGAGGGACTGATTGTGGAACACAGGAAGTTCGGACAGGGGGTAGTGGCAGAGACAGGGGAGACGACGGTGGTGATTTTGTTTGGCGGCAGAGAGCGCCGGCTGGATTTGAAGACTTTGTACAGGAATGATCTGCTGATTATCTGACAGGTAACAGAGACAGGAGGGCGGGATGATGTTTGGCAGAAGACAGCTGAGAAGGCGGCCGGCAAAGGAGGCGGATTATGACAGAGAAAACTGGAAACCGATTTTGAAGTGCAGTATCTGCAATGGTGAGCAGGTGGCAGGCTTTAAAAACATACATACAGGAGAATTTCGGGAAGAATGTCTTATTCAGCATGCCTCAGAACTGGACGCTTTTAAGAAAAAGTATGGTATTACTGAGATATCTAAGGAATACTGAGTTGAATGCAGGCCGGTAAGACTGTGGCTTGACATTTTTATGAGAAAGGAATACAGATGACAGAATTTTTATACTGGATTGTGGAACTGATTGCAAGGATGCACAGCTGGCTGTTGAAATTAAACGACGCTTATGAATATAATTTTTCTGACAAGGAACTGCATTTTCTGATTATCGGCGCATTGGGGATGGCTATGATTTTTGTGATACACCCAATGTTCAAATGGCTGGCCAGGAACAATCATATCATGGTTATCAGCTGGATCTATGTATTTACCCTGATTATAGTGATAACGTTTGCCATAGAAATCGGCCAGCGGGTGACCCATACGGGTTCCATGGAGTTTGCGGATATCATGTTTGGCGTGATGGGATTTATCTGTATGTTTCTGATATTTTCCGTGATCAGGGGAATGTATCATGTGATATTGAAAATTATCAGAAATGTTCGACGGGAAGACATGGAAGAATGGGAAGAAGATGAGCAGGAGGACTGCGTATGAAGCTGCTGCACATCTCGGATCTTCATCTGGGAAAAAGGATAAATGAATTTTCCATGCTGGAAGATCAGAAATACATTTTGAGACAGATTCTGAGCCTTGCGGAGACAGAGCGGACAGACGGTGTGATCATCGCAGGAGATATCTATGATAAACCTGTTCCTTCGGCGGAAACGGTACAGACCTTCGACTGGTTTCTCACAGGACTTGCGGATAAAGGGAAGCAGGTATTTGCGGTCAGCGGCAATCACGATTCGGCGGAGAGAATTGCATTCGGCGCACAGCTGATGCGGGGGAGATGTGTGTATATTTCCCCTGTATATGCGGGTGTCACAGCACCCATAGCATTGACAGATGAATACGGAGAGCTGTATATTTACCTGCTTCCGTTTATCAAACCGGCCGTTGTGCGGTATGTGCTGGAGAAGGAAGGGGAGGCAGAGCTGCCGAAAAGTTATCAGGAGGCGGTGAAGCTGGCTGTGGAACGGATGCAGGTGGATTCCGCGAAACGCAATATTCTTGTGGCACATCAGTTTGTAACCGGTGCGGGACGCTGTGAGTCGGAGGAGATTGCGGTGGGTGGTCTGGACAATGTGGACGCCGACATTTTTGATAGATTTGATTATGTGGCTCTGGGGCACATTCACAGCCCACAGTGGATAATGCGGGAGGCGGTACGCTATTGCGGTACACCTCTGAAATATTCCTTTTCGGAGGCGGAACAGGAGAAGTCTGTCACCATTCTGGAGATGGGGGAAAAGGGGAGGGTGGAGATTTCGACGGTGCCGCTGAAGCCGCTCAGGGATATGAGGAAAATCCGTGGAACTTATCTGGAAGTGATGTCCAGACCCTTTTACCAGGGGACGAACAGAGAGGATTATGTGCAGATTACGCTCACGGACGAGGAGGATATTCCGGATGGGATGCAGAAGCTGAGGAGTGTTTATCCGAATCTGATGCGCCTTGTCTATGACAATCGCCGGACCCGGCAGAATCAGGCGCTGGAAACGGTGCCGGAAGTGGAGCGAAAATCGGAGCTGGAGCTGTTCGGAGAATTCTATGAGCTGCAGAATAACCAGCCCATGAGCAGTGAACAGACAGAATTTGTAAAGCAGATGATAGAAGAGGGGAGAAGCAAATCATGAAACCGGTAAAGCTTACCATCAGCGCGTTTGGTCCCTATGCGGATAAGACAGAGATCGATTTTGCCCGATTCGGAGGACAGGGACTCTATCTGATTACCGGGGATACCGGCTCAGGGAAGACCACTGTTTTTGACGCCATTGCTTTTGCGCTGTATGGAGAAGCCAGCGGAGATGTGCGGAAATCGGACATGTTCCGCAGTAAGTATGCCGGGGATGAGGTTCCCACATTTGTGGAATTTACATTTATTTATCATGAAAAGCAGTATACTGTGAGAAGAAATCCGGAATACCCGAGGCCGAAGGGCCGGGGGACCGGATTTACGATTCAGAAGGCGGATGCGACACTGACATATCCGGATGACACAAGTCCTGTCACGAAGACGAAGGAAGTGACCAGAGCGGTGACGGAACTTATCGGTCTGGACCGCAGGCAGTTTACGCAGATAGCAATGATTGCACAGGGAGATTTTCAGAAGCTACTGCTGGCCGGAACGGAAGAGCGGGGGAACATTTTCCGACAGATATTCAATACGGGTCTGTACCAGCGTGTACAGGATCAGCTGAAGGCTGCGGAAAGACTTCAGTGGCGGGAATATGAAGAACTGAAGCGCAGCATGAATCAATATATGGATAACATTGTCTGTGAGGATATGGGAGGTATGCGCTCTGCAGTAAAGCTGAAAGAATGGAAAGGAGAGAAATCTGACGGCAGAATCAGCGAGGCAATGGAACTGCTCAACGAGCTGTGCAGGGAAGAGGAAGCGGAATTGGCGGAGATGAATGCGCAGCTGGAGGTTCTGGAAGGAAAAGTGCAGGAGGAGGATCGTCTCATCGGAAACCTCCGACATGTAAGGGAACAGCGAAAAGCGCTGGAAGAAAATCAGAAACGACAGGAAGCGCTGCAGTCTGAGCTGAGGGGCAAAGAAGCTTTTTACGAGAATGCGAAAAAAGAGGGAAGTCAGTGTACTCTGCTGGAAATGCAGATTCAGGAAGCCGGAAAGCAGAGGGAGCTTTTCGACAGAGTGGAGGAACGGCAGAGACACAGACAGGAAATAGAAAATGAAATTCTGGCGGAGAGAGAGAAAGCAGACGGACTCTGTCAACAGAAACAGGTATTGGAAGAGGCGCTGAAAAAGGAGCAGGAGACTTTTGCATCTCTGACCGCGGCCGGGGAGGAGAAGGAACGGCTGGAGAATAAAAGGAGCAACATCATTCGGCAGAAAGAAATTCTCTGTCAACAAAAAGAAGGACTGATGCAGGAAGCGGAAAGGCAGCAAAAGCTGGAGAAAGAGGTGGAGGAATGTGAGAGACAGGCAGAAGAACTGAAACTGTCCGCCGCCGGAGTCAGGAAGAAAGCGGAAGCTCTGAACGATCGGGACAGCAGACTTTCTCTGACAGAGGATATACAGGAGAGACTGAAAAAGCAGAGAGGGGTTCTGGAACAGTCGGTGAGGGAACGCGACTCCATTCGGAAGAAAGGCGCCGGGACAGAGGACGCGTTGAAGACATTGACAGAACGGGCAGAAGTGTTGGTTCAGGAGAGAGAACAGCGGCTGAAAGAGCAGGAGGCCCTGAAAAATGTAAATGAAGAACTGATTCAATGCCGCCATATAGTGGAGGAAACGCAGAAGAGAGCGCAGATTTTCAGGCAGCAGGCAGGGGAACTGGAAGCTTTCGAGGAGACGATGAATGTTCTGGAGAAGGATTGCGGGGAGATACGTGTCCAGACAGAGGCGGGACAGCGGCAGAGGGATCTCTGGCAGGAGGAGTGGGAGCAGATAAAAGAAGCGGATACCAGTCTCCTTATTCTGGAACAGCGGCGGCAGATATGGGACGGCGCGGAGAAAATGTGGAGAAAGCTGTCCGGGGAAGCAGCGCGTTGGGAAGTGCGGAGGGAGAAGCTGCTGGCTGTTCAGGAGGAATACCGCCAGGCATCAGAAGAAAAGGCAGAACAGGGAGAAATCTGTCGGAAGCTGGAGCAGCAGTTTCTGGACGCCCAGGCGGGAGTGCTTGCAGGCACATTAAGAGAGGGAGAAGCATGTCCGGTGTGCGGTTCTGTTCATCATCCGTCGCCGGCACACATTCCTGAGACAGCACCGGATAAGGAAGTGCTGGAAAACTGTAAAAAAAAGCTTTCCATGGCGGAGGCGAGAGCGGAGCGTCTCAGTGAGAAGGCGGGACATCTGGGAGAACAGCTGCGTGAGCAGACAGAGCAGATGGAGAGCGGACTGCTGGAGCTGGCGGAGCAGCTGAAATTGCCGGGCATGCCTGTGACAGGACTGGAAAAAGGAGAGGAAAAAGGGCAGATCCGGGAGTGGATGCTGGGAAAAATTCTGCAGGCAGAAAAGGTGCTTGAGACCGAGAAGGACAGACTCGCCCTCAGCCGGCAGAAGGCGGAGCAGGCGTGCCGGCGGAAAAAGGAGCTGGATACACTGCTTGCGGATGCGGGGAAGAAGCAAAAGGAAGAAGAGACAGAACTGCAGCAGAAGCTTCAGGAGCTGAACGCCGCGAAAGGCCGGCGGGAAGAAAAGCGGAGGCAATGGCGGGAAACCTGTATGGGGCTGGATTTCCCGGAGGGTATGCCGGATGACGTGAAGAAAATGTCTGATTATCTGCAGGAGCAGCTTTGCCAGAACAGGGAAAGGCTGAAACAGGCGGAGGCAGGTGCGGAACGGCTGAAAAAGCTGGAATGTGCAGACGCCGATGCGGAAGAAGAACGGATACGTCTGGAGCGGGAAATTACAGAGAAAAAAGAGCATGCGGCAAAGCTGAAGGGAATGGAGGAGACCGCGGAGAAGCAGCTTTCAGGAGAGCAGAAGAAGGCGGCGGAGATACTGGAAACGGCCATTTCCATGTCCGGACTCTCTCAGGAGAAAGAAGCACCCGGGCTTCTGGAACTGGCGGATAAATGCCTGAAAGAACTGGAGCTCTGTGCTGGCTGTCTGAGGGAAGAAATCAGGTACAGAGAGCAGCTGAAGGAAGAGGCTTCCCGGGAGGAAGAAGCGTTTTCTCAGGTAAAAGAGCTTATGAACAGGCAGGAAAAGAGCCTGGAGGGCGTAAAAAGTATAAGGGCGGAGAAGGCGAAGCAGCTTCTGGAGAGTGTGAGGGGTCTTTGCTCCGAAGGCGAAGTGGCTTTCAGGGAGGAAGCAATGAGCCTGGTACCGGGAGAGAACGAGAGCAGACTTCTGAATCTTGGGATTCTGGCGGGAGAGTGGCTGGAGCATGAGCTGACGAAACTGGAGGAACAATGTGCGCACAATCAGGCAGATTTGCTGAAACGGCAGAAACTGCAGGAGGAAATGCCTGAGAAGGAAGACCGGATTCGGAAATACGGCGAGGAAATGCAGAAGGCGCAGCTGCTGCTGACCCGGAAAATCACGGAAAGCGAAGGCCTGAACAAAGAGATTGCGGGGCTGCGGGAACAGCTGGGAACCGGGACAAAGGAAAGTGCGGAGGAAAAAATCGCGGCTTTACAGAGTCGGAAGACAGAGCTGGAAGCGGCGCTGAGGACCGCAGAGCAGGAATTTACGGATTGCAGGACACGAAGCGAGCGACTTGCAGCGGCAGTGGACACATTGAAGAAGCAGCTGGAAGGGCTGGGAGAAGCAGATATGGCCGGCGAGGAAGAAGTTCTGGCGAGGAAAGAGGGATGGCAGCGGGAGAAGAGGGCGCTGAGCGACAGACGGGATGTGAAGAACAGTGCCTTATTCCAGAACCGGGATATTCTCCGGAAAGTCGGTGCACGGCAGGAAGAGATTGACACTGTGGAGAAGAAATACATCTGGATCAGGGCTCTTTCGGACACCGCAAACGGTATGCTGAACGGAAAGCAGAAGATAGAGCTGGAAACCTATATTCAGATGACTTATTTTGACCGCATGATAAGGAGGGCCAATCTCCGCCTGCTCACCATGACAGGAGGGCAGTATGAGCTGAAGCGGGAAGAGGGAGGAACTCTCAACAGAAAAGCGGGGCTGGAGTTGAGTGTCATCGATCATTATAACGCTACAGAACGGAGTGTGAAAACCCTTTCCGGCGGAGAGACCTTTCAGGCCTCCCTGGCCCTTGCGCTGGGGCTGGCGGATGAGATTCAGTCCTATGCGGGAGGGATCCGCATGGATTCGCTGTTCGTGGATGAGGGTTTCGGATCTCTGGATGAAGCTGCTCTGGCACAGGCCATGGAAGCGCTGACGCTGCTTACGGAAGGCAATCGGCTGGTGGGTATCATTTCCCATGTTCCGGAGCTGAAGGAACGAATAGAGAATAAAATCCTTGTCACCAAGACCAGGACAGAGAATGGAATCAGCAGTGTTGTGAAAGTGGTGGAGGCAGGTTAATGAGAAGAAAGAAAATGATTTTCAGTATATGGGAAGTCCTTTTTGCGGGTGTATTGTGTCTTGTGTTTCTGATTGCCCTGACGGGAACACAATACAATATCGCCTGGTATAAGGTTGGTTTTGTCACGGTGATTTGGCTTTTGTGCCTGACACTGCTGTTTGTCATGCTGAAAAAGGCGGAAAGCTGGCTGGAGCGATATGGAAAGATTCTGTTTCCGCTGTTCTGCGGTATATGGGCGGCCGCGTTATATGCGTTTTCCTGCTTTGCCCGTAATCAGCCTGCTTCTGATTTTGCCATGGTATATGAGGGGGCATTGAATTATGCACGGGGAACGGAAGTATACTGGCCTTATTTTGCGCTGTGGAAAAATAATTATCCGCTTTTGCTGTTATTGACTTCATTGATTAGACTGAGTGATCTGCTGGGATTTGCGGATCCGTTTTATCTGATCTTATGTCTCAGTGTGGCCATGGTGATCTGGAGCGGAATCTGTGTCTTTCGGCTTGTGGGGTATGCGGGTAAAAGCACGGCATGTCAGTGGATGGGAATTCTCCTTTTTGCCGGGTTTCTGCCCTGCTGGGGAGGAACTCAGAATTTTTATACAGATACCATGAGTCTGTGCTTTGGCGTATGGGCCTGTCTGCTCTGCCAGAAGGCATTTGCGAAAGCCAGAGGATATGGATTGGCAGCGGGAGTGGTCTGGGGAATAGGATGTTCCATAAAAGCAACCGTTGCTATTTCCATGGTGGCGGTATTTTTGATTGCTATGACGGTCATGCAGTGGAAACAGTGGCTTACGCTGTTATTGCCAGTGGGAGCCGGGTTTTGGTTGATTCTAGGGGGGGTACTGTACTGTGGGATCAATCACCCTGCGCTGAATTAGAAGAAGAGAGGACAGCGCCGCTGGAATTCTGGCTGGCTCTGGGCAGTGCCAACAACGGAAGTTACCGAGAGAACCAGGAATTTGCTTCGGCATGTGAGGCGGCATCGGGAAAAGAAGCAAAAAGGGAAATTGCAAGAGACTATATTCAGGAGAACCGAAAGGAATTATTTTCGCTCCCACGTTT
Source organism: uncultured Acetatifactor sp. (assembly GCA_910588225.1). Lineage (GTDB taxonomy): Bacteria > Bacillota > Clostridia > Lachnospirales > Lachnospiraceae > Acetatifactor. The sequence goes on from CAJUQT010000034.1 coordinate 21,881, forward strand.
GATTAGTAAGACACGCTGTAATTTTGCCTCCGGTTTTTTTGGATTGCCGGATTTTCAGAGAAGTCCTGGCAGCTTTGCTTATGAACTTTTCAATGATTATGGAAAGTATGGCGGGTATGTAGCCATGTTGGCAACGGGATATTTTTATGCACTGCTTATTTTTGGCATTTTATCAGGGATCCTGGGTTTCAGAAATTTGATAAGAGGTGGAAGTCCAGAGTGGATGATACCGATGATACAGTTGACCATATTTGGTCTGATGCTGTTTTTAATGATATGGGAGGCGAATAACAGACAATTATATAATCATATGCCGTGGCTGGCCTTGATGGGAGTATTCGGGATTTCTGAAACATTTGAGGGGAGGACACGGAAATGATGGAGAAAATCGGCTCGAAGATTGTGCGGGTGATATGTGTTATTTTAAGCGGATATCTGTTTTTGCAGGGGTTATTTACGCTGTGTAATATCAGGCGAGTAACGGAACAGAATTATTTTATACGAAATAATGTATTGGTTCAGTTGGCAGGCATTGTAATATTTTTCCTGCTTTGCAGGCTGATTTTGCAGGAAAAGATCTGGAAGTGGCTGGAGAGATGGGGAGAACTCTTATTCTGGCTGTCTCTGGCTGCGATGACCGTGTTTATGATCTGGTGGATTCTGCAGACCAGATTCTGGTATCATAGTGACACGGAAAAAATTTATATGTGTGCGGGCGGCTTGTTGGAAGGTGATTTTTCTCAGTGGACACAGGGTGGGTACGCCCATAGATGGCCTCACCAGAACGGCCTGATATTATTTGTCTCAATATTGCTGAAATTTTGGGAGCTGGATCAAACATTTCTAATCTTCTATTTTGTAAGTCTTTTCTTTTATGATGTGGCAATCGCCGGTATTTATTATACCTGTAGAATGCTTTATGGGGAGAAGGCACTGGCGGGAATACAGGGAGCGATGGCGGCATTGTATTTTCCTTATGCGTTTCTGGTTATGAAAATGTATGGTGACAGCATAGGGTATGGCATGGTGGTTCTTGCCATCTATCATGGAATCAGATATTTAAAGGAGAACCGAAAGAGAAATCTTATTCTGACGGGGATTTTCCTGGGAACAGCTGTTTGCTTCAAGCAGAACTGCTTGATTGTAGGTGTGGGGATTTTACTTTTATGCTGGATGGATCTGTTCCGTCAAAAGAAAGATTCTTTGAAAAAGTTTCTGCTGAGCCTGTGCTTCCTGGGAATTGCGCTGGTTATCAGCGGATTGCCGAAGCAGTATATCGAATATGTGTCCGGTATGAAAATTGCGCCTGGAAACAGCAAAGCGGCGCATATTGCCATGGGGCTTCAGGACAGTGATAAAACCCCCGGATGGTACAACGGATATAACGATCGTGTATTTGCCGAGAATGGATATGACAGGGAACTGACGGAAAAAGCAGCTATAGAAGATATACGAAAGTCTGTGCGGCATTTTGTACAGGATCCTGCCTATGGATGGCAATTTTTTCATCACAAGCTGGCTTCCGAATGGAATAATCCTACGTTTGAGTGTTTTCATATTCAGAATGCCAGGGGAACAGGGCAGGGGTTGAGCAGCTTTGTGAAATCCGTAATCAACGATGGAGGAAAAGCGAATATTCTTTTAATTGCATTGTTGGACATTCTGGAAGCTATACTGCTTTTTGGTATTCTGATGTACTTTCTGATAGAGAGGGAACAGAATATCAACAGACTGATCTGGGGAATTCTTTTTATAGGTGCATTCTTTTTCTGGATGTTCTGGGAGGCGAAAGCGGCATATGTGTTGCCTTACTTTCTGTTTCTGATTCCCTATGCATTTATGGGATACAGAGCCTGCCTGGAAAACTGGAAAAACAGAAGAGTACATATTTCTCTGGCTGTGCTGGCACTGCTGATTATTGGAGCTGCCCTTTCAAATAATGCAATAATTACCGGAAGTCTGAAGATGAATGAGGACACAGAAGACTACTATGAATATATTCATGAATTTAATCATAATTTTATGAACTTTCGATTTTAAAGATGTTGTAACAGTTCAGACAGGGCACTGAACTGTTACAACATGTTACATCCAAAGATACAAAGGTAAAAAATAGTAGTTGCAATTTTAAGTTGGAGGTGTTATAGTAAAAACAATCGTGGAAATGGTCCGCGGCAATTCGGTTAAAGGAGGTTCGTGTCATGGTAAAGAGAACAGGAGAGATGACTTTCATTTAGCTGAATATGGGGTACGAAAGTGCCGCTTGTTAAGTACCATTATGAAAACTGTTGACTTGAGACACATCATAAGGGTGTGTCTTTTTTTGTGTGCAAAATTGTGTGATGTGTCGTTGGAAATCTCCGGAACCGGCTTCAGGCGATATTGCACAGAATCGAAAGGAAAAGGTGATTGGATATGACAGAGAGGATGAGAGATATGAGAACAAACGGAATGACAGATGGGTTATGGTGGAAATGGAAAAAAGCGATAAAGCGAAGGAGAAGAAAGTTTGAAGAGATTAAAATATTATCTGTTGAGTATGAAACCGGCCAGTGAGACTTATGAGGAAATGTATGAGGGGAAAATGTACGAAACGTTCATGGATAAAGATCCCATTGTGCACAGTCATGCCATGTACTGGGACGGGGAGATTGGATATGAGATCGCGAAAAGCAATCGGCTGGAGTTGTCGAAGCCGACGGTGACCATTCATATTCCCATGAAGCAGCTGAAGCTGGAAGAGACGGGTGTGGCAGAGCTGGATTACATTTTCCGGTCCTTTATTCCCTATATCCGCAATCTGAATGAAGGAAATGACAATCGGAAACGGACGTACAGGGAGAACGGACATTATGATATCTATGAGCCGAACAATAAGGTTATGGTGCGGAATGTGATTTCTGCGAAAATGGTTCCGCAGAAGTATTACAGGCTTCTGGGTAAGAATACGATTGAGCCGATAGACGGGCTGCGGGACAGGGGCTTAAGTACCTATGCGCCGGGAAAATCATGTACGATTCAGCCCATTGACGACAAAAGAGAGATTCCAGCTTACCAGTGTGTGAGCATTATGCTTCAGGTACAGCTTCCGGTTGGAAAGCACAAGAAGGCGGCACAGATGCTGACCCATGATCTGCCGGAAGCGGTGAACCGTTTTGTGGAGGAGTTCCATGGGGAAGGTCTGAGAAGCGCCGCCGTCCTTTATGAGAAGCAGGAGGCTATCCGGCGCTGGCTGAAGGAAAACGACTGCTGTGCTTTTGTGGCAGACGGAAGCATTCTGCCCAGAGAAAAGGATGGAGATTCTCCGCTGCAGGGCGCGGTCCCTTTTGTATCCACGCCGGAAGATGCAGTGGAAGCGGCAGGAGTCAGAGGAATGGCGTTCAGAAAAGGGGTCACCGTGATAACAGGAGGCGGATATTCCGGGAAAAGTACCTTGCTGGATGCGTTGAGCGCCGGAGTATATAACCATGTGGAAGGGGACGGAAGAGAACTGGTTATTACAGATGAGAGTGCCATGAAGATATCCGCAGAGGACGGAAGGTGCATCCGGCATGTGAATCTGTCACCTTTTATCAAGTGGATTCCGGGGGGGAATCCGGCAGATTTTTCCACAGAACATGCATCCGGTTCCACTTCTCAGGCCGCCAATATTATGGAGGCGGTGAACTGGGGGGCGGGACTTCTGATGATTGATGAGGATAAATCTGCTACCAATTTCATGATACAGGATTCAGTGATGAAGGCTCTGATTGAGAAGGAGCCGATCACACCGTTTGTGGAGCGGGTGCGGGAACTGGCACTGAAAAAGGGCGTATCCACAATTCTGGTCATCGGGGGCAGCAGTGAATATCTGCAGGCGGCAGACAGAGTTTACATGATGCGGGATTATCGGATTACCCAGGTGACGGAAACGGCTAAAGCACTCCAGACGGGGTATGGCTATACCCGCAAAAACGGAGAGGCTCCGGAGCCTGCGGATTTTTTCAATAATGACGAGATAGATGCCAATTACCTGAGTATCTGCCCGGAAGATTCCGCCACGGAGGTGCTGAAAGTATCAGAGCTTGGCTTTTTGATGTTCGGAGAGGAGCAGATTGATATTCGAATGCTCCATGATATAGCCAGTCTCGCTCAGCTGAGTGCCATTGCGTTCCTGGTGCGCAGGCTGATCGAACAGCTGAATCCGCTGGGAAGATTTCAGAGATTTAACTTGCCGGGAGCGGTTTCTCAGCAAGAAGTATCCGAAGCTGCCGACGTGCAGCCTTCGGGGGAAAGAGACGTGCCGCCCAGGTGGATTTGCCGGAAGCAGGAAGTGGAACGGCTGCTGGAGGAAGTAGGGAAGGAGGGGCTGGAATCCGTGTATTCCACTTTTTTCACAGAGTGCGGAAGATGGATGGATATGCCCCGGAAGTATGAGATTCTGGCTGTGCTGAGCAGGATGAGAAGGACAGGAGGATAAGGGACCATGTATTGTACTTATTTTATTAACTGCTTCCTTTAATGTGATTTTATCCATGTTAATAGAGAAGAGTATCAATATTTCCCAGGCTTATGAAAAAGGAAGTCTATTAAGCGCTGACTGGATGTCAGCAAAAATGCAGGAATGATTGTGGGCATGTGGATGAGGCCACAGAGGATAAGATACTGAAAAATATCCTGTCTTCGGAAGAGAGTGTGATAATGGTGACACATAGAGAGCGTGTGAAGGAAAAATTTGAAAACAGAATTTACTGGAATGGAGGTTTCGCATGAGGATAGAGAAAATGGTATTGAACCAGGAGAGGAATGTTACGTTGACAGCATATCTTCTGGAGGTGGAGGGAGAATTTGGGTATGTGAGCAGGCGCCCTGCGATTCTGGTGCTTCCGGGCGGAGGGTACCGGCACTGTTCAGACAGAGAGGCGGACCCTGTGGCCATGCCCTATCTGCAGGCGGGATATCAGGTGTTCATTCTGCGGTATTCCGTGAAGGAATACGCTGTGTGGCCCAATCCGCTGGAGGATTATGAGCAGGCAATGGCTCTGATTCGGGAGAATGCGGATAAGTGGACGCTTTTCCCGGATAAAGTGGCTGTAATCGGTTTTTCTGCGGGAGGGCATCTGGCTGCCGCGGCGGCGACCATGTCTGTCAATCGGCCCAATGCCGCCATTCTCGGCTATGCGGTGGTGAGCTCGGATGTGAAGGGCTGTAATGCCACGGCTCCGGACACGGTGCTGCAGGTGGATAAGGATACCTGTCCCTGCTTTCTGTTTGCCACCAGGAATGACGAAGTAGTGCCGATTATGAATTCTATCCGGTTTATGGAAGCCCTTGCGAAAATGGGAACTTCTTTTGAGAGCCATATTTATTCTCACGGTCCTCATGGGTTCTCTACAGGCAGCACATCTATTCAGTGCAGAGATGTGGCGATGAGCGAGAGGATATCCGACTGGGTACCGGACAGTATCGGCTGGCTGAAAGAGGTTCTGGGGGATTTTGGAGAGTATGGGATGACATCTCCTGCAGTGGAAGGACATGTGACAGGCGACTGGAAGGAATTTCTATCTATTGAGTGTACTTTCGGGAGAATTATGAGCAATCCGGAGGGCAGGAAAGCGGTGGAGGAAATGCTGGAAGCCGTGAAAAAGCAGGTGGAAGAGGGCGGACAGGGGAAAGCGGAGGTGACTGTGGAGAGTATGGCTGCATTCTCTGATATGAAACTGAAGAAGATACTGGGTCATGTGAGTGTGCCGGAGGATATGATAAGGGCAATTGACGACAGGCTTTCTCGGATTCCTAATCTATGATTTTGGGAAATAACTGTAAAAATGTGGGTGAAATCATTTACAGTAAACATCCATGCATCCCGGCTGCCCTACCATGCATGAAAAGTAAGGCAATGAAGAGAACTGCCTGGAGGTTTACTGTGGATGCACACAAACCGCAGGAGCATGCTGTTTGGCGCACTGCTGTCTTGCCGAATAAGCAAGGAAGCTTATTCGGACTGTGCGGTTTTCACAAGGCAGATGATACATGATTTTCACAGTAATGCAGACGCTTTTGTGCTCTGCTTTCGGGAGATTTCGGGATATCAGCCGCCGGAGGAGTATTTGAGGGTTCTCACACAGTATACAGGAGACTTTGAGCAGTGGTGGAGGGGGCCGAGACCTAATATCAATGAGTGGTGAATGAAGAGATGAGTAAAAGGACTCGCCGGAAATATATTCTTTGTTTTGTAAAGAATATCCGTTGAGTCCGGTGGATTCATTTATTCCGCACTGATATACTCGATCTCCTTTTTGGTGCGTTTAATATACAGAAAAGAGATACCTGTTATCAGAAGCAATACGAACCAGATTCTTTTTTTCATAATGTGTCCTCCGTTTTCTTTTGCATGATAGACCTATGATAATTCTCTATTCTAAAGAATCCGGTCAGATTTTTCTTAATTTTTTCAAAAGGAACGCAAAACCGCTGCCCATGTGGAATGTGAAAGAATATAACCGGGCGGTGGGCCGTCTGTTCATCGCATATAGGATTGTATTTATTAGAGAGGCTGTTCAGGCGGTACCAGCGACGCTTTTCCCGGCCGATCTAACCAAAAAGTGCTTTTGTTTTCGCCATGCGCTCCGCAATTCGGACGCCGAAAGGACAGCGGCTTTCACAGCTGTGGCAGCTTACGCAGGCATCTGCGTTTGCAGAGAGCTGACTGTAATGTGCCTTTAAGGTATCCGGCAGTTTTTCCTGCATGAGGGCCAGGTCACAGAGCTTGTTCACCATGGCGATATCGATGCCTGCCGGACAGGGGGCGCAGTGACCGCAGTAAGTACACTGACCATAATAACCATGGCGCGGTGCGCCGGCCAGTACACTGGCGTAATCCTTTTCCTCCATGGAAGCTGTCTCATAGGCAACGGCAGCATCTACGTGCTCCACCGTATCGAAACCAACCATGACACTGGCAACGGCAGGCCTGGTCAGTGCATAGTGAAGGCATTGTACCGGAGTGAGTGCCGTACCGAAGGGAGATGTCTCGGATTTGAACAGCCTTCCGCCGGCATAGCCCTTCATCACAGTGATGCCTGTCTGGTTCTGCTCGCAAAGTCTGTAGAGCTGTGCCCTTTCAGGCGAGATGCCGTTTAGGCTTTCGTCATAACTGTCGGCAAAGTAGTCGTCGAGATTCTCCGTGGCGGGCAGCATGTCGAAGGCGGGATTGACGCTGAAGAGAAACATTTCGATTTCACCGCATTCCGCCACCAGCTTTCCCACTGCCGGATTGTGGGTGCTGAGGCCGATATGACGGATACGTCCGCGTTCTTTCAGCTCTTTCATGTATCTGAAAAAGTCTCCCTCCATGATCCGATGGAATTCTGCGGGTTCGTCCACAAAATGAATCATTCCCAGATCAATGTAGTCTGTCTGCAGCCTGGCGAGCAGATCCTCAAAGGCAATTTTGACTTGGGGCAGTTCTCTTGTACGGACATATTGACCATTCTGCCAGGTGGACCCCACATGCCCCTGTATGTACCATTTTTCCCTTTTGCCGACCAACGCCTTTCCGATGTTGGAGCGGACATTTGGCTCTGACATCCAGCAGTCCAGAATATTGATTCCCGCTTCTTCGCAGCGGTGGATGACCTGCTTTACTTCTTCCGCGGTATGGCGTTCCAGCCATTCTCCGCCCAGACCGATTTCACTGACCATAAGACCGGTTTTTCCTAATTGACGATAATTCATATGATTCCATCCTGCTTTTCGTGAGAATTTTCTGGTTCCATAGCTGGTGACAAAATTGTAAAATAAAATCCTGTTCCGGAATCTATAATAGGATTTACAAATAAAATCCTGTTATCTAAATTCTACAATAAGATTTGCTTTGCAAATTTTATTGTCTAAATTCTATTATAGAATATTTGTCTGTCGTCTGCAATGTATATTTCAATATCCGGACGAATATCCAACAGGAGGTTTCCGCTGTCTGATTGGGAATTTAGCGGATTGCAGGTTCCCTGGTTCAAAGGCTGGTAAACTATGTGCGATTCTCGTTTGTTTCGCTGTTGAGCGGCGGGTATTTTTTGTGATATATACAGGGAATACAGAACGAAAGGAAAGTGGGAATGACGGTAAAGTTTTCCACAATTCTGCCGAAATAAAAAACAGTAGGCTGTAACCTGAAAAGTGCAAAAGGGAAGCAGATAAAAATTAGATGTAACGGGGCAAAAGGAAGGCTTCGGGAAAGCAATGGAGGGCTAAATGGAGAAAATAGGAAGTTATTATCAGAACAATTATTATGATAAGACGGTTCAGACCGCAAAGGAGAGTGCCAGAGCCGGCGGAAGCAAAGGAGCAGGGGCCGCTAAAGAGAAGAAAGCTCCCGAGCTGAGCAGAGCCGCACAGAAGCTGCTGAAGGAGCTTCAGAAGAATTATAAGAATATGGACTTTATTGTGGCTGATTATGAGACGGACGAGGAAGCCGCCGAGCTGTTGTCCAGGGGAACAGGAGAGTACAGTGCGCTGCTGTCAGCGGACGAATTGGAGAAGATGGCTGCGGATGAGAGCGTAAAGGAGAAGAATCTGAAGATTCTTGACGGAGCCGTATCCAAGCTGGATGATATGAAAGAGCAGCTGGGAGATAAGTCGGACGACATAGCCCGCATCGGAATCGCCATAGGAGATGACGGAGAAGTTTCCTTCTTTGCAGAGCTGGAGAAGAACAGCGAGAAGCAGCGTGAGCGTATTGAGAATGCCAGAGAAGATAAGCGGGAAGCGGCGAAGGAAGCAGGAAAATCGGAGGCTTCGGAATATCGGGCTCATGGGAAAAATGGAGAGAAACGTACCACAGTGTTTGCTTCTACCGTGGAGGAGCTGGCCGAGAAAATTGCACAGGTAGACTGGAGTAAAGTGAAGGAAGAACGGCATAATCCTACTGGACAGAGATTTGATTTTACTGTATAATGTGACTTGCATGTTATGCCATCACAGGCGTGAGTGTCTGTGGTGGCATTGTCGTTACCATAGAGTTGTGGGCGGCATGTATTGAAAACAGAGCAGGGAGAATGTTGCATATTTTGCTCTGTAAATTAATGTGAATGAATGTCCGCTGAAGCGGACGGGAGGTAGGAAAATGAAAAAGCGACTGATGGTGTTTCTGTTACTGATGAGTCTCATGGCTGTGCTGGCGGCCTGCGGCAGGGAAAATGATGCTTCCGGCAAGCATCATGTGGAGATCATTGTAAAAGATTACGGCACAATAACCGTGGAGCTAGACGGGGATGCGGCGCCTTTGACGGTGGAGAATTTCCTTGGACTTGCACGGGACGGCTTTTATGACGGGCTGACGTTCCACCGCATTGTAGAAGGATTTATGATGCAGGGCGGCGACCCGCTGGGGACCGGCGGCGGTGGTTCCACGAAGACAATCAAGGGAGAATTTTCCGCAAACGGTGTGGAAAATGATCTGTCTCACACCCGCGGGGCCATTTCCATGGCACGCTCCACCGCGATGAACAGTGCCAGCTCACAGTTTTTTATCGTACATCAGGACAGTACGTTCCTGGACGGACAGTATGCCTGCTTCGGCTATGTGACAGAGGGGATGGAAGTGGTTGATGCTGTCTGTGAGAACGAATGGCCTTTCAGGGATGAGACAGGTACCATACAACAGAAGGACAGTCAGCCTGTGATCGAGAGCGTCAAGGTGATTGACTGAGGCAAATAAGTATTATTGCACAGTGTATAATGGCTTTTCTATAGGCATATTTCACAAAATTTATTCCATTTCGTATATTTTGCTGACATTTTTGGATTAAATCTGTTAAAATATGGTTATAACTTATAGTGGAGGTGTTTGGTAGTCGGCAAGTATGCGGAAAGAGAGGTTCTGGTGTTTGGAATTGGTGATTATGTGATATGCGGCAATAAGGGCGTTTGTACGGTGGAGAACATAACGCCCCTGAATATTACGGGAGTGGATAAAGAGCGGGAATACTACATTTTGAAGCCCTTATATATGGCGGGAAGTACCGTTTATGTGCCGGTGGATTCTTCGAAGGAATCCATGCGAAAGGTGCTTGAGCGGGAGGAAGCCGAGAAGCTGATAAAGGAGATTCCGAATATTCCGCTGCTTGTCATTACGAATGATAAGCTTTCGGAACAGATGTACAGAGAGTGCATCAAAACCAACGACTGTGAAGAACTGGTAAAGATCATCAAAACGATTTATATGAGGAAACAGAAGCGCATTCAGGCGGGCAGGAAAGTAACGGCAGTTGATGCAAAATATTTTCACATGGCGGAAGATAATCTGTACGGAGAGCTGGCTGTGGCGCTGAATATCAGCCGCGGGGAGGTGGAAAATTATATCGTGGGAGTAATCTCGGCCGAAGAGAAATAAAAAGTGCTTTACATTTTTACGAAAAAGGATTATGATAAAGAAAACGTTGAAGAGAAGAGTAGGCTGCAGAGCGTCTCAGAGAGAGCTGCCCGGGAGACCGGCGCTGGGAGCGGCTTGTCGCGAAGCATCACGAAGACCGTCTCGGAGTGGCTTTAATACAGCCCGGTGCATCCGTTATCAGCAAAGGAAGGTGGCATGTTTTTCTGCATTTTATACAACCGCATAAAAACTGCAACAAGGGTGGAACCGCGTTCTGAGAATGATACGTCCCTTGCAATAGAGATATTGCAGGGGATTTTTTCTATGTGCGGATTATGTGTAAGGTATTGCGATATTTTGCTTTTATGGCAGGAGTTGTGGCTGTGCGCCGTCTGCCGCAGCTCCGTGATTCAGATGGGAATCATAGAATAAGACAGCGCAGAAAAGAGGGAAAAATGGAAAATCTGAAAAGGAACTGCAGAGAATGGGTGAAGAATTGCTTTGAGGGAGAGATAACCCTGACGAAAGTGGATCTATGGCTGATTGCTCTCGTCTGTCTGATGGCAGGAACTTTACGCGGACTGAAAAAGGCGCCTGCAACCCACGGTGTGATGATTGGGAGCAATAATGGAAATACCTTTGGCTGTGGGACCGGAGAAAAGAAGAGTCCGGAGGAGAACGGAAGAGGAAAGGAAATGCAGGAGGAGAATGCGGAAGAGAGTAGATGCGGGGGAGAAGGCAGAGAAAAATGCTGTAAGGGGGGAAAAGGACACCGCAAAGGGAAAAAAGGAAAGAAATGTGCATAATTTTTCAGAAGTTGAAGAATAAGAGAAAGAAATGCGGAAGAAGGAAGGGAGAAGAAAATGAAAATCACATTAAAGGATGGTTCTGTGAAGGAGTATGACAGCGCAGTCAGCGTGTACGATATTGCTTTTGAAATCAGTGAGGGTCTGGCGAGAGCGGCCTGCTGTGCAAAGGTGGATGGGAAGACGGCAGATTTGCGGACAGTCATCGATCATGACTGTGAGCTGAGCATCTGTACGGCCAATGACGAAGAAGGACTGGCAGCCATTCGGCATACGGCGTCTCATGTACTTGCGGAGGCGGTAAAAAATCTGTTCCCTCATGCGAAACTGGCCATCGGCCCCAGCATTGACACGGGATTTTATTATGATTTTGAGCATGAGGCTTTTTCCAGGGAGGACCTTGACGCCCTGGAAGCCGAGATGAAGAAGATTATCAAAAAGGGCGAGAAGCTGGAGAAGTTTACGCTGCCCAGAGCCGAGGCGCTGGAATTTATGAAGGAAAGGCAGGAGCCCTATAAAGTGGAGCTGATTCAGGACCTGCCCGAGGATGCGGAAATTTCTTTCTACAGGCAGGGAGAATTTGTGGATTTGTGTGCTGGCCCTCATCTGATGAGCACGAAGGGAGTCAAAGCCTTTAAGCTGACATCTTCTTCCATGGCTTACTGGAGAGGAGATTCTGATAAGGCCAGGCTGCAGCGCATATATGGTACTGCATATAATAAGAAAGAAGATCTGGCTGTGCATCTGGAGCGTATGGAGGATGCAAAGCGCCGGGACCACAACAGACTGGGACGGGAGATGGAGCTTTTCACCACTGTGGATGTCATAGGGCAGGGACTGCCTCTCTTTACTCCCAGAGGAACGAAAATGCTGATGAAGCTGCAGCGGTGGATTGAGGATCTGGAAGATAAGGAGTGGGGATATGTCCGCACCAGGACCCCTCTGATGGCAAAATCTGATCTGTATAAAATGTCAGGACATTGGGATCATTATAAAGAGGGAATGTTTGTGCTGGGAGATGAGGAGAAAGACAAGGAAGTATATGCGCTTCGTCCCATGACCTGCCCATTCCAGTATTACATTTATAAAAATACGCAGAAGTCATACCGTGATCTTCCTTACAGAATGAGTGAAACTTCCACCCTGTTCCGCAACGAGGATTCCGGAGAGATGCACGGACTGACCCGTGTGCGTCAGTTCACCATTACGGAGGGACATCTGGTGGTCCGCCCTGATCAGATGGTGGAGGAATTTAAGGGCTGTATCGCCCTTGCAAAGCATTGCCTGACCACATTGGGAGTGGAGGAAGATGTGACTTATCATCTGTCCAAATGGGATCCGGAGAACAGAGAGAAATACATCGGGGAGCCGGAGGTCTGGAACGAGACAGAGCAGCATATCCGGGATATTCTGACACAGCTGGAGATTCCTTTTGTGGAGGACGTGGGAGAAGCAGCGTTTTACGGACCAAAGGTGGATATCAATGCGAAAAATGTGTACGGCAAGGAAGATACCATGATTACCATTCAGTGGGACGCACTTCTTGCGGAACAGTTTGATATGTACTATATTGACCAGAACGGCGATAAAATCCGGCCTTACATTATCCACAGAACCTCCATGGGCTGCTATGAGAGGACGCTGGCCTGGCTTATTGAAAAGTATGCGGGGAAATTCCCCACATGGCTCTGTCCGGAGCAGGTGAGGGTGCTTCCCATTTCCGAAAAGTATGAAGCGTATGCGGCAAAAGTGCTGAAAGAGCTGCGGGGCAGGGATATTGATGCGGAAGTGGATAACCGTTCGGAGAAAATCGGATTTAAGATCCGGGAAGCGAGACTTGCCCGTGTGCCTTATATGCTGGTGGTAGGTCAGCAGGAGGAAGAAGAGGGACTGGTATCCGTCAGAAGCCGTTTCGCAGGGGATGAAGGTCAGAAACCCCTGGCAGAGTTCCTGGAGCAGATTTGCGAGGAAATCCGCACAAAGGAGATTCGGAAAGAAGAGCAGCAGGAAGAGGCGAAATAACCGTGTGAATTTCAGATGTCTCAGTTTTGGAAGAAAATAACATTTTTCCTGAAAAAACCGGAATAGAGCCATCGGAATGAGGCATACTAATTCCGACAGACTTACTTTGCCTACTGTGTGAAGTGAGGCCGGTCTGTCCGGATTCGCCGCTTCCGCGCCGCTTGCAGCGGATCCGTGCGGACTCGAAAGCGGTGCGGAAGGAGACTAATATGGCGGATTTAAAATGTATGGTAGAAAACTGTTGTTACAATGAGGAGCATCTGTGCTGCAAGGGCGATATTATGGTGGGCGGACAGCATGCCTGCAGCTGTGAAGGGACCTGCTGTGAAAGCTTTACACAGAGAAGAGAGGGGATGGACTCCTTTAAAAGCTCGGTGGTGCATCCCAGCAAAACAATCAGTATCGACTGTGAGGCAATAAAATGTGTGTATAATTCCAATTACAAATGTCATGCCGACCATGTGGACATCAGAGGATGCGGAGCATGTGACTGTGCGGGAACGGAATGTTCGACTTTCAAGGAAAAATAAAAAGCGATTGACAACAGTGAGAAGTTGTGGTAATCTGTTAAAAGCGTGCTGAGGGTACGCTTACACAAGCAGAGTATCCACTCTCACCTTACGGCAATCGGGCTTGTAAGTGTTCAGGTTTTCAACGGTTATGCACTTGGAAGAAAAGTGTATTTTGTGTTGAGGGTTTTAAGTGGATAGTTATGCTATCCACTTTTTTCGTGTAGAGAGAGTACGCCGCAGAACCGGTGTGTTGATTGCATGGCAAATAGTGGAGAAGAGCCATTCCCCCTGCTCGATATATATTCTATGGAGGTACAAGACCATTAGCGATTTAATGATTAACGAACAGATCAGGGACAGAGAAGTACGTCTGATTGGCGAGGATGGTGCACAGCTGGGCATAGTGTCCTCAAGAGAGGCCATGAGACTGGCTGAGGAAGCAGGATTGGACCTGGTGAAGATCGCACCTACTGCAAAACCGCCCGTATGCAAGATTGTTGACTACGGGAAGTACAAGTATGAGCAGATCAGGAAAGAGAAAGAAGCCAGAAAGAAACAGAAGATTATCGAGATTAAGGAGATTCGCCTGTCGCCCAACATTGACACCAACGATTTGAATACCAAGATAAACGCGGCGAGGAAGTTTCTGAGCAAGGGTGACAAGGTGAAGGTGACACTCCGTTTTCGCGGCCGGGAGATAGCTCATATGAATAACAGCAGGCATATTCTGGATGATTTTGCCGAAAGCCTGTCCGATATTTCTTCCATGGAGAAGTCACCGAAAATGGAAGGAAGAACTATGACAATGTTTTTAACTGGAAAGCGTTAGGGATTGCCGGTCAGTGACTGCCGGCAATTTACCAAATGTGAAAGTTAAAATAGATTATTTAAAGTTTAGGAGGAAGTAGTTATGCCCAAAATGAAGACAAGCAGATCAGCTGCAAAGCGTTTTAAAGTAACCGGAACGGGTAAGTTAAAGAGAAATAAGGCTTATAAGCGCCATATCCTGACAAAGAAGAGCGCGAAGACAAAGCGTAATCTGAGGAAGCCTGCCATTACGGATGCAACCAATGTAAAGAATATGAAGAAGATTTTGCCCTATTTATAAGTAAAGGTAAGGAGGAAAGGAATCATGGCCAGAATAAAAGGCGGCTTAAATGCCAAGAAAAAACATAAAAGAGTATTAAAACTTGCAAAGGGTTACAGGGGAGCGAGAAGTAAACAGTACAGAATTGCAAAGCAGTCTGTGATGCGTGCGCTTGCCAGCGCTTATGCAGGAAGAAAAGAGAGAAAGCGTCAGTTCAGACAGCTTTGGATTGCGCGTATCAATGCGGCGGCCAGAATAAACGGTCTGTCTTACAGCAGATTTATGTATGGTCTGAAGCTGGCCGGTGTTGAAGTGAACAGGAAGATGCTGGCGGAAATGGCAGTGAACGATGCCGAAGGGTTCAAGACCCTGGCGGAGCTTGCCAAGAGCAAGGTGGCATAAGGAATACAGCCCGGCAGAGGAATCTGCCGGTTTTTTGTATGATGCGCAGACCCGCAATGGGAAGTTTGCCGCTTAGGCGGCATGCGGGCCGCGCGGCGGGGAGTGGAGAGGGGCATTCTCTGCTTGACTGATAGAAGAGAGGAGAAAAGCGCATGAGCAAAGTATTGATAGTGGTAGATATGCAGAACGATTTTGTGGACGGAGCGCTGGGTACAATGGAGGCTGTGGGGATTGTAGACAATGTGACAGCCAGGATTTCCGGCTTTGAGGGGAAAATTTTTGCCACCTTTGACACACATGGGCCGGATTACCTGGAGACAGCAGAGGGAAAGATGTTGCCGGTACCCCATTGTATCAAAGAGACCGAGGGCTGGATGCTGAACGAAAAAGTTCTGCAGGCATTGTCAAATAAAGAATATAAAGCTGTGGAGAAGAAAACCTTCGGTTCCACAGATCTGGTGGACGAAATCCGCGAGCTTCGGAAAAAGGAAGATGTGGAAGTGGAGCTGATAGGATTATGCACGGATATCTGCGTCGTGTCCAATGCTCTGCTGCTGAAGGCCTATTTTCCGGAAATGAAGATTTCGGTGGACGCCGGATGCTGCGCCGGTGTCACTCCCGGAAGCCACAGTGCTGCGCTGGAGACTATGAAGATGTGTCAGATCAATGTAGTGGGAGAATAAGATGCTCAGAAAAAATCAAAATCCGGAAATGCAGGAACAGAGGAATAGAGGAAATAAAGGAATCAATTAACATGGCAAATTATTTTATAGCAGATACACATTTCGGACATGAAAATGCGCTTGCATTTGATAACAGACCTTTTAAGACAATAGAAGAACATGATGAGGCTTTGATTGCCAACTGGAATCATGCGGTGGGAATGGACGACGAAGTATTTCTTCTTGGAGACATCAGCTGGTACAATGTATCCAGAACTATGGAAATTGTAAAGTCATTGAACGGAATCAAGCACTTCATCACAGGAAATCATGATAAGAAGCTGCTGAAGAACAGAGACTTTCAGAGCCTTTTTGGAGAGATTACTGCTTACAAGGAGTTGGATATTGGGGATGGCAAAGGAATCATACTCAGTCATTATCCTATTCCCTGCTTTAATCATCATTATTATGGCTGGTATCATTTGTATGGACATGTGCACTGCAGTTTTGAGTGGAATATGATGGAGAGGGTAAAGTTCGAGATGGAACAGCTGTATGATAAGCCCTGCCAGATGTTCAACTGCGGAGTGATGATGGAGTACATGGATTATACCCCGAGAACACTGGAAGAAATTCTGGCGGGACAGAAAAAGATTTGAGAAAAATATTTTTAGTGTAGTTGTGTGAAAGGGATCTTGCCAATATTCATGGAATACTGATTTGTGTGGGAATGATACTGTTCCTTGAGGGGCTAAAATGCTTTCAATCCGGCATTTCCCAACAGCCCCTTTTATTCTTTTACTTCCCTGCCATTCTATATCAAATAATTCGTCAAAATCAATCTTGACATGGGGGAAGTGTACAATTTCCAGCTCATCTTTACTATCTTTTGTTATTGTCTTGAAAAGATAATACTGCGGGTCCCCGTTTTCGGCGTAGTCCGGATTATAAATTTCGACTTTCTTTTTTGCCAGTCTGCAATCCAATATTCGTTAATCTCTTCTTTGCGATAGATATCTTTCTTTTCCATTCTGTCATATTTTTCTGTAGAATCAGACAAAATCTCCGTCACAAATTGTGGTGCATTTGCAAAAGTATTTCCACGCCTTAACCTGACCTGACAATTAAGAGAAACGTCTGGAATGACCGTTTCCTTTTCATATCCAAACCACCATGTATATTGTACATTGTCAGGAAATACTCTGTACATGCTGCTTTTCAGCTGACTGCACAGCTGCCTCTATCGGGGGACAGTTCTGATTTCCTTAAAAATTGGATGGATAAATGCGGATACACATGGTATAATATGCACATGCTTGTGGCAGAAAACGGCCGAATGGCCATCCATACCATGTGCGGGCTGTGCACATGGTATAATATGCACATGCTATAATAACATAAGTGATACTTGTAGGAGAGAGAAAGTGGCGGCCAAAAAAGTGTATGCGGTAAAAAAGGGAAAAACAACGGGCATTTTTCACACCTGGGAAGCATGCAAAGCCTCGGTGGATGGCTGTCCCGGTGCAGAGTACAGAGGATTTGCCAGTGTGGAAGAGGCACAACATTACCTGGGAATTTACGGGGACGCTGTGGCGGAAGAGAAAAAGGACAGAGAGGTTCCGGCGCCGGATACCTTATTGGCCTATGTAGACGGCAGCTACGATGATGTTTTGAAAAAATATGCTTTCGGCTGTGTGTTTATTCTTCCGAATGGCAGGGTTTATACAGAGTATGGAAATGGAGACAATGCTCAGTCTCTGCAGCATAGAAATGTGACGGGAGAAATGCTGGGAGCAATGTACGCCGTCAGAACCGCCATGGCAAGCGGATTTCAGAAAGTGGAAATTCGCTATGATTATGAGGGCATTGAGAAATGGGTGACCGGGGTATGGCGCTCCAAAACGGAGCTGACGATAAAATATACCCAGTCCATGCGGCAATGGGGGAAAAGCATCGGCATTTTCTTCATGAAAGTGCCTGCTCATGCAAATGTCTATTATAATGAGATGGCGGATAAAACGGCCAAAGCCGGTCTGCGGGAGGGGAACGGTATCCCCAAAGTGCGTCCGGTGGAGGAATTGAGAATAAGTTCGGAGACGGGGGATGTAGTCCTTTAAGGCACATTGTGAAAGGATACAGGGAAAACACCGTGGGGCAGGCTGACTTTGGTAACAGTTCAGACAGGGTACTGAACTGTTACTGACTTTGACATGAGAGAGGCTGCGGCGGGGGAGGAGCAAATGGAACGGATCAGATTAAATAAATATCTTGCTCACAGCGGCGTATGCTCCAGGAGGGATGCGGACAGACTGATTGAACAGGGAGAAGTACTGATAAACGGACAAAAAGCCGAGCCGGGCACTCAGGTGGAGGAGACGGATGAAATCCTGGTGTCCGGAAAGCGGATTCAGGGGGTACAGAAGCCGGTGGTGCTTGCATTTTTCAAGCCTGTGGGGGTGACCTGCACGGAGCGGGATTCTCATGCGGAAAAGGTGCTGTCCGATCTGATAGATTACCCGGTCAGAGTGACCTATGCCGGACGGCTGGATAAGGATTCGGAAGGGCTGTTACTGTTGTCCAATGACGGTGACCTGATTCAGGCTATGATGAAGGGGGCAAATCTTCACGAAAAGGAATATATAGTGAAGGTGGATAAAGAAGTGACACAGGATTTTCTGAACACCATGTGCGGCGGAATCTATCTGGAAGAACTGGACATTACCACGAGAAGGTGTAAGGCCAGGAAAACGGGAGACTGTACTTTCAGGATTATTCTGACACAGGGGGTCAACCGGCAGATTAAGCGAATGTGCGAGGCTTGCGGGTACCGGGTCAGGAAATTGAAGCGGATCAGGGTCATGCATGTCACACTGGGAGATTTAAAGCCCGGGGAGTATGCTGAACTCAGTGAGGAAGATGTGCGGCGTCTCTACCGGGATTGCGGGCTGGCAGAGTGAAATGTGCCGAAGACATTTTTTCCTGTACTGAACGAGCGATATGCAATAGAATAACACTTTTCCGAACAGGGAGCAGGAATAAGGTTTAGAAATAAGGATTAGAAAAAGGCGGTTGAAACAGAATATGCAATCTGGAAAAACAGAACGAATCAAATATCTGGTGGAAATTCTGAACCAGGCGTCCAAAGCCTATTATGCCGAGGACAGAGAAATCATGAGTAACAGGGAGTATGATGCTCTATATGACGAGCTGGCATCTCTGGAGGCACAGACAGGGATGGTTATGGCAAACAGCCCAACGGTGAATGTGGGCTATGAGGCTGTGGAGGAACTGCCGAAGGAGCGGCATGAGACCCCGATGCTGTCCTTGAATAAGACGAAGAGCCGGGAAGACCTTCGGGACTGGCTGGAGGGACACAGAGCGGTATTAAGCTGGAAACTGGACGGCCTGACGATTGTACTGACTTACCGGGAGGGAAAGCTGGAAAAAGCGGTGACCAGAGGAAACGGCGAGATCGGTGAGGTCATTACCAACAATGCCAGAACCTTTGTCAATCTGCCCCTTTCCATTCCTTTTAAAGGCGAGCTTGTGCTGCGGGGGGAAGCAGTCATCCGCTATTCCGATTTTGAGAAAATCAATGCGCAGATAGAAGATGCGGAGGCAAAGTACAAGAACCCAAGGAATCTCTGCAGCGGCTCTGTGCGCCAGCTGAACAATGAGATTACTGCCGGAAGGCAGGTACGGTTTTACGCTTTCAGTCTGGTGAGCGCAGGGGAGGAAGCATCGGAAATCGCTGCTGTGGAAGAGCAGTTCCGCTTTCTGGAAGATCAGGGTTTCGAGACAGTGGAACACTATCCGGTGACAGAAGAAACTATTCTGGATACATTGGATACTTTTGAAAAGAAAATTGAGAATTATGACATTCCTTCCGACGGGCTGGTGCTGACGTATGACAATATTGCATACGGACGTTCTCTGGGAAGAACGGCAAAATTTCCCAGAAATTCCATTGCGTTTAAATGGGCCGATGAGCTGCGGGAGACTGTACTAAAGGAGATTGAGTGGAGCGCCAGCAGGACGGGACTCATTAATCCCGTGGCGATTTTTGAACCGGTGGAGCTGGAGGGGACTACCGTGAGCCGGGCTTCCGTTCACAATATCAGTATAGTGCGGGGACTTCAGCTTGCTCTGGGGGATCGGATAACCGTATATAAGGCAAATATGATTATCCCGCAGATTGCGGAGAACCTTACCGCAGAGAAGCTGTCGGCGGGAGCAGAGGGTCCGGCGGAAGACAGTCAGGATTGTTCCGGTGTGGTAAGACGGGACGGGGAGACCAAGCTGGAAGGAGAAGCATTTCCAGAAAGGGAAATATCTCCGGAACAGGAAATATCTTCGGAAAGAGAGTCATCTTCCGAGAAGAAGCCGGCGCCGGGCAGTGAGATTAACGATAAAAAAGAGGAAAAAGTAAGGATGCAGGGGAGTCGCCGTCTGGTGGAGATTCCGAAGGTATGTCCTGTGTGCGGCGGCCCCACGGAAATCCGTCAGGTCAACGATGTGCAGTCGCTGTACTGCACAAACGGAAAATGTCCGGCAAAGCAGGTGAAGTCCTTTACCCTTTTTGTCAGCCGGGATGCCATGAATATCGACGGATTGTCAGAGGCCACACTGGAGAAATTTATTGATCTGGGATTTATCCAGGAATTTGCGGATCTGTTCCATCTGGACCGGTACCGGGAGCAGATTGTGGAGATGGAAGGCTTCGGGGAGAAATCCTATCAAAATCTGATGGACAGCATAGACAGAGCGAGAAATACCACACTTCCCAGGGTGATATACGGACTGGGCATTGCAAATATCGGTGCGGCAAACGCAAAAATGCTCTGCCGTTATTTTGATTACGATCTGGAGAAGATGCGGAAGGCGGACGCAGAGACCCTGAGCGCCATAGA
This sequence comes from uncultured Acetatifactor sp., assembly GCA_910588225.1. Classification (GTDB taxonomy): domain Bacteria; phylum Bacillota; class Clostridia; order Lachnospirales; family Lachnospiraceae; genus Acetatifactor. The sequence continues at coordinate 42,633 of CAJUQT010000034.1, forward strand.
CGGGGTCGGAGAGGTGATTGCCGCGGCCTTTGTGAATTATATGCAGGATACTGATAATCTCCGCAGAATAGAGGCGCTGTGCGGGGAACTCCAGATTGAAATTCCGAAGATAGAGGAGGGAAGTCAGACCTTGTCCGGGCTGAGCTTCGTCATCACAGGCTCGCTGAATTCCTTTGCCAGCCGCAGTGACTTGAAGGAACTCATTGAACAGAAGGGCGGGAAAGTGACCGGCAGCGTCACCAGCAAGACCGCCTGCCTGATTAATAATGATGTGGCATCTGCCTCCTCGAAAAATAAGAAGGCAAAGGACCTGGGAATTCCGATCCTTTCGGAGGAGGATTTTATGACAAAGTATGGGATACAGGTGGAGGAATAATTTTTGGAACTAAGACAGCATGTGTGGAGCAAGTGCCCTGATTGATTAACGGACGTATATTTTGACGGCCGGGAATCAATCAAAGGGGATGGGTGTACATGCGGAACTTATAATCAGCAGTCCGCCGGACAACCGCCCAGAACAATTCCCGGCCGTTCTTTTGCGGCCGGGAATTGTTCCAGGGAGAAGAGCGGTGTGCGGCGGCTGCGGAACTGGAATAGGAGGAGCTTTAAAATGCCAATCAAAACGCAAAGAGATCTGCCGGCAAAAGAAAAGCTGGAAAGCGAAAATATATTTGTAATGGACGAATGCCGGGCCATGCACCAGGACATTCGTCCGCTTGAAGTGCTGATTCTCAATAACATGCCTGTCAAGCAGGACACGGAGCTGCAGCTGCTCAGGGCCCTGTCCAATACGCCTCTGCAGGTGGATGTGACCTTCATGAATGTGAAGAGTCATGTGTCCGTAAACACACCGGCCAGCCATCTGAATAAATTTTATACCACGCTGGATGAAATCCGGGACAAAAAGTATGACGGGCTCATTGTGACCGGGGCGCCGGTGGAGGACATTTCCTTTGAAGAAGTGGATTACTGGCAGGAAATCTGTGAGATTTTCGACTGGGCCGAGACCCATGTCACCTCCACATTACATATCTGCTGGGCTGCCCAGGCAGGATTCTATCACTATTACGGTATTGATAAAAGACTTCTTCCCCGGAAACTGTTCGGTATCTATGAACATAAGGTGGAAAAAAGGAAAATTCCGCTGGTGCGGGGATTTGACGATATCTTTCTGGCGCCCCACAGCCGGCATACGGAGACTCCGGCGGAGGCCATTCATGCCTGTAAGGAGCTGACAGTGCTGGCGGAGTCCGCCCAGGCGGGCGTATTTCTGGCCATTGCAGAGGCAGGCAAGAAGATTTTCGTTGCGGGACATCCTGAGTATGACAGATATACATTAAACAATGAATATTTCAGAGATCTGAATAAGGGCCTGCCCATTCAGATTCCCTGCAATTATTATCCGGACGACAATCCGGAGGAGAGGCCCCTTCTCCAGTGGCGCTCCCACAGCAATAATCTATACAGCAACTGGCTGAATTATTATGTGTACCAGATGACGCCTTACGAATTGCAGTAATGGCCGGTGAAGAGAAATGACTGAAAAACAAATAAATGCATTGAACACGATTCTGTCGGCTTTGCCGGAAGAATGTCAGGGAAGCTGTCGGGAAGTGGCCGAATACGCTATCTCATTAGGCTATATGCCGGTTCTAAAGGGGACTCGTAAGGACTATGTTGATTTTACGAAAAATTCACATATTGGTCTTACAATTGATTTATACTACATAACACCAGAATTTACCGTATTGCACTGGCTAAACATATATGGTTGTCTTTATGTAGTCCGGTCACTCGGAAATTTTAACTGTTAAGCAGTATGGATTATGAAGGAGCAATAAGGGGGCAACTGTGGAAATAATCAATATTTACGGCGATAATCGTTATGATAAGCATACAAAAGTACGGGAAGGCTGCCGCGGAATTGTGGTGAAGGACAGAGAAATCCTGCTGGTCTACGAGGTGCTTTCGGATCAATGGTTTCTTCCGGGCGGCGGTCTTGAGGCGCAGGAAAGCATGGAAGAGTGCTGTGCCCGGGAACTGGCAGAGGAAACGGGCTGTGTTGTCAATCCGCTGTATCACTATCTGACCATCAACGAATACTATGAGGAATGGCTGTTTGTCAGCCGCTATTTTATCTGTGAACTCATCGGAGAGACTTATCACCGGCTGACCCGGAGGGAAGCAGAAGCCGGCCTCGAACCTCGCTGGATTCCATTGGAAGAAGCAATCTCCATATTCTCCAGACATCAGGAGCATGCCCATAATGAAATGAAAAGGGGTGCATATCTTCGGGAATACAGGGCGCTGTCCGCATACCTGAATGCCGGAAAGGGATTGTACGAACTCGCCATGAAGCATATCTATGGCGACGGTGTGGAGGAGGACAATGAACTGGCTGTGAAGCTGCTGACCCTGGCGCATGATATGGGACATGTGGAAGCTTCCTACAACCCCGGATTCTCGAAAACGTGACGATGAATTTTCGCCACACTTAGCCGAA
>CAJUQT010000035.1:0-41553 GCA_910588225.1 uncultured Acetatifactor sp.
TGGAAATTAAGGTTTTACTGAAGGAAGCATTAACAGATCAGATAGATGATAGGGAGGTATATATGAAAGGCATTGATGTAAGTTATTATTATGAGGGATATAATACCTTTAAGACAGAAGAATTATAGGATGGACGCACTTCAATAAGCTGTCTATATTCAGTCCGACAAAATAGCAATATCTATGAACCAAGGCAAGATCCCTGTAGAGCGATAGAATATTGCCGAAAGAATAGGATTGCAGGACGATAATCAGAAAAAGGAGCCCCGATTGAAAGAATACAGAGAGGATGAAAGATTTGGATATTTCCTGAAAGAGCATCGGATAAAGTATGCGATTACTCTGGAACAGCTGTCGGAAGGACTGTGCTCCGCCAGTGAGCTGGCGCGGATTGAGGTGGGTACGCGAGCCGCGGGGAAGGCACTGCAGGACAGGCTTCTGCAGCGCCTGGGCATATCGCCGGACGTCTATGAATGCCTTCTCTTCCAGGAGGATTACATACCATGGAAAAAGCGGCAGCAGCTGCTGTACCTGACAGCCCGGGGGAGCAGGGAGAAAGCATACCGGCTTCTTGAGGAATATCGGGAGCAGTATGAGGTAAAAGCGGAAAAGGATGTGGACAGACGGCTGGAACGGCAGTTTTGCCTGAGCATGGAAGCTCAGCTTCTGCAAAGCGGGGATGTGACAGAAGTACCGGACGGAATCTGGCAGCAGGAAAAAAGACAACAGGAAAAGGCGGGGGACTTATTCAGAGAGGCCCTGGAGCTGACGGTAAATTCTCCCTCCGAGGGGATCCGTGGGAGAGTCTGCTCCGTGCAGGAGCTGAATCTGCTGCTGGAGTGGATTTATCATGAGAGGCCGCAGAACTGGGAGGAATATTACAGGGAGATTCTGTATCAGATTGGGGACTCCAGGTTCGATGCGGTCAGCCGGGCAAAAATATACCCCAAAGTGGTATATTATCTGTGCCGGGACGGACTGGCCCTGAGAAACTGGAGGCTGGGGGAGAAGGCGGACGGTCTGGTGCTGTGTGAGGAGGCCATGGACAGACTGCGGGAGGCCGGGCGGCTGTATTATCTGTGGGAGATTCTGGGGATGTCAGAGGAGCTGGCCCGGGAGATTGCCGCAGGGCAGCGGGCTGCGGGAGCGCCCGGAAAAGCAGAGGAAGCGGAAAAGAAGATACAGAGGTGGAGAGAGCAGGCCGAGGCTCTGGAAGCGGTGCACGGGGAGTTTGGAGTCCCTGTTGAGGCGAGAGATTTCTGCTGGCTGTATGTGGAGAAGGAGGTCTACTGTATCAATGATGTGGTCCGAATCCGGAGGGAGATGCTGGGGATTACCAGAAAGCAGCTCTGTGACGACGGCATTCTCTGCTCGGAGAAAACCTTAAGGCGCCTGGAAGACGGGGGAAAGAAAATTCAGAAGGGAATATTGCGGGAGCTGCTGGGACGGCTGCGCCTGTCGACGGAATCCTGCAGAACCGAGCTGGTTACCTCTGACCCGGAGGCGGTGGAATTAATGCGCAAGGCGTGGAACCAGGTCGATAATTGGGAAAGTGAGGAGGCAGATTTTTTGCTGGGGCAGCTGAGGGAAAGAATATCTCTGGAGATTCCTTCCAACAGACAGGCCTGGCTGCGCTGTCAAGCTGTAAATGAGATTCACAAGGGATCCATTACAGAGGAACAGTGTGTTGAAAAGGTCAGGGAAGCGTTGGAATGTACAGTGCCATGGGAAGCAGCTATGAAACCGGGAGAGAGGTATCTGACCAATGAGGAGCTCAGCTGTATTCTGAGCATGACGTGTCGGAAGAAAGGAATGGGAGGGGAAAAGAAGAGGCAGATTGCTGCATTGGAGGAACAGTACAGTGTCTGCGAAAGGGAGAAACTGATTTTTTGCTTTATTAATATGTATGAGATCGTAATGGGAGGTGTGGCAAGCGAGCTGGGAAATATGGGGGAATATGACCGTTCAGATGCAATCAGCCGGACTATTATAAGGGAATGCCTTTACCAGCGCCGTACCTTTGGAGTTCACAGAGAAATCTATAATATAACGTGGAATAGTGAACAGCAGCAGGAGGAAGGCATTCCGATTAGACAGCAAAGAAATTCAGAGAAAGATTTAATACATTGCATTATATTCAGCGAATTCGGGATGGAGGAGCATGATGTGGAATTCTACAGGAGAAAACTGCAATTCCGAAAGGAATGATATTATGCCTTTTTATGCTCCGCCGGATCGTTGTCATTTAAAGGCTGTATCCCCGGTTCCGGCTCCCCTTCCACGTTCTCTCCTCTACCAGTGGTATCCGGCCCATCACATGCAGGCGGCAGAGTTCCGCTTAATACTGGCAGAAGAGACAGGGTGATGACAAGTGCGGCAGCTGTTTTTTGGAAGATTGTTTTCTTTTTCATAAGAATTCTCCTTTGCTTTGGTATTAGATTTGCTGAAAAGCTTCTGGTAAAAAGTATAAGAAGCAATGAGGATTTTTGCAAGGGACAGAGTTGTCAAAAAAGCAGGGCAGGTTTTTTGACAACTCTGTCCCTTGCGGTGACGACGAAGCTGTGATATGGTAATGCCATCGGAAGACAGCTGAATTCTGAAACATAAAAAGCGAAGGAGGAAAAGAGAATGAGCTTAGCTGAAATGATCGGAATGGAAATGGAGAACATTTCGAAAGAGGATGAAAATCTGTTGGCGGATGCGGAATTTGTTCTTGGTGCTTGTGGAATTGTTAATGGAAACGGTTCCTGCGGCACAAAGCACGAGCCCTGTTAATCCAGAAACCATGGGTTGATGAGCTTTAAAGGGAGTGTTGCATTAAGCGATCGTTATACAGTAGGATCCTTAGTGTGACATTCCTTTTCTCTGAGAGAAATCGAGGTATTCGGAATGAATCAATATTTGAAAGGTCACCTTCGACTGCTGGCAGTCTGGCTTATTGCAGAATTCATGGGAGCGGTGATGGTGACAGGAATGTCCCTGTTCATGAAGCAGGTGGCGGACACTGCTTATGGAGAGGATGGACTGGAAGGGATACAAGGACTATTGTTGCTGGGACTGGTGCTTGTTGTTGTCTGTCTGGCAGTGGAATATCTGGGACATTACTGCAGAGCAAAATTTCTGAAGGAATGTAATCTTTCTCTGAAACGGAAGATATTCGAAAGAATTATTCATTGTGATATCAATCTGTTTCAGGAGAAGAATAATGGAAGCTATATTTCGCTGTTAAATAATGATCTGCGTCTGATAGATGAAAGCTATTTTCAGGTAATTCCGCTGATTTACAGCAATATAAATACATTTCTGGTGGCATTTATTGTAATGTGCCTTTATCATCCCCTTCTGGCGGCGCTGCAGGTGCTTTTGTGCATTCCACAGATCCTTTTGCCGAGGAGATTTGGTAAGAGTGCATCAGCAAAGCAGAAAGAATACATGGATTCTCTGGACGTGTGGAATGCAGAGGTAAAGGATATCTTTACCGGGTTCGAGGCGGTGAAAAGCTTCGGAATAGAGGAAAAGATAAAGGAGAGATACCGGAAAATTGTAGATGAAGTGGAGAAAAATGGGTTTGTCATGCGCAAACAACAGGCAAAATCCCTTGCACTCAGTTCGGCGTCACTCTATATGGCATTTGTACTGCAGACGGTATTTTCCGTATATCTGGTCATGAATGGTGAAATCACTATGGGTATCCTGCTTGGGACCATGCAGATAAGTAATTATGTCAACAATCCGGTAAGAGAGATTTCAGAATTATATCTGGAGTATCTGACAATTAAACCGGTGCTTGCCAGGATTTCCGCCGTATTGGACGGCACAGAGGAAGCACAGGGCAAGACATTAGGGATAGAAGTCGATAGAGTTACACCGCTCTGTCTCCATAAGCTGTCCTTTGCTTATGAAGATGGCAGGAGGATTCTCCATGAGCTGGATTTTCGATTTGATTCCGGGAAGAAATATGCCATCGTCGGCAGCAGCGGTTCCGGCAAGTCTACGCTGCTGCGACTGTTAATGGGATATTATGCGCAGTATGAAGGAGAAGTTTACTGCGGGGGCAAAAGGCAGACAGAGATATCCGGACAGAGTCTGTACAGGCGGATAAGTATGGTCCATCAGAGAGTTTTTCTGTTTGATGATACCATTCGGAATAATATTACGATGTATGGCAGATATTCCGATGAAGAGGTCTGGAAAGCAGCGGAGGAAGCGGGGCTTATGGAGGTGATCCGACGTATGGGAGACGGACTGGATTCCAGGATTCAGGAGGAGGGTAGGAATCTGTCCGGAGGAGAGCAGCAGCGATTTGCCATAGCCAGAGCTTTTATCCGTAAGGCGCAGGTGTTGCTTATGGATGAGGGCACCGCCAGTCTGGACTATCAGACCGCCGGTCTGATCGATTCTCTGCTTCTGGATAAAGAGGGATTGACTTTGCTCAGTGTTACCCATAAGACAGAGAAAGAGCTGCTGCAGCGTTATGATGAAATTCTGGTTCTGGAGCAGGGACGGATTCTGGAGCATGGTCTCTATGATGAACTGAGTGAACAGAGTAAACAATTGTTGGCATGGAATTGCCAGGGGGCATCAGATGATAATTGATGATAATAAAGGGTTTCTTACAAGGATTCAACATAAAGCCAGACAATCGGTAAACGAAAGTGCGGTGTTGTTTGGAGGAAGGATTCAGGATGCCATTCTTTCGCTGGATGAGCTTATTGATGCGGAACCTTATGTAAAAGTGGTCTCGCAGGATAAAATAGAGCTTGTGCCGGCTTTTTTATTGGGAACTGTCAGGGCTATGATAAAGTCCGGAAGAGAGCTTGTATTTCTGCATACGCATCCCCGCCAGACAGACTTGCAGTTTTCTGTGGTGGACAGAAAATTTGAGCAGGATCTGATTCGCCTGTCTTCTGAACTGGGATATGAAGGCAGCTTTACCTTTCTGGTGGCTTCAGGATATGATATTAAGGGACGAATCTATCAGGGAGACAGCGAAGAAGCTGTAAGCTTTCTGGCGGATAATCAATGGGTTCAGGATGTGGAAATATTATCTGATGATAAGCTTGCAAAGGGACTGCTTTATCAGACCCGGACAAACGATATGGTCAGAGTATCCAGGGAGACAGCACAGTATTTAAAAGAGCTTCAGGAGGAGTGCTCTGTCGGGAAGGCAGACTCTCACAGGGAGAGAATTGCAGAGGAAAGAATAAAAGATATTTTTGGGAATAATGGGGATATTTTTTTAAAACCCATTCGGCACAGTGCTGAGACTCATATGATAGAAAAGCTGGAAATTCTGATACAGAACGGCTGCAATCTGAATTGTAAATATTGCTATGCAGCCGGTGGCAGCTATGGCAGGAAGACGGAAATTCTTTCCCCTGATCAGGGGAGAAAAATTATTCGTACGCTGGCAGAACAGGGAATCCGCAGGATTGGTATGGTACTTTTCTTCGGTGGTGAACCTTCTGCCTATCCGGAGACGATTGAAGCAATCTGTGAAGCGTGTGAGGAACAGGTGAAAACAGGAGTACTTGAAAAGTCTCCGGAGTACAGTATGATTTCCAATGGATTCCTGCTTTCCGAAATGTGCATGCAGACAATCAGGCGATATCATATTCATCTGACTGTGAGCATGGATGGTCCGGAAGAAATTCATGATTCTCTCAGAAGAGGAAAGTATGGGGAAAAAACGCATGGTCAGGTATTAAAGAACATAGAACAGCTGAAAGAACTTTCTGCTCCGCCGGTAATGCTTGAAGCGACGTATACCAGTGTCCATGAGGCAGCCGGAATATCCAGAGAACAGACCGCCTCCATATTGAGGGAAGAAACGGGAATAAGGAATATATATGTCTGTGATTGTAAGGGCAGCAGACTGGAACCGGAGAGGGAGACAAAAGAACAGATTCTGCTGAAAGAACGTGCAGAGATTGACAGATTATTTCAGCGGCAGGAATACTGCGACGAGTTGACAGATTTAATGAGCTTCGTGATTCGATGCGGGAAAATTCTGAGTAAGACGGAACGGGAGGATGCGCTCTGTGAAGTGGGTTTTCGTTCTTTTACGATAGATTCGACAGGGGATATTTACCCGTGTCATTTTTTCGTCGGAAATGCTTCCTTCCAGTTGGGAAATATCTTTGAGCCGGAATACTTGAAGGAAGGAAAGGGTACAGCAGAAATACAGCTTCGCCGATATACCAAAAGTGAGAATGAGAGTTGCAGGAAGTGCTGGATCAGGAATTTCTGCGACAGGTGTATTTATCAGCTTTACCAGACAGAAACAGGGGGGGATTCTAAGGACAGATTTGTGGAAGGATGCGAAGTTTTAAGGAATCGATACCGTATGGTTATTCTTCATCTGATGAACCGTACAAAAGAAGAGCGAAAGGAACTATATGATAACATTCTGTCATTCCTGCGGGTTGAGAGTGAGATGAAGGGGAAATAGCATGAAGCATTTTTTCAGACAGTATAATAAGAAACTGATATTATGGATGTTTTTTGAACTGGCTTATGCGCTGGCTATGGTATACTGGTCGTATTTCATGAAGGATATGTCCGACACTGCTCTGGGGGGAGAGGGAATGAAAGGGCTGGGGAGTTTCGCCTTGTTTGGAATAGGGTTCCTGGCATTTGATCTGGCGGCGGAGTACGGCCGTCTGATCGGACGTGCCCGGTTTCTGCAGGCGGCTAACTACGGATTGAAGAATCAGATATTTGACAGGATTATTCATTATGATATACATGCTTTCGGGGCGAAAAACAGTGCGGGATATATCTCTCTGCTGAATAACGATCTTCCGTTGATTGACCGGAAAGTGTTCCGGATTTTACCAGATATCTGGGCACAGATGATACTGGCAGTAACAGCTATTATAACTATGCTCCTTTTTCATCCGGTACTGGCTGTAATGGTAGTGATCTTAAATGTACTGCAGCTGATTCCTCCGAAGCTGTTTGGAGACAGGGCGTCCAGAGAACAGGAGAAATACATGGCTTCTCTGGACAGTATGAATGTGAAGATCAAGGATATTTTCTCCGGCTTTGAGGTGGTAAAAAGCTTTGGAATCGAGGATAAGGTGGGAGCAGATTATTTCAGAATAGCGGAATGCGTGGAAGGCAACGCTTTCAGGATGCGCAAAGAACAAGGCCGTTCCATGGCAGTCAGCAGAGCTCTGGCTTACCTTGCCAGTGTATTGCGAATGGTATTTTCAGTGTACCTGATTATGCAGGGAGAAATCAGCATGGGTATCCTTTTGGGAGTGATGCAGATTTCTAATTATGTGAGTATGCCGATGCAGTCAATAGGAGAGTTGTATCTGGAATATAAGACCGTGAAGCCTGTCATTGCCCGTGTTATGGCTATATTGGACGGGAAGACGGAGCATGAACTGTCAGATGCTTCTGAAATGGATTTAAAGCCTGTTGTGTCCGCTGTACCTATTGTGGTGGAAGGCCTGTCATTCGGATATGAAGAAGGAAAAGAAGTTTTGCACAATATAAGCTTTCGGTTCGAAAAAGGGAAGAAATATGCAGTTATTGGAAACAGCGGCTCCGGCAAGTCTACATTGATACGTCTGCTGATGGGATATTATGATTTTTATCAAGGAGAGATCCGTTATGGCGACTGCAATCAGAAGGTGGCAGACAGGAAAAGCCTGTACCAGCAGATGAGCATGATTCATCAGAAGGTGATTCTGTTTGAGGATACGCTGCGGAATAATATCACAATGTATGGGGACTACCCGGATACGGCAGTGTGGAAAGCAATTGAGGAGGCGGGGCTTACAACGGTTGTAGACCGGATGGGAGGAGGCCTGGATTCTCTGGTGGAAGAAGACGGGAAAAATCTGTCGGGAGGGGAACGGCAGCGTATCGCCATTGCGCGTGCATTTATTCGGCAGGCAGAAGTACTTATGATGGATGAAGGCACTTCCAGCCTGGACAGCCGGACGGCCGGGCAGGTTGACTCATTATTATTAAAAAAAGAAGGTCTGACCCTGATTACAATTACCCACAAAATGAATCTGGATTTATTAAAGCAATATGATGAAATACTGATAATGGAACAGGGACGAATATGGGAGTGCGGGCATTTCAATCAAATCAGCAGCCAGCAGAGGAAACGGCTGGAGTGGATTTCTTGACCAAAATACTTTTACTGGCTGGCGGTTCCCGAACCATAAAATGTAGTGATTTATGTAAATGCAGCAAAAAAGCCGAACTTGTATTGTGAACGAAAAACCATTTTATTTTTTGTGATGTTGCAAACTGTTTGTTTATCTGTTATACTGAAAGTCATAGAGCAGTTCAGAGGAGTCATGGCAGACGATGACAGAGAGCATGCGGCAGGAGGTGCTTATGGGAAGAACGGTGGCAATCGGACTACAGGATTTCGGCGAGCTGATACGGAAGAATTATTTCTATATTGATAAGACTGCCTTCATTAAGGAATGGTGGGAATGCGGGGACAGTGTGACACTGATTACCCGTCCCCGCCGTTTCGGCAAGACTTTGAACATGAAGCATGCTGGAGCAGTTTTTTCCGTGGATTATGCAGGAAAGGGAGAAGTGTTTCAGGGACTTTCTGTGTGGGCGGATGAGAGATACAGAGAGATTCAGGGGACGTATCCGGTGATCAGTCTGTCCTTTGTCAATATAAAGGAAAAGGATTATAGGATAACGAGAGAAAAATATGTCGGATGCTGAATAATTTATATGTCAGGCATAGTTTTCTCAGGGAAAGCGATGTGCTGACAGATACGGACAGAGCATTTTTTGACAGAATGCTGTCAGTAGAAGTGAGCGACAGCGATGCGACACTGGCATTGTACCAGCTGTCCGATTATCTGTATCGCTATTACGGAAAAAAGGTGATCATTCTTCTGGATGAATACGACACGCCGATGCAGGAGGCTTATGTTGGGGGATACTGGGAGGAGCTGGTGGCCTTCACCAGAAGCCTGTTTAATTCCTCTTTCAAGACCAACCCATGGCTGGTGCGGGGTATCATGACGGGCATTACCAGAATGAGTAAAGAATCCATCTTTTCTGATTTGAATAATCTGAAGGTAGTGACTACCACCTCAGATGAATATGCCACGTCTTTTGGCTTTACAGAGGAGGAGGTCTTTACTGCGCTGGAGGAATGCGGACTTTCGGACAAGAAGGAACTGGTGAAGCACTGGTATGACGGTTTTATCTTCGGAGAGTATAAGGATATCTACAATCCCTGGTCCATTATCAATTTTCTGGATACAGGGAAATTTACAACTTACTGGGCGAACACCAGCTCCAACAGTCTGGCGGGAAAGCTGATTCGGGAGGGAAGCCGGGCAGTGAAGGAGAAATTCGAGATCCTGATGCAGGGAGGAACCATTCAGTCGCCCATCGACGAGCAGATAGTGTATAACCAGTTAAAGGGGAATGAAGGGGCAATCTGGAGCCTACTGCTGGCCAGCGGGTATCTGAAGGTGCTTTTCTATGAGAGCTATCTGGACATTCCGGAAGGGGTGCAGCCAAAATATGAGCTGACACTTACTAATCTGGAGGTCAGGCTGATGTTCCAGAACATGGTCCGGGAATGGTTCACAGAGGCCGAGGCGGATTATAATGATTTTATCAGAGCATTACTGCAGGATGATCTGGATGCCATGAATGAATACATGAATCGGGTGGAATTTAGGGTATTCAGCTACTTTGATACTGGAAATGTCCCTTCCGGGGTGGAGCCGGAGCGCTTTTACCATGGCTTTGTGCTGGGACTTCTGGTGGAATTGCAGAGTAGCTATCTTATCACTTCCAACAGGGAAAGCGGCTTTGGCCGGTATGATGTGGCGCTGGAACCCGGGAAGCATGACGGAAATATGACAACAAATAATCACTATAGAGATGTGAACATAAATAATCGCAATAATAACGCGATTATTATAGAGTTTAAGGTGCGGAATCAGAGAAGGGAAAACAGCCTGGAGGATACAGTGCAGGCTGCCCTGGGGCAAATTGAGGAAAAGCAGTATGCGGCGCAGCTTGTGGAGCGGGGGATTCCCGCGGAACGTATCCGCTGCTATGGCTTTGCATTTGAAGGGGAGACGGTGTTGATTGGCTGAATGACCGCTCTGTAAAAATGTCCCACAGGAATACAATGTCGGTAAACATGGATTCCTGTGGGAGTTTTTCGTTCAGAGGATAATTGGACGGAAGGGTGGGGGCAGGGAGGCCTTACCTTTCCAGCTCATCCGTCAGCTTTTCGATTTCCTCAATCATTTCACCGATAGTTGCAATGGTATTCAGCAGCGGCTGATCAGTGGAAATGTCGATTCCGGCCAGGGCGGCCAGTCCTATGGGATCCAGGGTACCGCCTGCGGCAAGGACCTTCTTCCAGTCGTCCACGGCGGGCCGGCCTTCTGTCTCAATGCGTCTGCACACTTCCGTGGCCACAGTCAGGCCGGCGCTGTAAGTGTAGGAATACAGACCCATGTAGTAGTGGGGCTGACGCATCCAGGTATGGGCGGCATCGTCGGAGATTTCCACATCCTCGCCCCAGAATTTCTGCAGCGTTTCTTTCATCAGACGATTCAGAGTCTCGGCGTTCACGCTGCCGCCGGCATCCACAATCCTGTAAACCTCCCGCTGATAGGCAGCCTCCATCAGATGAGTGACGAAATTGTGATAATAAGTATTTCCGATCATGCAGGAAAGCACCCAGCGGCGGAAGCGGGGATCGGGATTGGTCTTCAGCAGGTAATGGGCCATCAGCAGCTCATTGATGGTAGAGGGCGCTTCCACGAAATAAGTGGACACATTGGTGTCGAAGAGAGACTGGGCTTTGTTGCAGGCCTTGAAATGTCCTGCGTGCCCCAGCTCGTGTGCCAGTGTAAACACATCCGCCATGCGGTTGTTCCAGGTCAGCAGAATGAAGGAATTTGTCCCGTAAGGGCTGGCGCAGAAGCCGCCGGTGGATTTGCCGGCATTCTGGGCAAAATCAACCCAGCGGTCACGGTAAGCGATTCTGACCATCTCCACATATTCTTCTCCCAGAATGGAGAGTCCCTTTTCGATGTAATTTCTGGATTCTTCAATGGTAACTTTCGGGTCGTATTCCGGGTCCACTGCAATTTTCAGGTCGGCGAAGGTCATTTTGTCCAGTCCGTGAATGCGCTTCAGCAGACGGGCGTATCTTCGCATATGAGGAGAGAGCTTTTCCGTGATCAGGTCGATCTGACGGTCGTACATTTCCCGGGTCACCTTCTGGCCGAAGAGCAGGCTGTCGAACACGGAATCAAAGCCCCGCAGAGCTGCCATGGTTTTCTCCGTCTGCACCTGGGTGTTGTAGGCGGCAGCGGTCACGTTTTCATATTGGCTGATCTTTCTGGAAAAGGCGGCAAAAGCGGTTCGGCGGACGTCTGTGTCTTTTTCATATTCGTAATCGTCTTCGAACAGAGAGTAGCCCAGCGGATATTCCTTTTCTCCAACGATAAAGGAATCAAACTTCATATCCGCCAGCTTTGCCATATTATAGATCTGATAGGGTGCATGCAGAGACTGGGACAAGGCTGCCAGGGCCCGCTCGGTCTCCGGGTGGAGCTGATGAGGTTTGTTTCGGAGAATGTCCTGCAGATAAAGCTTGTTGTCCGTGGCCAGGGCAATGGCCTCCTGCAGTACCGATTCTTCCTGCTCAATGATTTCACTGTCGATGAAGCTTAAACTGCTGAAGATTTCCGCAGACTGACGGGAATGCTTTTCGTCGCGTTCCTGGTTGTAGCTGTCGTAATAGTCTACAGACACAGCCAGATTACAATAACTGCCGGTGAGGATATTCAGACGATACACTTCTCTGAGGTCATCCAGGCAGGCATTGATGGTCCGGGGTGTGTTCAGCTTTCCCTTGTAATCCCGGACTATCCGGTCGCTGAGATTTTTCAGCTTTTCCATGTCCGCGAACATTTCTTCTTCAGTGGCATAGATGGAGGACAGATCCCAGGTGAGTTCAACCGGGACGTCCCTGCGTGAGATTGGTTCCATGATTTTGTTCCTCCTGATTTGAGTTCCGCCGGTACCCATCCATTCCCATTTATCTGGAACAATTTACGTCCACAAAGGAAGCGTCCGAAAATTGTTCCGGGAATGGAAGTGTACCGGCTGATTTGAGTTCCGCCGGTACCCATCCATTCCCATTTATCTGGAACAATTTGCGTCCACAAAGGAATGCGTCCGAAAATTGTTCCGGGAATGGAAGTGTACCGGCTGATTTGAGTTCCGTAACCCCGTTTCTTTATGTTGAGTTTAACATAAGGGGCAGAGCTGCGCAAGGGTGTAAGCACAGGAAGCAAAAAGTCATGGAATATTATGGCGGCTTATGGTAAAATATACACATATTTATGGCGGAAAGCGGCCGAATGGCCATCCATGCCATGACGGAACTGTAATCATGGTAAAGTAATAATAGTGGTATGGGGCGGCGACGGCCTTTTCCGGTAGTTCATAGGACTTCTGGCCAGGGGAATTCTGCCGGAGGAAAATTGCACAAGGGGAATCAAAACAAAGCATGGGGATAAAGGATAAAGAGATGGATAAAAGCAGTATGTCAGACAAAGTAGTAGAAACATCAGATTCAGAAGGAAATGGGGGAACAGACTGGAAAAAGGTGCCCTGGATGACAATCCCTCAGTGGCAGGCGGTCCGGCAGATCAATATATATCACAGGGAACAGGACACGGAGCCGCTGCCGGATACAGGCGCTCCCTGTAATCTGCATGTGCTGGTGAGAGGCCGCGTGAAACTTCCTGACGGGCCCTGCATTCTGCGGCTTACGGCGGATGACAGCTATCAGGCCTGGCTGGACGGAGCGTGGCTGGGACAGGGATTTGGCCTGGCTTATCTAAGCAGATACCCCTATCAGGAATATGAGATTGCCGGGGGGCGGACTGTGACGCTGGCATTGCATCTGTATTATCAGGGGAAGATTACCCGATCCTGTACCAGCGGAGACGGGCGCTTTGGCCTTTGGGCTGTGTTCTGTCAGGGGAAACAGGTGGCTGCCGTCTGCGATGAAAGCTGGCGGTATCGAATAAGCAACGCCTACAGCGGAGAAACTGTAGGATATGACACCCAGTTTCTGGAAAATTTTGACTCTCGTCTGTGGGAGGAGGAATGGAAGGAGCCAGGGTATGACGACAGTGACTGGGAGTGCCTGACAGAGGCTAAATGGGCGGATTATCATCTGGTACGTCAGGAGACGCAGCCTCTGGAGAGGCACCGGGCGGAACCGGTAAGCTGTCGGCCGGTACCGGGAGGCATACTGTATGATTTCGGCAGAGAAAGGACAGGCTGCTTTCATGCTGTGGCCAGAGGCCGGGATGGGCAGCGCCTGATACTCCGTTACGGAGAGGAGCTGGATGCGGCGGGCCGAGTCCGCTTCGAGATGCGCTGCAACTGCCGCTATGAGGAGCAATGGACGCTGAGAGAGGGAAGCAATGTGCTGCATCCCTGGGAATACAAGGCATTTCGCTATGTGGAGGTCCTGGGAGAAAGTGAGGAGTGTCCGGAGGATATTCTGACTGACTGCCATGTGATGGAGCGGCATTACCCCATGGAGGAGCGCCTGTGCGGTCTGGACTGTGAGACTGATGAGCTTGGGCGCATTTTCGAAATGTGTAAGAATACGGTGCGCTGCGGTACTCAGGAGGCGTTTCTCGACTGTCCCAGCCGGGAAAAGGGGCAGTATCTGGGAGATGCCATTATCACGGCCCGGTCCCAGGTCTGGCTCACAGGGAAAACCGATATGCTGCGCAAATGTATTCGGGATTTTGAAGAATCCGCCAGGGTGACTCCGGGGCTTCTGGCGGTGGCGCCAGGCTCCTTTATGCAGGAAATTGCTGATTTTTCGCTGCTTTTCGGCGCATTGGTGCTGACGGATTATGATTTCACAGGAGATAAGGACTTCCTCCGGGAATGCTATCCGGTACTTGCCGGGGTGACGGACTTTTACGGGCAGTACCGGAGAGCGGACGGCCTTCTGGAAAATGTGGCTCATGCCTGGAATCTGGTGGACTGGCCGGAAAATCTGCGGGATAACTATGACTTTGCCCTGACCCGGCCGGTGGTGGGAAAGGGCTGCCACAATGTGATAAATGCTCTGTGGTACGGAGCGCTTATTATGCGGGAAAAGGCCGAAAGTATTCTGGGCTTGTCTGCTGAGAAGTCTTCGGATGGAGTGAAGGAAGCATTCCGGAAAGCATTTTACCGGCCGGAGCAGAAGCTATTTGCCGACAGTGAGGTAAGCGGCCACTGTTCGCTGCATGCCAACCTTTATGCGGCCTGCTTTGGACTGCTGCCGGAGGAGGCCCAGGGCGCCTATGAAGCATTGCTGCTGACACCGGGGAGACGCTGCGGTATCTTTCCCATGTATTTTGCCTTGCGGGGGTTGGCGCGGATGGGGCGTTATGAAACGTTGTATCGACTGTTGACAAGAGAGGATGACGGAGGCTGGCGAAACATGCTCAGGGAAGGGGCAACCACCTGTTTCGAAGCCTGGGGAAAGGACCAGAAATGGAATACCAGTCTGTGCCATCCCTGGGGCAGCGGGGCGATTCCGCTGATGATAGAGGAACTGGCCGGGATTCATCCGGACCCGAATGCACTTTCAGGGTATCGCTTTTGTCCCCGGCTGCCGAAGCAGATTGCCGATTTCCGGCTGCAGGTTCCTCTGAGAGGGCAGCTTCTGGAGGTTGTCAGGGAGAGTGGAGCCGCTGCAACCATAACTGCCAGAGCAATCGGTCAGTGAACTGTTATTTGTCGGTGACAGTCTGAACTGTTACTTGACATTCGCATAGTTTTATGATTTTTTCATTTGGGTCTTTCCCCAAAAAGAGGAATATGCTATACTAAGACTGCGTATTAAAAACAGCTGCGGAAACATGGCGTTTCCGCTTTCAGCCAAATTGTGGTGTGGAAGCGGACAGGAAGATACGCCGCAGAGGAATGAAGATTTTTAAAATGAATATTAGGAGAGAATATGTCAGGAAAGAAAAAGTCAGAGGAGACTACACCGGAAGACACGGTGCTTTTGAGCGGCGCGCCGGAACATGACATATCAAAAGATAAAATTTCCAGGGGAGGGAAGGCGCAGCGCCGACTGAGAAGGTATAATATCCGGATGCTGATTGCATCCGTTGTCGTATTGATGACATTATGCGGGGTTCTGCTGGTCAGAATACAGGACCTGAACGGAACAATCGGGAACATGGCTTCTCAGATTGCAAGACTTACGGGAGTAGCCGCACAACAGCAGGAAGAGCTGGAGCTGCTGAGAACAATGACGGAGGAGTTGAGTGCGGCGCTGGAAGAAAAGCTGAGCGGCGGAGGAAAGGATGCGGCCGGGAAGAAAGACGGACAGGCCGGAGAGAAAAGTGTGGAAGCCAGTACTCCCGGCATTACCGCCGCCCATAAAGTGTATCTGACTTTTGACGATGGTCCCAGTGACAACACGGAGGAAGTGCTTGAAATTCTGGACAGATATGGTGTCAAGGCGACATTTTTCGTGGTGGGCAATCAGGCGGAGCAGGAAGAAGAGATGCTGAAGAAGATTGTGGAGGCAGGCCATACTCTGGGAATGCATTCTTACAGTCACAAATATTCGGAATTATATGCTTCGGTGGACAGCTTTGCAGAGGACTTTACGAAGATGCAGGATTACCTTGAGGAAGTCACAGGCGTGAAAAGCCTGGTGTATCGGTTTCCTGGGGGAAGTTCCAACACCATCAGCGAGATTGACATGAAAGAATTTGCCCGATATCTGGACGGGCAGGGAGTACGATTTTTTGACTGGAACATTTCCTCCGGTGACGGAGGCAGTTATCTGTTTCCGGCGGAGACCCTGATTGAAAACTGTACGAAGAATGTCAGTAAATACAGTACATCCGTTATTCTGATGCATGATTCCGCCAGCAAGAGTACGACGCTGGAGGCGCTGCCGACGATCATCGAGACCATTCAGGATATGGAGGATACAGTGATTCTGCCGATTACGTCGGAGACGACTCCGGTGCAGCATATTAAATGGCAGGAAAACGAAGGATAAGAAAGACAATTTATACAGAAAGGATGTGGTGGCAACGCGCAGAATATTATTGAAGTTGAGCGGAGAGGCCCTGGCCGGCGAGAAGAAGACCGGTTTTGACGAGGAGACAGTGAGGAAAGTTGCCCTGCAGGTAAAGGAGCTGACGGATGACGGTGTGCAGGTGGGGATTGTCATCGGCGGCGGCAATTTCTGGAGGGGAAGAACCAGTGAGAACATTGACCGGGTCAAGGCGGACCAGATTGGCATGCTGGCCACTGTGATGAATTGTATTTACGTGTCGGAAATCTTCCGGTCAGTGGGGATGCGGACCAGTATTCTGACACCTTTTGCATGCGGTTCTTTTACAGAGCTTTTCTCTAAAGACAGAGCTGTGAGTTGTCTGTCGGAGGGACAGGTAGTATTTTTTGCGGGGGGTACCGGTCATCCATATTTTTCCACGGATACAGGTGTGGTGCTGCGCGCCGTCGAGGTGGAGGCGGAGGTTATCCTGCTGGCCAAATCCATAGACGGTGTATACGATGACGATCCCAGCAGGAACCCGGAGGCGAAGAAATATCATCAGGTGAGCATTGATGAGGTGATTGCGAAGAACCTTCAGGTGGTGGATATGACTGCTTCGATTCTGGCAAGAGACAACAGGATGCCCATGTGGGTATTCGGGCTGAATGAGGAGAACAGCATTGTAAATACAGTGAAAGGCGAGTTTAACGGCACAAAAGTTACGATATAATTGAAAAAGGAGAGGATAGTATTATGGACGCCAGACTACAGCAGTATGAAGACAAAATGAGAAAGGCCATCGATTTCCTGGAAGGAGATTACAATACCATTCGCGCAGGGAGGGCAAATCCGCATGTCCTGGATAAAATCCGGGTGGATTATTACGGAACTCCTACGCCGATTCAGCAGGTGGGCAATATCACTGTGCCGGAGGCAAGAATTATTCAGATTGCACCCTGGGAGAAATCTCTGCTCAAGGCCATTGAGAAGGCAATTATGACTTCTGAGCTGGGCATCCATCCTTCCAATGACGGCAGTGTAATCCGCCTGGTTTTCCCGGAACTGACAGAGGAGCGCAGAAAGGATCTGGTGAAGGAAGTCAGGAAAAAGGCCGAGGACAGCAAGGTAGCCATCAGGAATATCCGTCGGGACGGCAATGACGCCCTGAAAAAGCTGGGAAAAGCAGATGTTTCCGAGGATGAAATCAAGCAGCTGGAAGAGCAGCTGCAGAAAGCCACTGACAAATTTATCAAGGAGGTGGACGCATTGATGGACAAGAAATCGAAGGAGATTATGACCGTATAGAACAGATGTCATACGGCAGAGTATGAAAAGCAAAGCGTTGCGGGGGAGTGGAGAAACGGATTATCCGCTCCCCTGTTTGGCGGTAACGGTTTACGGCTGCATAAAATGCAGCAGTTCGGACAGATACCGAATCGCTGTCACCGGATAGAAAGGAATGGCGGTTTTGGGTATCTCAACGGCAGGATAAATCGGACCATGAAAGGCGTGGATAGAAGAATGAATGAAGAACTGAAAATGCCCCGGCATGTGGCCATTATACTGGACGGTAACGGCAGGTGGGCGAAGGCAAAAGGGATGCCTCGCAATTATGGTCACGTACAGGGGGCCAAGACGGTGGAAAATATCTGTGAGACGGCGTGGAAAATGGGAATTCCGTATTTGACCGTATATGCATTTTCCACAGAGAACTGGTCCCGGCCTCAGGATGAAGTAGACGCATTGATGAAGCTCCTGCGCAATTACATGAAAACCTGTCTGAAGACAGCGGAGAAGAACCGAATGTGTGTCAGAGTACTGGGAGATAAATCCCGGCTTGACGAGGATATCCGAAGCAGAATTCTGCAGTTGGAGGAAGCCACTAGAAATAACGACGGCCTTCATTTTCAGATTGCCATTAATTACGGGGGCCGGGATGAGATCGTTCGGGCAGCAAAGAAAATGGCTGAGGAAGTGAGAGCGGGAAGACTTCATTCGGAGGATATTACAGAAGATATGATAAGTAATATGCTGGACACAGCGGGGATACCGGAGCCGGATTTGCTGATCCGTACCTGCAATGAGCAGAGAATTTCTAATTTTCTGCTCTGGCAGCTGGCCTATACGGAATTCTATTTTACGCCGGTGCCCTGGCCTGATTTTACCAGGGAAGAATTGGTAAAAGCTGTGGCAGCATATAATCATAGAGACAGAAAGCTCGGAGGCTTAAAGGAGGAATAATCCTATGTTTTGGACCAGATTGGCAAGCGGTGTGGTACTTTTGGCGATTGCGGCAGGCACTATGGGGCTGGGGGGAATTCCGCTGGCACTGCTTTTGTGGGCCGCTTCCCTGGGAGCATTCCGGGAGCTGACAAGGGCGCTGGGTGTTGGGGAGAACGGGATAAGCTGTCTGGAACTCATAGGTTTTCTGGGAATTACAGGTTATTATCTGCTGCTGTATTTTTCCGGGGAACATATATGGCTTATGATGTGCATTGTGGGAACTTTTCTGGCTTTTCTGTTCGCCTATGTGTTTGCGTTTCCGAAATTTAATGCCGGCCAGGTGATGGCAGCTGCTTTTTCTTATATGTATGCACCTGTGCTTCTTGCCTTTGTCTATCTGACCAGAATGTGTCCCCAGGGTATTTATACGGTGTGGATGGTACTCATCAGCTCCTGGGGGTGCGATACCTGTGCCTATGCGGTGGGAAAGCTTGTGGGCAGAAAGAAGATTTTCCCGGTACTGAGTCCGAAGAAGTCGTTGGAGGGATGTATCGGCGGCGTGGCAGGCGCGGCACTTATCGGCGGATTATATGGTTGCTTTTTTGTGGAGAAAGCCTTTCCGGACCAGAGAGTCGCCGGGGCAATTGCAGTTATCTGCGGAGTAGGCGCGGTTATGAGCATGGTGGGCGACCTGGCGGCCTCGGCAATTAAACGCAACGCAGATATAAAAGATTACGGAAAACTGATTCCTGGCCATGGGGGAATTATGGACAGATTTGACAGCATGATTATAACCGCACCCATGACCTACTTTCTGACAGTGTTGTTGCTGCAATAGTGGGGCAGGGCAGGAGTCACATGGGAGACTGTGTTATTATATCAGGAAAAACGACAGCTCAGACAGCGTATCGATTTGCGTGAAGAACACCGCTTTCCGGTAATAAGGGATACATATTTTGGAGATAATGCATGAAGAAGATAGCAATTTTAGGTTCCACAGGTTCTATAGGGACGCAGACACTGGAAATTGTGCGGAGCAATCCTGACCTGCAGGTTGTCGCGCTGGCGGCGGGAACCAATGTGGAAAGAATGGAAGAACAGATCAGGGAATTCATGCCGTCGGCGGCATGTATGTGGACGGAGGAAGCCGCGGCGGATCTGCGGGTAAGAGTTGCGGACCTGAATGTGAAAGTATTGTCGGGTATGGAAGGATTGCTGGAGATTGCAGTTTTTCCCGAAAGTCAGATTCTGGTGACAGCCATCGTGGGGATGATCGGCATTCGGCCTACTATCGCGGCCATAGAGGCGGGAAAAGACATTGCGCTGGCCAACAAAGAGACTCTGGTGACGGCAGGCCATATTATTATGCCGCTGGCCAGGAAGAAAAATGCGGCCATTCTGCCGGTAGACAGCGAACACAGTGCCATTTTTCAATCTTTGAACGGTGAACTGGCGGGAAGGGAACAGCGGCGCCATGTGGTTTATGATGAAATAAGAATCGAAAAAATTCTTCTGACGGCTTCCGGCGGGCCCTTTCGCGGCAGGACGAGGCGGCAGCTGGAAGGAATTCGACCGGAGGATGCGCTGAAACATCCCAACTGGAATATGGGCCGGAAGGTTACCATTGATTCATCCACTCTGGTCAATAAGGGACTGGAAGTGATGGAGGCGAAATGGCTGTTCGGGGTAGAATTGGATCAAATCCAGGTAGTGGTTCATCCACAGAGCATTGTACACTCCGCAGTGCAGTTTGCAGACGGCGCAATGATTGCCCAGCTGGGGGTGCCTGATATGAAGCTTCCCATTCAATATGCCCTTTTTTATCCGGACAGAAGGCCTATGAAAGGCAGACGGGTTGACCTTTTTGCACTGGGACAGCTTACCTTTGAAGCTCCGGATACGGATACATTTCCCGGTCTTGCCCTTGCTTACCGGGCGGCGCGTGCGGGAGGGAGCATGCCCACTGTATACAATGCCGCCAACGAGAAGGCAGTGCAGCTGTTCCTGGAGGACAGAATACCTTATCTGGGAATTGCGGAGCTGATTGAGATGGCTATGGAACATCATAAAGTGACGGAGGTTCCCGGCCTGGAGGACATTCTGGAAGCGGAGCGGGAAACTTATGAATATATTATGATGCAGGAAGGATTGAACAATAAATGATGACGTTAATCTGGTTTATCCTGATATTCGGGGTGGTGGTAATCGCCCATGAATTCGGACATTTTCTGCTGGCGAAAGCCAATGGAATCCATGTGGTGGAATTTTCCGTGGGAATGGGGCCCAATATCTGTTCTGTTAAAAAGGGAGGCACTAAATATTCCCTGAAGCTATTTCCCATCGGCGGTGCCTGCATGTTCGAAGGGGAGGACGGCCTGCTGACGAAAGAAGGCGAAGCGACAGAGGGCTCCTTTCTCAATGCCTCGGTGTGGGGCAGAATTTCCACGGTGGTGGCGGGTCCGATTTTCAACTTTATTCTGGCCTTTATTATTGCTTTCATCATTGTAAACATGGCGGCAATCCGTGATCCGATAGCTACCCAGGTGGATCCGGGCAGCGGAGCGGAAGCCGCGGGCCTGCAGGATGGAGACAGAATTATATCCGTCAATGGAGAAAAGTTCTATCTGTACCAGGAAATCTCTTTGTATATGCAGACCAGCTATCAGGGCGGCGATGTGGAAGTGGTGTACGAACGAGACGGTGTCCGTAATACCACTACACTGACGCCTCAATATGACGAGGCGTCCGGAAGCTATCTGCTGGGTCTGCTGAATGCTGATTTCGTGGAGCCAAAGGGCTTCGAAACGTTCAAATATGCCTGGTACGAAATGCGCTATTCTGTGAAAGCTACTTATAAGAGTCTGGGAATGCTGTTCAGAGGCAGGGTTAGCAGGGAAGATGTGGCCGGGCCAGTGGGAATCGCTGTCAATGTGGTTGGCAAAACCTATGACGCCGCGAAGGATTACGGCTGGCAGAATGTTCTTCTGAATATGCTGAATATTACGCTGATGCTGTCGGTGAACCTGGGGATACTGAATCTGCTTCCCGTGCCGGCGCTGGACGGCGGCAGGCTGGTGTTTCTGCTGATTGAGGTCATCCGCGGCAAACCGGTTCCTCCGGAAAAAGAGGGTATGGTTCACTTTGTGGGTCTGATGTTCTTTATGGTTCTGATGGTTTTTGTCTTTTTTAATGATCTGTCTAATATCTTCATGAAATAAATCAGAGATTTTTCCGTTATCATATATCATGTTAATACGGCGGCCCCCTTTGGGGGCGGCTGGCCTGTGTTGCGCAGGGGACTGGATTCCTGCAAGGACCGACAAAAATCTTTCTCCTAAGGCAAAGAGATGTCCTCTTGCTTTAAATCGGCTCCGCTGCAGTAACCGGGACTCAGGCGCAAGGCTCCTGTAAAGCATTGCAGGAATCCCGGACTTTGGCGACAGGTACCCTGTCAGTCCTTGCAGGAGTCAAGTCCCTGTGGATTAATCGCGAAGAGCAATAAAACAGTCCCTGTGTATTGCGGAGAAAGGAGCATAAAGATGAGCAATTGCGGAACAGAGACGCGGAAAAAAGAACGAAACCTGGGAAAAGTCATCCTTGAAAGCAGAGGATACAACTGCCTGGAATTGCTGGGACAGGGGGCATTTTCCACAGTATATTGTGTTTGCGGCAGGAACGACAGTCATCTGTATGCCTGCAAAATCAGCGAAAAAATGCTGCTTTTAAAAAGGGAAGCAGAGATTATGTCCATGCTGCGGCATCCTCTGTTTCCGGAATATGTGGCCTTCTGGCAGGAAGCCGGGCTGGGATTTCTGCTGCGGGAATACATTGCCGGGATTTGTCTGGAGGAGCTGCTGAGACAGGAACGCTGTTTTTCTGTGGAACAGACCATATGCACAGGGCTGGAGCTGGCAGCCGGACTATTATATCTCCATGAGCAGCCGGAATGTTATCTGTTTCGAGATATGAAACCTGCCAATGTGATTATCTGCCGGGAAGGCAGGGTGAAACTGATAGATCTGGGATGTATATGCTCCGCAAAGGAAAGAATAACTTCCCGGGCGGGTACAAAGGGATTTGCCGCGCCGGAACAGTTCCGGAGAGAAACGGAGATGGGGAGAGAGCGGCGGCTGACCACGGCCTGTGATGTGTATGGCCTGGGACAGACCCTGAGAGCCATGCTGGGACCGGAGAAACGTTTTTTGGCTGGAGGCAGGAGGAGAAACAGGAAAAGACTGGAGAAAATTCTGGATGCCTGCACAAAGGAGGAGGCTTCGGAACGGATTTCCGGGATGCGTGATGTGACAGCGGTACTCAGGGCTCTGAAGTAAGGCCCAGGTTATTTATCTCCATAATGGCCTCTGCAATGAGCGATATAGAGCCGCCCATTTTCCATATGGTAGACGAGCCGGTCTTTTTCGCTGATGCGGCGGCTGTATTCGCCCTGCAGATCACCGGAGCGGGGACGGTTTTCCCGATCCCCTGCATACAGCCGTTCCGCTCGATATCCCGGATGAGCTGGTTGATCCGCTTTAGTGTTTTTAATCCTGCGTCTGCCAGCAGAGGTAATCTTCCCAGGCATCGTCTGACCATATTTTTTCACTCATCGTCCACCTCAATCAGTTCATGGGTGGTGCCTTTTCCGGCTTTCAGCTCTTGAACGGATTTCTTCACATAGGCCATGTTTGCTTCGGAGAAAAATGGGTCGGTAGTCTGGGCGATTTCAAACGGGATGCGGTTTTCGCGTAAAACTGCTTTCACAAACAGATTGATTGCGGTAGAAGTATTCAGGCCGACATTGGAGCAGAAGGTGTCAAAGCAGGCCTTGTCTTTTTCGTCTACCCTTGCGGTTAATGTTGCCAGTGCCATAGATATCTCTCCTTTCGTATTCGGGTTGTGAATATTATAGCACTATTGTATGCTAAAAGCAAGCGTATGTATTACATGTAGAGACTTACATAAATTACCGGTTTTTGCGATCTTTGTGGAATTGAAAAAGAAACGGGCAGCCCGCATGAGTAAGAACTGGTTTATCAATAGAAAAATAAGAAAAATTCTTCCCACGGCTGCGAAGGATACTTCTTATAAGGGACTATGGAAGGTGTCGTTTACGCTGACCTGTTTATCCGGCTGGTGGGGCGGGAGCCGGCAACACTTTTCTGAAAAGGGAATAATTTTATTGAGACAAATTTGCAGTTTTCGGTTGAAGAACATACATAAAAAAGCTATAATAAATCTATGGAATCATGATTACGGACCAACCGGAGGAAGACTTTCTGACTCTTTCGACCTGAGAATGGCCGTAATACAGATACTACACAGACAAAGAGAGGAGATTTAATTATGCGCTTTTTTATTGACACCGCAAAGGTAGAGGATATCAGGAAGGCAAATGACATGGGCGTGATTTGTGGCGTTACCACGAATCCGTCCCTGATTGCAAAGGAAGGCAGAGTGTTTGAGGAAGTAATCGCAGAGATTGCTTCTATTGTGGACGGGCCTATCAGCGGAGAAGTGAAGGCTACTACCACAGATGCGGAAGGGATGATTCGCGAGGGCAGAGAGATTGCGGCAATTCACCCTAATATGGTAGTGAAGATTCCCATGACGGTGGAAGGATTAAAAGCCTGCAAGACCCTTTCCGCGGAGGGCATCAAGGTAAATGTGACTTTGATATTCACTGCTAATCAGGCTCTTTTGGCAGCTCGGGCAGGCGCCGCTTTTGTATCTCCTTTCCTGGGACGTCTGGATGACATCAGTCAGAGAGGCGTGGATTTGATTCGTGAGATTTCCGATATTTTTGCCGTAACCGATCTGGATACCCAGATTATTGCGGCAAGTGTGCGTAATCCGGTTCATGTGACTGATTGTGCTCTGGCCGGTGCGGATATTGCTACAGTGCCTTATGCAGTCATTGAACAGATGGTAAAGCATCCGCTGACCGATGCCGGGATTGCAAAGTTCCAGGCTGACTACAGAGCCGTTTTCGGTGAATAGTCGGGAGATACAGCCGGACAAAAAGAGCCAGGGAATTATCCCTGGCCCTCTTTTTGCTCGGGGGAGCCTTATTTCATCTGCTCTTCCTGCTTCTTGATCATACGACGTACCATCTCGCCGCCGATAGAACCGGCTTCGCGGGAAGTCAGGTCACCATTGTAGCCTTCCTTCAGGTTTACACCCAGCTCGGATGCAACCTCGGTCTTAAAACGATCCATTGCTGCCTTTGCTTCAGGTACTTCTACTTTATTACTTCTGTTTCCGGACATTGTTTTCACCTCCATTAATGTCTCATTTATATCTATCTTCAAGATAAGTGCCGCCTGCACCTATCCTGAAGATTCAGTTTAAGTGTTTGCTGCAACTTATCTTGGTCTTAGTATGACCCTGGAAAAAGAAAATATGTTGGAAACTTTTGGAGAATTTCAGATTTTGAATAAAATAAAAACAGTCTCATTGCACAGGAGAAAAAGGAGTACTATAATGACAGCTGTACAGGGAGCAAACAGCAACTTATTCTGGCAGGAGGCAGATTATGACAGGGTGATGAGGACGGTTCCCCGTGGAAAGGTAATCACAGCGGGATAAAGTTATCAAGCTCTTCCATCAGAAAAATACAAAAGCGGCACTCTGCACAATTTTATAGACGATGCTGAGAAAATATGTTAAGATTTTTACATACGGGCTGACCAAGAGATTGCGAGAGTCTGTTATATACAAAAAGGAGAGAAAGGAAAAGGGACAGATATGTTGGAATTTAAATATGACACACAATTATTAATTGAAGGAAAGAATCTGGACGAAGATGTGATCAGCGAGTATTTTACGGAGAATTTCAAAGGCGACTGCCTTCTGGCGGTAGGCGACGATGAACTGATTAAAATCCATTTCCACACCAACGAGCCGTGGAAGGTGCTGGAGTACTGCGCATCCCTGGGGGAAATCCATGATATCGTGGTGGAGGATATGGACAGGCAGGCCAGAGGGCTGCAGGGTTAACGCGGAGGAAGGATGGGACCAAAATCAGTTCGCCTGCCTGCTTTACTCCTCTTTCGGATACTCGGATGTAGTGCCTCCGTAAGCGTAGGTCACCGGCAGACAGACCAGCGGAGGCTTGACCGACATATTTTCCTGAAGGAGAAGCTCCACACACATTTCGGCAATCTCAGCAACTGGCTGCACAATGGTAGAGCAGATGTAGTCCTGAACACCCATATGCCTTGTGCCGTCAAATCCAATCAGCTGTACGTCTTCGGGTATTCTCTGATTCATTTTCTGCAGCATCTTAAGAATATAATAGGCCAGACCGTCTGTGACGCAGAAGATGCCGTCAAAGGTCAGCTTTCCGTTCCTCATATGTTCTGTGAGAAATTCATCAAATTCTTCATATGAATCCCCGTCTTCCAGTATTTTCATTTCATAGGAAAGATTACGGGAGAGACAGCCGTTTTCAAAGCCTGCTTTTCGTTTGTTAGGTTCGTTGGTGAGAGAGGAACCTGAACGCAGGAAAGCCACATTTTTGCAGCCGAAATCGGCCAGCTTCTCGGCTGCCAGCTGTCCTCCGGCGAAATTGTCACTGGCGACACATGGAATTTCAGGACCCATGGAACGGTCGATTGCCACGAAAGGAGTTCCCTTCTCAATAATGAGATCGGGATTGTAGGTCAGACCAATGATTCCGTCTACTTTGTTCTGCTGTGCCATCTTGATATATTCCTGCTCCAGACCCGAGTCGGAGTCGGTGGAACAGAGGAACATTCGGTAGCTGCGCTTCAACAGAGCAATATTGATATGATAAACCAGAGCGCCGTAGAACGGATTTATGGTGTTCGGAATCAGGAGAGCAACCGTGCGGGTTTTATTCAATTTAAGGCCCTGGGCGTAACTGTTGACCTGATAGTTCAGCTTTCGGATGGCGTCTTCGACCCGGATGCGATAGTCTTCTTCATTTCCATCATGGTGGTCTGCGGTATGATTAAGATATTTTTAAGCCCTTCCGGGGGTCTGCTGAATCTGCTTGCAGGAACCTCCATTGATTTCCTGACAGAGTCATCCGCTTTCCGTACCATTTATATTGCCTCCGGTATCTGGCAGGATGCAGGTTGGGGAATCGATCAGTATTTTTTTCATTATTACCATGTACTTTGGCGGCGGGATGGTTCCCACCTATCTGGTGGTAAAACAGACCGGATTGATTAATAATATCTGGGCGCTGTTTCTTCCCGGCGGTGTGAGCGTAGGCAATATGATTATCGTAAGGAATTTCTTCGAGAATAATATTCCCGGGGAGATGGTGGAAGCGGCAGACATGGACGGCGCCTCCAAGTGGATTACCTTTATCAAAATAGTAGTGCCCCTGAGCCGTTCCATTATGGCGGTTATGGTGGTATTCAGTATGGTGGCTTACTGGAACGACTGGTTTACGGCAATGATTTATCTGCCCTCTCCCGACAGAGCGCCGCTGCCTCTGGTGCTGCGCAATATTCTGATTAAGAGCTCGGCCAGTGCAAGTCAGGCCAGCACCATATCCGGTGGTTTTGCCGAGCTGAACAGAATGACGGAGATGATCAAATTTTCTTCCATTATCATAGCGGCAGCACCCATGCTGGCAGTGTATCCCTTTGTTCAGAAGTATTTTGAAAAAGGATTTATGGCCGGTGCGGTGAAGGGATGAGTGCGCCCTGAAAGGGCGAACGGCCTGGCGGGTGGAACTTCTGCATGGAGCAGCCCCGGATTACAGGGCGCCGGAAAGACGATGGCGAGAATTGATACAATGCAGCCCGGAACAGGCTGCAGAACCGGAACAGGAGGTCGCATATAATTATGTGTAAAAATGATATAAAATGGAACAATGGAAAAAGGGCTGTATTCTGTGGGCTTGGGGTCGTGCTAGTACTGTCGGTGACGGCTTGCGGGAACAAAGATTACGGCCATCATGAGAAGGGGGTGGCGAATCCGGATACCACCCAGACCGCATTCGCTATTATGGGGGGGCAGAGTGCACTGAGTCCCGGATATACTGATAACACAGTATTGAATCAGCTGCAGGCGGATGCAGGGATCAGCATTGAATGGACTACCATGAGCGAGTCGCTTGGAGAACAGGTAAATATCCGCATTGCAGGAGATGAGCTTCCGGACGCTTTCATGGGAGTGGGATTCAGCAATTATGATATCTCCCGTTATGGGGATGACGGCACCTTTATTGACCTGACGCCTTATCTGACGGAAGAGTATATGCCGAATCTGACGAAGATTCTGGAGGAGAACCCGGATATCCGCAGTGCTATCACCATGGATGACGGATATATTTACGGTCTGCCTGCCGGGGAACGCATGGGAACGGCAGGTGTGGGGGCACCGGAGGATTACAGCATTTATTCGGTCCCGCAATTCTCAATGATCAACAAGGCATGGCTGGATGAGCTGGGACTGGAGGTGCCCACAACGCTGGAAGAACTTCATACGGCTCTGAAAGCCTTCAAAGATAATGATATGAGTGCACGATACTACGGAAATGCGCCGGGAAGTACTATTCCCATGAGCACAGGGTTTGACGAGTGGTGCTGGGGACAGAATATTTTTTATGCGGGTTTCGGCTTCACAAACTGGCCCAATGATGTGTGCAATGATTTGGTGCTGCGCGGTGACGGAACCGTGGAGTTCCTGTGCGTCACTGATCAATACAGAGATGCAGTCAGCTATTTTCATGACTGGTATGCGGAAGGGCTGATGGATGTGGAGATGTTCAGCCAGGACTCCACACAGCTGATTGCAAAATGCTCACAGGGTTATGTGGGGGTTTCCACATGGTGGTATATTGAAGAACTGATGGGGGATTATGCGGAAGATTATGTGTTCCTGCCCGTTTTGGACGGACCGGACGGCACCCACAATGTAACCATCCGCACCGGAGGAGGAATCAACAGCGGACAGCTGAATATCACGAAGAAATGCAAAAGTCCTGCGAATCTTCTGAAATTCTTTGATCGGTGGTATGACCCGGAAGTTGTCATGCAGCTGCAGTATGGTCCAATCGGAACCTACTTTACTGAGCAGGACGAAGACGGTATCTGGCTGAGCATTTCGGACGAAGCCAGTCGGGAGAAATATGGCAAGAGCTCGGGAGAGCTGAAGGGGGAATGCGAAGTATTTGGACCGAAGCTTATTTTAAGCGATTATTATCTCACCACATTCAGAATGGAGGACCGCGCCATTGAACGTCTGACTGATTTATATGAATATTGGATGCCTTTTGTGGAGGACACTTCCGTCTATCCTGTAGACTGTGTGTTCACCGGCAGAGAACTGGATGATATCGACTGGTACAGAGCGGATTTTGAAAGCGCCGTATCGGAGCAGGAAGGTCTGTGGATTAAAAACGGCGGACCCACGGATGAAGAATGGGAGAGCTATATCAGCTATCTGAGAGACAAATGCGGTATGGATAAGCTTCTGAAGGTATATCAGGAGGCTTATGACCGATACTCGGGAAAGACGACGGCCGAATAACAGGGCCAGTAATAAACTGTTGCGTTAACAGAGACAAGATGATAAATTAATAGAGAGTAAGGGAAAAAGGAGCAGAGAATTTATCATGACAAGTCAGATATTGTGGGAAGCCCGTAAATATGAGGAAGCTTTCGGGAAGAAGATTCAAAAGGAAGAGAGACCTGACTTTCACCTGTCTCCCCGCACCGGATGGATGAACGATCCAAACGGGTTCAGCTGTTACGGGGGAAAATATCATTTGTTTTATCAATATCATCCCTATGATTCGCACTGGGGCCCCATGCACTGGGGACATGCGGTGAGCGATGATCTGCTGCACTGGGAATATCTGCCTGCGGCGCTTGCGCCGGACGAAATCTATGACAGAGACGGATGCTTTTCAGGGAGCGCGCTTACACTGCCTGACGGCAGACAGCTTCTGATGTATACAGGTGTAGTGAAGGAACGTCAGGCTGACGGCAGCTGCAATGAAGTACAGACCCAGTGTCTGGCTGTGGGAGACGGGGCAGATTACGTAAAATATGACGGGAATCCGGTTTTGAATGAGCAGGATATTCCCCGGGGAAACAGCAGATTTGATTTCCGGGACCCGAAGCTGTGGCAGGAAGAAGACGGCACATATCGCTGTGCCATAGGGAATCGCTCTGCGGACGGCAGCGGGCAGATTCTGCTTTTTGAAAGCCCGGATGGGTTTGACTGGCATTATAAAAAAGTGCTGGCTGCAAACCACAACCGGTTCGGAAAAATGTGGGAGTGCCCTGATTTTTTTCCGCTGGACGGAAAGTGGGTGCTGCTGACCAGTCCTCAGGATATGCTTCCTTCCGGATTTGAATATCATAACGGGAACGGAACCCTCTGCCTGATTGGAAGTTATGAGAAAACGACGGAGGAATTTACGGAAGAGGGGAATCAGTCTGTTGACTATGGTATTGACTTCTATGCACCCCAGACTGTGCTCACCCCGGACGGACGCCGGGTGATGATCGGATGGATGCAGAACTGGGACACATGCAATCACAGAAGAGTACATGACGAGCCCTGGTTCGGCCAGATGAGTCTGCCCCGGGAACTGTCCATAAAGGATGGAAAGCTGTTCCAGAAGCCGGTGAGAGAGCTGGAAGCCATGCGGAGGAACAAGATCTCCTATGAGAATGTCACGGTGTCAGGTACGGTGAGACTGGAGGGAATCAAAGGGCGTCGGATTGATATGGAGCTGACCATCCGGCCAGAGGATGGCTGTGATCTGTACAGAAAGTTTGCGGTCCGCTTTGCCCAGAACGGGCAATACTACACTTCTCTCAGCTTCCGGCCGGGAGAATCCGTGCTGAAGGTAGACAGAAAGTTTTCCGGCTCCAGAAGGGCCATCATTCATCAGAGACGCAGTAAAGTCTGCCGGAAGGGCGGGGTACTGAAGCTGCGGATTATTCTGGACCGGTTCAGCGCGGAAGCCTTTGTAAATGACGGAGAACAGGTATTGTCCGCAGTCTTGTATACAGAACAGGAAGCGGATGGGATTTCTTTCATCGCGGACGGAACCGTGAATATGGATGTGGTAAAATATGAAATCGGATGCGGCGCCTGACACTGAAAAATGTCAACTGGCAAAATGTCTATAAATTTTGCATAAAATGCAACGTTTTTTACAAAGTTACCAAAAAGCCTGTTAATTGTTTCCAGTTTGTTGTATAATACATAAGAAGAACAACCAAACTTGTTCGGGCCGCAAATATTGTATCTGCGTATTGTGAAAAGGCACATAAAGTCCGCAGATTACAGAAAGGTATGGTGTGTAATTTATGGCAAAAGAAATGATAGCAATGCTTCTTGCCGGGGGACAGGGCTCCCGTCTGTATGCGTTGACTGAGAAGCTTGCGAAACCGGCAGTCCCGTTTGGCGGGAAATATCGTATCATTGATTTCCCGCTGTCGAACTGTGTCAATTCGGGAATAGACACGGTGGGAATTCTGACGCAGTATCAGCCGCTGGTACTGAATGAGTATATCGGAAACGGCCAGCCGTGGGATTTGGATCGGCTTTACGGCGGGGTCCATGTTCTGCCGCCTTATCAGAAGGCAAGTGGATCGGACTGGTACAAGGGAACTGCGAACGCTATTTATCAGAACATTTCCTTTATTGAGAGGTATGATCCCCAATATGTGATTATTCTGTCCGGCGATCAGATCTGTAAGCAGGATTACAGCGATTTCCTGAAATTCCACAAAGAGAAGAATGCAGAATTCAGCGTGGCGGTCATGGAAGTTCCCTGGGAGGAGGCTTCCCGCTTCGGGCTGATGGTGGCGGATAAGGACGACAGGATTACAGAGTTCCAGGAGAAGCCGAAGAATCCGAAGTCCAATCTGGCTTCTATGGGTATCTATATTTTCAACTGGGATATCCTGAAGAAATATCTGGAGGAGGACGAAGCGGATCCAAAGTCTGCCAATGATTTCGGTAATAACATCATTCCGAATCTGCTGAGAGACAACCGCAGAATGTATGCCTATCATTTTGACGGATACTGGAAGGATGTGGGAACCATTGCCTCGCTGTGGGAGGCCAATATGGAGATTCTGGATCCCGAGCACAGCGGAATCAATCTGTTCGACGAGGACTGGAAGATTTACAGCCGCAACAGCGGAATGACCGGGCATAAAATCAGTGCCGGCGGTGTGGTGGAGAATTCAATGATTACCGACGGCTGCAGGATTAAGGGTACGGTGAAGCATTCCATTCTGTTCTCAGGCGTGAAGGTGGAAAAAGGAGCCGTAATCGAAGACGCTGTGGTGATGGGCGGTACGGTGATTAAGGCGGGAGCCACAGTGAAGCACTGTATTGTGGCAGAGAATGTGACAATCGGCGAGAATGCGGTGGTAGGTGCCATGCCCACGGACAGAGAGAACGGTGTGGCAACCGTGGGTGCAGGTGTGATCATCGGTGACAATGCGAAGGTCGGCCCCAACGCCATGGTGAATAAAAACATAGAAGGCGGTGAAGAAGAATGGTAAACTCAAAGACAAGTGCACTGGGCATTATTTTTCCCAACAGTTATGACGCGTTGGTTCCGGAGCTGGTGAATGTGCGTCTGATGGCTTCCATCCCTTTTGCCAGTCGATATCGCCTCATTGATTTTATACTATCCAGCATGACACACTGTGATATCAACAATATCTCTGTCATGGTTAATAATAACTATCACTCTCTGATGGATCACCTGGATTCCGGCCGTGAATGGGACCTGGTGCGCAAGAACGGCGGATTACATATATTCCCTCCTTTTATGGAGAAGAGTGCGAAGCCTTATACGGGACGTGTGGGTGCGCTGGCAAATATTCTGGATTTCCTGCGGGATGAAAAAGAAAAATATGTGGTGATTACGGATACGAATATCGTGGTTAATTTTGATTTTAAGGCCATGATCCGGTCCCATATCGAGAGCGGTGCGGATGTGACCATTGCCTATAATCAGCAGGAGCTCCCGGAGAGCTTCATGAAGTCTCAGTCCAATGATTTGGGCTACTATTATACCTTTGGCATTGACAATGGCAGAATTACCAAAATCTATGTAAATGCCAAGGATAAGGGGGTTCAGAATTTCTCCATGAATATTTTCGTGGTGGAGAGAGAAAAGCTCATCGATCTGATCAACACGGCTTTTGTCCGGGGACAGGAATACTTTGAGAGGGATGTGTTGCTGCCCCAGCTGAGCAAGCTGAACGTACATGCCTATAAGCACGAGGGATATATCGCCCGGATTTGTGATATGAAGAGCTATTTTGACGAGAATATGAAGCTTCTGGATGACTACAATCTGGACGCACTTTTCTCAGGACCTTCTATCTACACGAAGATTCGAGATGACAATCCTACCAGGTATATCGAGGGGGCGAAGGTACAGAATGTGATGGTGGCTGACGGCTGTATCATCGAAGGAGAGGTGGAAGACAGTATTCTCTTCCGTGGAGTGAAAGTGGCCAGAGGCGCGAAGGTCAAGAACTGTATTCTGATGCAGGATTCTGTAGTGGAAGCCGGCGCGGATATAGAATATCTTGTCATGGACAAGAATGTTACCATTACAGCAGGCAAGGAGATGAAGGGAACAGGGACCTTCCCCGTCTACATCGGAAAGCATCAAGTAGTCTGAAATAAATGAAAATACAGATAAGGGAAAACGGTCCGAAGGGGCTGTTTTCCTTTTTTTCTTGCATTTCTTTCCATCCTTACATATAATAGACCTTAGATAATAGAAATTGCGAAGCGATTTCTGTTGTAGATCTTAGATAATAGAAATTACGAAGTGATCTCTATTTCAGACCCTGGATATATAGAAATTGTGAGGAATGGAAATGAATTTTGAAGATGAAAAAGACTATATCATGAGAGCTGTCAAAGGAAGAGGATTTTTGCTGTGCAGCAATTATTCCAGGGAGGAAGTTTTTGACGGGATGAAACAGATTATGGAAAAGCCAGGATATGGGGAGAGGATTGATGCGATACTGAAACAGTAGCCGCAGAGAATTGCGTTAAGTTTTTCATGATTCGGCAAGATGCCAGACAGTCCGCTTCATATGGGAGGAAAGCGGATGTGAAATGAAAACAGGAGGACAGAATGGGAAAAGAAGATTATCTGAAAGCTTATAAGTCAGGAAAAAGGGATTATCAGGCGAGAATGCTGCGGGGAGAGAAGCCGACGCTATTAGTTCTGGATGATTTTGTGCCGGAGAAAGGCTGCTATCATGAAGCGCCTCTGGGGATGGTACAGGTGCCCATAGCGCAGATTGTAGGTACGAAGACCGTGGGAAGAAGCAGTTCTTTTGCGGGCAATTTTATGCCGATACTCCGGGAAGATACAGAATTTGCCATGAAATGGATTCATCTCAGCGACAGCCAGAGGGATGAAGGCATTCGTGACCCGATTAAGGTTTATGAGTATATGAATAAATTCTATGTGGAGGAAGGGAACAAACGAGTCAGTGTCATGAAGTATTACGGGGCTGTCTCCATTCCGGGAAATGTAATTCGGATTGTGCCGAAACGCAGTGAAGAGAAAGAGAACAAAATATACTATGAGTTCATGGAGTTTTATCAGGCGGCTCCTATCAATTATATCTGGTTTTCTCAGGAGGGAAGCTTTGCAAAGCTGCAGGAAATCGTGGGAAAGAAGCCGGGAGAAGTGTGGACGGAGGATGAGCTGCTGAAATTCAGCGCGCTCTATACCAGATTCTGTGCCGAATACGAGGCCAAAGGGGGGAATAAGCTGGATATTACGCAGGGAGACGCTTTTCTTGCGTTTGTTTCTCTGCACGGATATGATTCGGTGGATGAGAAAACCACCAATGAACTGCGGGCGCTGATGAGCAAGAGCTGGGAAGAATTTGAACTGCTTCAGGAGGATGAGGAAATAGAGCTGAAGATGAAGCCCAGCAATGAGAAGAAGCCGCTGTTCAGCATCCTGCTTCCCTTAAGCTCGCCAAAGCTGAAGGCGGCGTTTATCTATGAAAAGACGCCGGGTACCTCCGCCTGGGCCTATGCCCATGAGCTGGGCAGACTTTACCTGGAGCAGACTTTCCCGGAAGAACTGAGTACGGTTGCCTATGAGAACGGGACAGAGGAGAATGTGGAGGAACTAATCAACGATGCGATAAAATCAGGATGCAATATCATTTTCACCACTACGCCTCCCTTTGTGCAGGCCAGTGTAAAAGCTGCTATTTCCAATCCGGATGTGAGGATATTAAATTGTTCGCTAAACATATCTCATAGGTATATTCGTACATACTATTCACGTATGCATGAAGCGAAATTTCTGATGGGCGCCATTGCAGGAGCAATGGCGGAGAATAATAAGCTGACTTACATTGCGGATTATCCCATTTTCGGCTCTATTGCCAATATCAATGCATTTGCACTGGGAGCGAAAATGATTAATCCCAGGGCGGAAGTCTATCTGGAATGGTCCACCATGAAGGAAGTGGATATGGAGGAGAAAATCCGGGAGATCGGTGCTTCCTGTATCTCGGGAAGGGATATGGTGATTCCTGAGGAGGGATCCCGGTTTTTCGGAATTTATCATATGGAAGGAGGGCATTCCAGAAATCTGGCTATGCCGCTGTACCATTGGGGGAAATTTTATGAACAGCTGATTCGAACCATTATGGATGGTACATGGAAGTATGATGACGATTCTGCTACCACAAAGGCTATCAATTACTGGTGGGGAATGTCCGCCGGGGTAATCGACGTGGTTTGGTCCCGCCGTCTGCCTATCGGGACAAAGAGACTGGTGGAATTGTTGAAAGCTACTATCAGTTCGGAAGCATTTAACCCGTTTTCGGGGATTCTTTATTCTCAGACGGGACTGGTACAGGAAGATCCTGCATGCAGTATGCTTCCAGAGGATATTATGACCATGGACTGGCTGGCGGAGAATGTAATTGGATCCATCCCGAAGAAGGAAGAGCTGAAGGCACAGGCCGAACCGGTGGTAAAACAGCAGGGAATCAAGAATTAAGCCGATGAGAAGATTCAGGATACGGCATCGATAGAAAGGTTTTGACATGAAAATACTGGCAATTGCGGATGAGGAGTCGAAGTACTTATGGGACTTTTTTGAAAGGAGCAAACTGGAAGGAATCGACCTGATAATCTCCTGTGGGGATCTGGATCCGCGATACCTTTCTTTTCTGGTGACATTTTCAACGGCTCCGGTGCTGTATGTGCATGGAAATCACGATAAGAAATATGAACAGGTGCCTCCGGAAGGGTGTACCTGCATTGAAGATCAGATTTATGTCCATGAAGGAGTGCGGATTCTGGGACTGGGCGGTTCCATGCGCTATAAGCCCGGAGAACATCAATATACGGAAAAACAGATGGAAAAAAGAATCCGAAAGCTGAGGTATCAGCTGTTTCGGAAGAGAGGATTTGACATTCTGGTGACACATGCGCCGGCTTATCAGCTGAATGACGGTAGGGATTTGCCGCACCAGGGCTTTCGGGTGTTCAGAACATTGATGGAAAAGTATCGTCCGAAATATTTCCTGCACGGACATGTGCATATGAGCTATGGAAGGCAGCATAAGCGTTATGATAAATATATGGATACACATGTTATCAATGCCTATGAGAGATGTGTGTTTGAATTTGAGGATGACAATCCACAGGAGCATATTCGCTGAAGGAAGTGACCGGGGCCGGCGGAATTGGCGCAGAAGGAGTGAAGGCAGGCTGATGGAACGGACAGTCCTGCGGCCGAAGGTCAGATCAGAATATATCCGAAGGGAATATAAAAAGAGGAGAACAGATGAATTGTAATATAACAAGGCAGGAAGCATTGGCGCTTCTGCAGAAATATAATAAGGAACCTTTTCATATTCAGCATGCGCTGACAGTGGAGGGTGTGATGCGGTACTTTGCCGGGGAGACGGGAAACGGAGAAGAGGAAGAGTACTGGGGCATTGTGGGATTGCTTCATGATATTGACTTTGAGCTTTATCCGGAGCAGCATTGTGTGAAGGCGCCGGAGCTGCTGCGGGAAGCGGGAGTGTCGGAGGAAATGATTTATTCTGTCTGCAGTCACGGATATGGAATCTGCAGCGAATTGGAGCCAAGGCATCAGATGGAGAAGATATTGTTCGCCTGCGATGAACTGACCGGACTGATTGGGGCCGCGGCCAGGATGCGGCCGTCTAAAAGCGTGATGGATATGGAGTTGTCTAGCCTCAGGAAAAAGTATAAGGACAAAAGATTTGCGGCAGGCTGTTCCAGAGATGTCATCAACACCGGAGCGGAAATGCTGGGCTGGAATCTGGATGAACTTCTGGAGAAAACCATTCTGGCCATGCGTTCCTGCGAAGAAAGCATTAACAGGGAGATGGAGGAGGTTACGGGCGGTCAATGAAAGTAGTCGGCAAACAGAGGAACAGCAGAATGTGTGTCATCTGCGGGA
Organism: uncultured Acetatifactor sp.; assembly: GCA_910588225.1. Classification (GTDB taxonomy): domain Bacteria; phylum Bacillota; class Clostridia; order Lachnospirales; family Lachnospiraceae; genus Acetatifactor. The sequence continues at coordinate 36,762 of CAJUQT010000035.1, forward strand.
TGGATAATCCCATCGGCCTGAAGGCACAGTTTTATAATATGGAAGACGGCAGTGTTATGACGCCGTTTCAGTATGGAGAGAATCATCAGGGCTTTCCGGGGAGAGTCCACGGGGGAATGGTAGCTTCCATGCTGGACGAGCTGGGATTTCGTGCGTTGTGGACGAAGGGTTCGGAAGAGATTTTCGGCGTTACAATGACTCTGGAAGTGAAGTATAGAAAACCGGTACCTTATAATGAGCCTTTGACGGGCAGAGGTGTCGTGGAAAAAGAGACTTCCAAATTCGTGACCGTTCGGACAGAAATATTTGACCGGGACGGCGTGTTGCTTGCGGAGGCGGAAGTAAAGTATATAAAGCTGGCAATTGGGAAGATTGTGGAGGCAGCAGAGCCCCATGAGGAGATGTGTTACCTGTGCGAAGATAATGTGAAGGAGCTTCCTTACAGGGAGGCACACTGATCCGAAAAATTGCTGTGGAGAGGAGCAGCAGTTCAGCCCCCCCAACTGTTGTCCAAAGAGGTAACAGAAGTGAAAAATTCTGGAAAATGATGTGGAAAAGCTTGGTGGAATGTGATACAATGTAAGGGCTTACATAGCAGAAAACCTGCGATATCAGCCTGTTTTTACATGGAGGGAAAGTCCGCCGTCAGATGGATATGGAATCAGAACGGTGCTTAAGGCATTTTTTATGGGACGGAGGAGCTGTTTGTGGCAGGATTTTGCTCAAAAAGTTATGAAGAATAAGCGCAAGATGTATTTTAAGGAGAAGGAGAGGTGTTAAGATGGAGCTGAGAACAGCAGTATCCCCGAGGGATGTGAAGCATTATACCACACAGCGTCTGAGAGAAGAATTTCTGATTCAGAATCTTTTCGTACCAGGCGAAATCAAGCTGGTGTACAGTCACATTGACAGAATTATCACAGGTGCGGCAGTGCCGGTGGAACCTCTTACCCTGACTGCGGGGGAGGAGCTTCGGGCAGAATATTTCTGTGAGAGAAGAGAGTTGGGCGTTATCAATATCGGAGGTGCGGGCAGCATTATCGTGGACGGTAGGGTGTACAAGGTAGGATTTAAGGAGGCCATGTATATCGGGATGGGTTCCAGAGACATTGTCTTTGCCAGTGACGAGGTTTCCTGTCCGGCAAAATTCTATCTGAATTCCGCACCGGCCCACAGAATCTGCCCTACCGTACTGATTAAGCCGGAAGGAACGCCGGAAGAGGGTGTGGTGATTGTACAGGACAAGAATAAGGTGGAGCTGGGGTCGCTGGAGGATGCTAATCACCGCGTTATCTGTAAATATATTCTTCCCGGGCAGGTGGAGAGCTGCCAGCTGGAAATGGGCATGACCAAACTGGAGCCCGGCAGCGTGTGGAATACTATGCCCTGTCATACCCATGACAGGCGGATGGAAGTGTATCTGTATTTTGAGATGCCCGAGGATGCTTTTGTCATGCACTATATGGGCGAACCCGATGAAACACGTCACATTGTCATGAGAAATGAGGAGGCAGTGATTTCTCCCAGCTGGTCCATCCATTCGGGATGTGGTTCCAGGGCGTATACCTTTATCTGGGGCATGGTGGGAGAGAATCAGGACTTCGATGATATGGACGGCGTGGCCATGAAGGATTTGATGTAAGCCGGGGCAATTCTGGTCCGGATGAGGATATATCGGATTCTGAAAGGCAATGGGTCAAGAAGCAGAAATCAGAAGGAATGAGAAGCGGAAATAAGAGATTTTCTGTTAAAAGAAAAAATTACAGTAAAAAGAAGTAAACTTGTAAAAAATAAAAAGGAGAAAAAGAACATGTCAGAATTCACGAACTTTTCACTGGAAGGAAAAGTGGCTCTTGTAACAGGGGCGTCCTATGGTATCGGCTTTGCCATTGCATCCGCGTATGCGGAGTGCGGTGCGACCATCTGCTTCAATGACATTAACCAGGAGCTGGTGGATAAGGGGCTGGCCTCCTATGAAGAAAAGGGAATTAAAGCCCATGGCTATGTATGTGACGTAACCAATGAGGACGCGGTGAATGCTCTGGTTGCACAAATTGAGAGGGAAGTGGGCGTGATTGATATTCTGGTGAACAACGCCGGCATTATTAAGAGAATCCCCATGACCGAGATGACGGCGGCTCAGTTCAGGCAGGTGATTGATATTGATTTGAACGGACCTTTTATTGTATCCAAGGCAGTCATTCCTTCCATGATTAAGAAGGGCCACGGCAAGATTATCAACATCTGTTCCATGATGTCCGAGCTGGGCAGAGAGACGGTATCCGCTTATGCTTCGGCGAAGGGCGGCCTGAAGATGCTGACCAGGAATATCTGCTCCGAATACGGACAATATAATATTCAGTGTAACGGCCTTGGCCCCGGCTATATTGAGACGCCGCAGACAGCGCCTCTGCGTGAGATTCAGCCGGACGGCAGCAGACATCCTTTCGATCAGTTTATCTGTGCGAAGACGCCTGCCAACAGATGGTTAAAGCCCGAAGAACTGACAGGTCCCGCGGTGTTCCTGGCTTCCGAAGCTTCCAATGCGGTGAATGGTCACATTCTGTATGTGGACGGAGGTATTCTTGCCTATATCGGCAAGCAGCCGGAGTGACGAATGCTGTTCCTTTATTGCCCTGCTTTCCATGCACAGCGGAGCAGTCGGGATGGGGACATTTTAAAAATGCTTTACAATGAAGCGGCGATAAAGGCAACAGTTCAGTGGCATTGCGGAACTGCTATATAAAAATAATAAGCAGCGTGCCGCTGGACAACCGGCGGGAAACGGAGGTTATGTCTCATGAAAATAGCATTGATTAACGAAAACAGTCAGGCAGCCAAAAATGATTTAATCTGTGCTGCCCTGAAAAAAGTGGTGGAGCCCATGGGCCATGAAGTGTTCAATTACGGAATGTGCGGGGCCGAAGACCCCAATTCCCTGACCTATGTACAGAACGGAATCCTGGCGGCAGTACTTTTAAATTCCGGCGCGGCGGATTATGTGATCACGGGCTGCGGTACCGGCGAGGGCGCCATGCTGGCCTGCAATTCTTTTCCGAAGGTACTCTGCGGGCATATTGAGTCCCCGTTGGACGCTTATCTGTTCTCACAGGTGAACGATGGCAACTGTGTGGCGCTTCCCTTTGCGGAGAATTTTGGCTGGGGCGGAGAGCTGAATCTTCAGTACATCTTCGAGAAGCTTTTCTGCGAGCCTGGCGGAGGCGGATACCCGCCCGAGAGAGTGGAACCCGAGCAGCGCAATAAGAAAATTCTGGATAAGGTAAAGGAAGTAACCCATACGGACATGGTGACCATCCTGCAGAATCTGGACAGAGAACTGGTAAAGGGGGCTCTGGCAGGTTCGAAATTTGCGGAGTATTTCTTCGACAACTGCAAATGTGACAAGATTGCGGCGGCAGTGAAGGAAGTTCTGGCGTGAAACTGTGTGCCTGCAGAGTGGGAGATCCTGTGGATTCCAGAATACGAAAGGATACCAGGACGTTTGCGGCACTCGTTTGAAATGCAGAGATTCTGTATAATCTGGCAGCAGGTAAAAAGTAGAAGGATGAGAAGTAAATAAAAAAGCATGTGCGGGCATGCGGAAAAGAGGAAAAATGAACGCAGTTTTGGAGCAGATCAGCAAAATTGGTATCGTACCTGTGGTAAAGATTGACAGGGCGGAGGATGCGCTTCCCCTGGCGAAGGCATTGTGTGCAGGCGGACTTCCCTGTGCGGAAGTGACTTTCCGTACGAGTGCGGCAGCGGAAGCTATCCGGATTATGACCACGAATTTCCCGGATATGTGTGTTGGAGCGGGGACCGTTCTGAATGCAGAGCAGGTGGATGCGGCAGTGGCAGCAGGGGCGAAATTCATTGTCAGCCCTGGCTTAAATCCCAGAACCGTGAAATATTGTATTGAGAAAAATGTGCCTGTTACTCCTGGCACCTCCAGTCCTTCCGATATTGAACAGGCTATCGAGCTGGGATTGGATGTGGTGAAGTTCTTCCCGGCGGAACAGTCCGGCGGACTGGCGAAGATCAAGGCCATGGCAGCGCCTTATGTGAATATGAAATTTATGCCTACCGGCGGTGTCAATGCGAAGAATCTGACCACTTATCTGGATTTCAACAAGATTATCGCCTGCGGCGGTTCCTGGATGGTTCCCGGTGATCTGATTAACGAAGGTGCATGGGACAAAATCGAGCAGCTGACCAGAGAGGCAGTCCAGACCATGTTGGGCTTTGAGCTGGCTCATGTGGGGATTAATTCGGAGAGCAAAGAGGAGGCGGACAAAGTGGTGAAACGCCTGGCTTTCCTTTTCGGCCTTCCTGTCAAATTCGGCAACAGCGGAAGCTTTGCCGGTACGATTGTGGAAGTGCTGAACAGCAAGGGCAGAGGTGCAAACGGCCATATCGCCATCAGAACAAATTATATCGAGCGGGCAATCAATTATATGAGTACCGTCCTGGGTGTGGAATTTTATGAGCCCATCATGAAGAATGACAAGATCAACGCCATCTACATGAAGGAAGAAATCGGCGGCTTTGCGATACACCTGCTGCAGAAATAAAGGACGGAGTGCCTGGAAAAGTTGATACGGAACTATAATCAGTAAAAACCGAACTGTACTCAGAAGAATTAACGGGCGTATTACCATGCGGCCGGGAATTCTTCTTGAGAAGGGGTACAGGAGGTTTATTACGGAACTATAATCAGTAAAAACCGAACTGTACCCGGAAGAATTAACGGGCGTATTACCATGCGGCCGGGAATTCTTCTTGAGAAGGGGTA
>CAJUQT010000035.1:41653-44914 GCA_910588225.1 uncultured Acetatifactor sp.
CAGGAGGTTTATTACGGAACTATAATTAGAAAGGATAAAGACAATGGCAAAAGTGATTACAATGGGTGAGATTATGCTGAGACTGTCCACCCCTGACTTTGAGAAATTTATCCAGGCGGATGAATTTGATATTAATTATGGAGGCGGAGAGGCCAATGTGGCTGTTTCTCTGGCTAATTACGGGCATGACGCGGAGTTCGTCACGGCAGTTCCCAACAATGAGATCGGCGAGTGCGCTGTAGCGGCGCTGAGAAAGTACAATGTGGGAACAAAACATATTGCAAAATGCGGGGAGAGACTGGGCATTTACTTTCTGGAGAGCGGTTCTTCCATGAGACCTTCCAAAGTCGTGTACGACAGAGCCCATTCCTCTATTTCCACAGCTACAGCAGCGGATTTTGATTTTGACGCCATTTTTGAAGGGGCAGACTGGTTCCATTTTACAGGTATTACGCCCGCTGTGTCCGACGCGGCTGCCGTGTTGACAGAGGAAGCCCTGAAAGCGGCGAAAAAGCATGGCGTAAAGGTGTCTGTGGACCTGAACTTCCGCAAGAAGCTGTGGTCTTCTGAGAAGGCACAGAAGGTGATGAAGAATCTGATGCAGTATGTGGACGTGTGTATCGGCAATGAAGAGGATGCGGAGCTGGTTTTGGGCTATAAGCCCGGGAAGACGGATGTCACCAGCGGTGATCTGGAGCTGGCCGGATACAAGTCTATCTTCGAGCAGATGGTAGCCGATTATAATTTTGAATACTGTGTATCTTCCCTGAGAGTAAGTCATTCGGCCTCTGATAACGGCTGGTCCGCCTGCATCTACTCCAGAGATACGAAAGAATTCTATCACTCCAAAGAGTACAGCATTCACCCCATCGTGGACCGCGTAGGCGGCGGTGATTCCTTTGCAGGCGGCGTCATCTGCGGTATGCTGGATGGCAAGGATTTCAAGGCTGCTCTGGAGTTCGGCGTGGCTGCTTCTGCATTGAAGCACACCATCCCCGGGGACTTCAACCTTGTATCCAGGAAAGAAGTGGAGACGCTGGCAGGCGGCGATGCTTCCGGACGAGTGCAGAGGTAAGGTACAAAAGGCTATAGCTGAAAATACCAGATATCGGCATGGTGTTTCGAGGTATTTACTGCAGGCCGTCGGATGCGATTCCGGCGGCCTTTATTCAATTGTATCACTTTTGGTGTTGGATGTGGGAGAAGATGCACATGGGAATGTTTTTAAACAGTCTTTCACCTTTTGAGGAATATAAACGACTTTGCATAAACCATATTTTTCGTGGATAAGACCGACATTATCAGGGAAATTTTGAACAGCCATGAAGTAATTTATATTGATTTTAGCAGGCTGCCAAGAGACTGTAAAAGCTATGAACAGTATAAGGGACGTATTCAGGATGAAATAAATACTGATTTACTGAAAGCCTGCCCTGAGAGGAAACTGAGGGCAGATGGAAGTCTTTGGGATAATCTGCAGACTGTATTCGAACAGGAGCATGTCAGATTTATCCTTGTGATGGATGAATGGGATGCTATCTTTCATAAGGGTTTTGTCACAGAAAAGGACAAGAAGAATTATCTTGAATTCCTTGGAGAGCTGCTGAAAGGACAGGCTTATGTGGAATTTGCATATATGACAGGGGCTTTGCCCATTGCAAAATATTCAAGTGGTCCGGAAATTAATATGTTTAAAGAATATGATATGGTGGCAATTGGAAAAAGAATTTCATTTTTTACCCGGAGCGGAAAGGTGTGGATGCATTGATTCTGGAATTGAAGGTGAATGGTACACCGGAGGAGGCGATCCGCCAGATCCGGAACAGGAACTACGCGCTGCGTTTCAGAAGAAAAATGGGAGAGCCTGCGAAGTACACCGGGAGAATTCTGGCGGTGGGAATCAGCTATGACAGGAAAACGAAGGAGCATTCCTGTAGGGCGGAGGCTTTATAAAGGCTGTGGGAATGTATATAAGAAAAGAACAGCGGAAGGAGGAACAAAAATGGCTTTGATGCATGTGGACTTTTTCTCAGATGTGTTGGGAATGAATGTGAATATGGATGTGATATTGCCTCAGCAGACGAAGGGGCAAATCGGCATGGAAGAGAGAGGCGCGGAGGGAAAGTACAAAACGATGTATCTTCTCCATGGCATGAGCGATGACCAGACCATCTGGCAGAGAAGGACTTCCATTGAGCGATATGTGAGCAAACTGGGAATTGCCGTGGTAATGCCTACTACACACCTGGCATTTTATACGGATACTACTTATGGGATGAAATACTGGACATTTATTTCTCAGGAGCTGCCGAAAATCTGCCGGGAATTTTTCCCGCAGATGTCGGTGAAACGGGAAGATACGATGGCAGCCGGACTGTCCATGGGCGGTTACGGCGCGTGGAAGCTGGGGCTGGGGGCAGGAGATACCTTCGGTGCGGCGGCGTCTCTGTCCGGAGCATTGGACATAGTGGAAGATTATAAGAGGAATGAAGAGGTAAATCCGGAGGGAAATCTGATTTTTCAGGGCATTTTCGGTTCTGCGGAGCAGCTGGAGGGTTCGGAGAATGACCTGATGACTCTGGCAGAGCGAATGACAGCAGAGCAGAAAGCGCTGCCTCGTCTGTATGCGTGGTGCGGTACAGAGGACTTCCTGTATCAGGGGAATCTCAGGGCATGGGACTATGTGAAAAAACTGGGGTATGATTTGACCTGTGAAGAATCCTCCGGGGACCATCAGTGGAAGTACTGGGATGCAAAAATTCAGGATGTGCTGCGTTGGTGGCTGGAGACGGATATGGATTTACAGTGAGAAATGTAAGGAAGAGAAAGTCTGCATGATATGATGAGACAGGCAGGATAATAATGGTCCGGCAGGAGAGGGATGTCTCCGGCCGGACTATAATCAATGGCAGTGCTTGCATTTATTTCCGTCTGCGCCTGCTTTTTTCTGCTGCCAGGATTTCCCTGACAGGTAAATCCGTCATTTTCGAGATTTGTTCCACAGAAATTCCGTTTTTTCTCATTGTTTTTATCAAAGCAGCTTGTCCTTCTAATCTGCCTTCTAATCTGCCTTCTAATCTGCCCTCTATCCTGCCCTTTTCCATGCCTTCTTTTCGGCCTAATTCCTGCGCTTCTTTTTTCAGAAATGCCATTACTCTTTTTTCATTATACTCTGTAAGCAACATTTTCTTTACCTCCGCTCTCAATGGGGTAGTGTCAAAAACTACCCTGTTTTTTGTATCTAAATCTAATAGAAACCTT
>CAJUQT010000036.1 GCA_910588225.1 uncultured Acetatifactor sp.
GCGGACAAACGGTTTTCAAGACCGCCTCGTTATGACCACTTCGATATCTCTCCATGCATTTTACATTTACCATTTTCCAACGGCAGAGCTTATTTTAGCAAAAACCTTCTGTTCTGTCAACAACTTTTTTACATTTTTTATCATAATTTTTATAATGCAGTTTTCTTGCTGAAACAGCGTATTATCAGATCTGCCCGTTTCATAAGATTGTATCTCAAAAGGCGTACTTTTGAGAATATATGGATGTAAGCGACTAGTGCAAAGTTTACAGCAAAATTATCAAAAAAGCAAGAGAAAATTTTATTTTCTTTAGTTATTTTTTAATAAAAATATTAGAAAGTTTATTTATTCTTTGATGTTTTCTAACTTATATGGCAAGAATTATATATTCTCAAAAAGTACGCTTTATGAGAATCCAAAGCGGCACAACTTACTACATATCGTAATAGAAGGAGGAAAAGATGAGAAAGAGTAAGTTTTTATCTGTTTCGGTTTCCACCGCACTGGTAGCATCCATGCTGCTGAGCGGATGTGGGAATACCGATAGCAATGCTTCAGCCGGCGGTAATGATGCCGGTAACAGTGAAAGCAGTGCTGCTGACAGCAGTGCTGCAGACAGCGGAGAGAACTCCGGCGACAACGGCGGTTCCGGCAGTGGAGAAGGTTATGTCCTGACCGATCTGAAGGTCATCGTGGACGGTACTGTGAACTCTGTAAAACAGGAAACAGAACCTCAGAGAACCATCCGTGAAGCATTCATTCCCCAGTTGGAGGAAGCAATCGGTGAAAAGATCGGCCACGAAATCAACATTGATTTTGAAGTAGGCAACCATACCAATTACAGCGAGTATGTGGGCCGTATGTTCGTCAGCGAACAGTATCCCGACGTTATGATCATGAGCGCCGCCATGCTGCGTCAGTATCAGGACACCGGACTTCTGTGGGACATGACGGAGGCTTATGAGAACGCCGAGTTCCAGAGCAGACTTCAGCTCACCGGTATCGCAGAAGGACTCAAGGATTCAAAGGGACGTCTCTACGGCTTCGCTCCCACTTACGGCAATGGCTGTATTACTTATGTAAAGCAGTCCTGGCTTGACAACGTGGGCCTGAAAGGCGAAGACATCAAGACCTATGATGATTTCTACAACATGCTCTTGAAGTTCAAGAATGAAGATCCCGACGGAAACGGTGTAAACGGCGATACCTACGGCTTTATCTCCGCAGGCCTTATCGGTACCGAGGCTCCCTGGATCAACTATACCGCCGAATTCTGGCAGGATGCTTATCCCAGTATCGTCCAGGGTGAGGATGGCGTATGGTACGACGGATTCCAGACTGAAGCGACCAAAGCAGCTCTTGAAAGATTAAAACAGGCTTATTTTGTTAACAAGGTAATCGACCCCGACAACTATACTGCAGGTACCAAGCAGGCCCGTGAAAAATGGTGGGGTGCCGAGCAGGTAGGTTCCGCAGGTGTGTTCACTTACTGGGCAGGCAACTGGTACAACAACCTGATTACCAACCTTGAGAAAAATGATCTTCCCAAGGATGTATACGAGCTGGCTCCTATCGCTGAAATTCAGAATTCCTGGGGCGGTTATCTGAACAGAGAATCTCCCGTATGGGTTATTATCGACGATGGTGACGGGGATGATTCCCGTGAACAGGCTATCTTTGACGCCTTCCTGGATACCATGTTGGACGGAGACAGAGTACAGACACTCTGGACCTACGGCGCGGAAGGGCTTGACTGGACAACTGAGGCGGAAGAATTCGTAACCAATCCGGATGACGAGAGTAAGAGAAAAGAGTACTCCTATGCGGAAGGTGAATTCCATATGCGCCAAAGCCTGGCAGATCCCAATGTGATCGCAAGCAAGAACCATCTTGATCCCGCACTGGTAGTTGCCCCTCTGACCAACGGTTATGTCAGCAGCAACGATAATCAGGATATCAGCAACAAATTCTTCACGGACAACTGTGTTGACGCTCCAGCCTCTCCTGCTTCTCCTACCTACAGTGAGAGATCCTCTGAAATTCTGGATGCAAGAGATGTGGCTATCTCCTCCGTTGTCGTTAACGGCGGTGATGTGGACGCGGCAATGGAAACCTATTTGAACACCGTAGGTCCCCTGGTCGATCTGGAAGAACTGAATTCTGCAGAATAAGTGATTCCGTAAGCCGTCCCGTCCGGAGGGCAGGGCGGCTTCCTTTATAAGATAATTTCGAAAGGAAAAGGACGGTATGAGCAAAAAGACGAAAATGGTAACCTCCACAGGCATGGAAGTCAGACAAAAACCCCTGAAACTGCGCATTTGGAACAATCGGGGACACTATCTGATGTTTTTACCTGTATTTATATTTGTACTTATCGTAAATTATTGGCCCATGCTGGGCATCCGTTATGCTTTTATGGAATACAAGGCCGGTCCCGCTGGTCCCAGTTGGACGGGACTGACCCACTTTAGCACCGGTATGCTGAACGGTCTGCTGAGAGAATGGGGCATATTGGGAGCCAATGACAGCAACATCCACTTTCTGGCAACATCAAGTATGTGGCGGCCAATTTTCTATCTGATCAATATCTGGAAAGAAACCGGATGGGGTACTATCATCTTCTTAGCTACTCTGGCTGGCATCAGCCCTGAACTCTATGAAGCAGCTGATATTGACGGCGCCACCCGTTTCCAAAAAATGCGTTATGTCACACTCCCCGCTCTTTCCAATACCATTATCACCGTACTGATTCTGAATCTGGCAAAGGTTCTGAATCTGTTCGAGTCCGTATTCGTACTGTATAATCCTGCCGTATATAATGTGTCGGATGTAATCGGTACTTATATTTATCGCCAGACTTTCTCAGTGGCCAGACCCGATTACGGCTATTCCACAGCAGTAGGTCTGTTCCGATCCCTGGTGGGCTGTGTATTGGTGTTAATCTGTAACCGGGCCAGCAAAAAAGTTCGCGGCCGCGGTATTGTATAGGAGGTACGGATATGGCTAAGACAAAAGCGGTTTCCGGCAAACGCAAAAAGTTTTCACTTTTTGACGCTATAAATTATATCATATTCATTATCATCGCACTGATTGTACTGGTTCCCATCTGGAAGGTAGTTGTCGACTCTCTAAATGCAGTAGGTGTGTATCAGTTTCGGCTGTGGCCCTCTCAGTTTACACTGGACGGCTACCGGGTTATTTTCGGCGAACAGGGACTTTTCAGGCCCCTGATTAACTCCTTCGTAGCCACTATTGTGGGGACCCTGTTCGGATTGATCCTCTGCACATTAGGCGGATATGTTCTGATCCAGTTCGATATGCCCGGACGTAATCTGATGGCTTATTTCCTGCTCTTTACCATGATCTTCTCCGGCGGTATGATCCCTGAGTATCTGGTTATGAGACGTCTGGGACTGCTGAACAGCATGTGGATCCTGGTTATCAAGCACGGCATCAATGTGTCCAATATCGTGCTGATGAGAAACTTTTTCGAAGGCATCCCGGGAAGTCTGTTTGAGGCGGCAAAGATCGACGGCTGTTCTCCCATGAGAATCTTCCTGAGAATCGTACTCCCGCTCTCCAAAGCGGCTCTGGCCTCCATCGGCCTGATGTTCGCTGTAGGCGTATGGAACGATTATTCCACCGTACAGATTTATATCACGGATCCGAACCAGGTAAACTTCCAGTACAAGCTGCGCGTCATGATTATGGACGGCGACACACCGCCTACCCAATATCCGGTGTCACAGACCACACTGTACAACGCGGGTATTATCGCGGCAATCCTTCCCTTCCTGATTCTGTACCCCTTCCTGCAGAAATATTTCGTGAAGGGAGTCAATATCGGAGCAGTAAAAGAATAAACGTACATAAAAATCGGGGCAGAATCCTCTGTCCCGATTTTTATATTTCATCTGTCTCCATATACCTCTTCATATGGTCACTGTGAAATTTCAACACTTTATTCCGATTTCCGTTTTCACCCAACACTTCATCCCTTACTTTATGCCTTGCTTCATATCTGACAACAGCTTCTCCGCTATCGCCAGATCCTCAGGCGTAGTAATCTTGATATTCCCATAGGAAGCCGTCACCAGCTTCACCTTTGTATCCGTGAGCAGTTCCACCACGCCTGCATCATCCGTTACCACAATTCCCTGCTCCCGCAGATCATCCCACTTCTCCAAAAGCATTTCATAAGCCTTCACAATCAGTTTCGTATCAAACACCTGAGGAGTCTGAATGCTCCAGAGCAGCTCCCTGGCTGGAGTAGCAGCTACAAATCCGCTCTCGTCCGCTATTTTAACAGTGTCTTTGGAAGGGACTGCCGCTACACAGGCATGGTATGCTTCCGCCGCACTGTAAGTATCCCGCAGAATCTCCCGGGTAAGAAAAGGTCTCGCACCGTCGTGAATAAACACATAACCGTCCCGGTTGGCTGCTTTCATTTTCTCTCCGGCAATTACCTGCAGTGCATTGGCCACGGAAAAGCAGCGCTCTGCTCCTCCTGCGATCACTGCGTCCACCTTGCCAAACCCGTATTTTTCCACGATTTCCCGGCGCACATAAGGAATATCTTCCTCTCCCGTCACCAGAATACAGTCGTCTATGATTTCCGAATCCTCCATCGCCCTCAGCGCATACCAGATCAGAGGTTTGCCGTCCAGCTGTATAAACTGCTTTGCCACACTGCTTTTCATGCGTTTTCCGCTGCCTGCAGCCAGCACTACGGCCGTACATCTTTTTTTCATCTTCCCGTCATGCCTCTCCATTTCCATTCCTGTTTATGCGGGCTAAACTTCTTACTTTTTCCTGCAGATCCCTGTTTCCGGGGTATATTCCTGTTCCCTTCCGGTTCGACCAGAATGCCGCATGGACAAAATATTCGGCTCCTGCTCTGCCCGGACTGGCAGACCTTATGCAGCAATTCAGCCGGAGCGCTGCACTGCCGCACACCTATAGCTTTAATCCCGGCACCGCATTCAAATCGTAGCCGCTGCGGACACCCTTTCTATATTCATAGTATCCCGCCGCACCGATCATAGCCGCATTGTCAGTACACAGAAGCGGCGACGGCCGATAGAAGGCAATCTTCCTTTTCTCACATTCCCGCTCGAAAGCAGCCCGCAGCGAAGAATTGGAGGCAACACCCCCCGCTATGGCAAATTTCTCATAGCCAAATTCCCTGACTGCATGAAGAGAATGCTCCACCAATACATCAACGACCGCCTTCTGGAAGGAAGCCGCCACATCTGCCTGAGAAAAGCTTTCCCCTTTCATCCTGCAGGCATTCAGATAATTGAGCACCGCCGATTTCAGGCCGCTGAAGCTGAAGTCATATTCATTCTCCGCCACTTTCGCCCTTGGAAAAGGAATGGCATCCGGATTGCCCTGGGCAGATATTTTATCAATCTTCGGTCCTCCGGGATATCCCAGCCCGATGGCACGGGCCACCTTGTCAAAGGCTTCGCCGGCCGCATCATCCCTTGTCCTGCCGATGATTTCGTATTCCCCATAATCTTTTACCGCCACCAGATGGGAATGTCCTCCGGAAGCCACCAGACAGATAAAGGGAGGTTCCAAATCTTCATGTTCGATATAATTTGCGCTGATATGACCGCTGATATGGTGAACCCCCACCAGCGGAATTCCCGCGGCAAAGCTGATGGCCTTCGCCTCGGCCACTCCCACCAGCAGCGCCCCTACCAGCCCCGGTCCGTAAGTAACCGCAACAGCCGTAATATCAGCCAATGTCACATCTGCCCGATCCAGGGCTTCCTCAATCACCTGATTTATCTTCTCTATATGCTTCCGGGAGGCAATCTCCGGCACCACCCCGCCATACTGCGTATGCAGCGCAATCTGGGTAAAAATAACATTTGACAGCACCTTCCTGCCGTTTTTCACCACGGAAGCTGCTGTCTCGTCACAGGATGTCTCAATGGCAAGCATCAGTACATCCTTTTCCTGTTTCTGCTCCACTTTTCTCTCTTCTTCCATTTCACCGTTCTCACGGTTTATTCATCACAATTGACGACCTGCCTGAGCTGCGGTATTTATTCCACACAGCAAAATCTCCACAGGGCACCCCCTGCCTCTCCCGTCAGTCTGTAGGATTCACATTCTTCGCCAGATCCCAGCCGTATATCTTCCATCGTCTGTTCTCATCCCGCCGCAGCAGATAAATTGTAGACGACATGCTGCTCTGACCATCTTCAATCAAAGAGTATGTACATTGTATTCTGGCGAAATCATAGCCATCCTCCTGAAAAGCATCCACATTTACGCTGGATGCCACAGCCACGCTTCCTATCTGCTTCTTATCGGATTTAAAGGAAGCGATGTCCGCCTTCAGCTGCAGCAGATTGGCACTTTCCTCATTGATGGACAGCAATTCATCGTCATAGAGTTCCCGGGCCTTCCGTCCCAGCTGCTCCACTTCCTCGTCCGTGCACTCTTCATTATAAAAGCATTTCTGGATGTCCGTGTAATACTTGATGACTTCCTTCACCGTGGGCGGATAATCATTCACCAGATCCCGGCTCAGAACAAGCTGCACCGTAGTCATCTTCGCCTCTCCCGCAATATCCCTCCTTCTCCCGGACAGATAAGTATAATAGCCGATAATACAAATGATGATAATCAGAAAGATAACTATTATCCTTACGGTGGACTTCTTCATGGTTTTCATGCTTTCCTTTACTCCTCATCAAAATTCAGCTCGACCGTCCTGCCGTCCTTGGCGGCGACAGTGCCCGGGAAAATCTTCCGCACATCTCCCAAGTATTCCTCCGGCCGCATCAGCGAAGGACTGTAATGGGTCAGCCAGAGCTCCGGAACACCTGCCGCCTTCGCGATTCTCGCTGCCTCATACATAGTCATATGCCTGTTCTCTCTGGCCTTCGTCTGCTTCTCCGGTTCTCCGTACATCCCCTCCAGAATCAGCAGGTCAGAACCAACCGCATTGGCCGTTATGGCATCTACGGGCCTGCTGTCCGTGCAATACGTCACCTTCAGCCCCTTCCGCGGCGGTCCCAGTACCATATCAGGAGTATATATTCTGTCGTCCTGTACAATGGTTTCTCCCTTTTGCAGCCGACTCCACAGTTTCATGGGAATCTCCTGCCCCAGAGCACGTTCCCTGTCAAAACGTCCTTTTCTCTCCACAATCAGGCTGTAACCATAGCATACCACACTATGGTTCACTCTGAAAGCCCTAATGTGAAAACCTTCAAAAGAAAAAGTCTGCTCCTCCTCCGCAATCTCACAGTATTGAATCTCAAAAGGAAGCTCCGGTGCAATGGTCCGCAAGGCATTCACCACTCTGATCAGTCCTTTGGGTCCGATCAGCTGCAGAGGTTCCTTCCGCTCCGCATTTCCCATGGTGAGAAGCATTCCCGGCAGCCCGCTGATATGATCGGCATGGTAATGAGTAAAGCAGATAACATCAATAGGGTTGGGACTCCACCCCCTTTCCCGGAGTGCAATCTGAGTCCCCTCCCCGCAATCTATCAATATACTTTTTCCATTGTACCTGAGCATAAGCGAGGTGAGCCACCGATAAGGCAGCGGCATCATTCCTCCCGTTCCCAGCAGACTTACATCCAACATAGCCGTGTTTCCTTCTTCTATTCCAGTTCCGCGGCCGCCCGCTCAGTACCCAGGCTTGGACAGAGAACTTCCGGCCGCACTTGCGTCCGTTAGTTCTCTGGGGTACTGGGCGGCCTGCCGCTGTTTACAAAATTTAAAGGAGCTCCAATGCCTCCGTCTCTTCCACAGGCACATGGAACTGCTCCGTCAGACTGTCGTAACAGTCCTCACATAAGTCAAAATGATGTTTCATACCATCCCTGCGGCTGAAATAGCCGAAAACAGTGTCTGCGGTAAAGCAATATTCCCTCAGATATCCGTTCTCCACCTTCAGTGCTTTGCCGCATTTATTGCACATAACCTGAATCAGCTTTTTATCCTGTCCATCCCCGTACTTACGCATACTTTTATCTCCCTTCATGCATACAACTGTCACAGCAACTGCATCACATCCTCATTATACTAAAAATATACACAAATACGTTTGGTAATTATTGTTAATACATCTTTTTCCTTTTCCACATGATCAATGCGTCTTCCTTTGGTCTGTCATAAAATCCCGGCCGAATGCCTTCCGGGTAAAAGCCGCATTTCTCATAAAGGTGAATAGCCGCCTCATTGCTCACGCGAACCTCCAGCGTATATGCCTCCACGCCTTCCGTTTCCCCCAGGGCAAACAGCTTCTCCAGCATGGCCCGGGCAATCCCCTGATTGCGAAAGGCTTCCGCAACCACCACATTGTCAATATTTGCCTCATTGCAGAGATTGGTATACCCGCAGCATCCTGCCACCAGGCTGTCGGCCAGGGCCACCAGATACCGACAGTACGGCTGCCTCAGAAGATCCCTGAACGCATTCTCCGACCAGGGCATGGAAAAGCTTTCCCTCTCTATATTTGCCAGTGCTTCTATGTCTTCTTCCCGCAGTTCTCTGATTTCAATCTTCATAGTCAAACGGTCTTCTGCTCCTCCCGGGCCTGGTCTGCCTCCCGCTCCGCCTGACTTTTGCGCAGATACTCCGGCCGATGTTCCGCGGCCGTGACCGCTCTGCCTTCTCTGAAATAAACAGCTCCCAGTGCCGCAACGCTGGCCGCCCTCTGTCGGTTATTCCCGGCACCGGCAATTGCAAACTGTAAACCCTTCTGTTCCCTGAGCACACGGTGGTACACAGGTACGCCGTCCCCCAGAAAAATCACAGGACGTCCCATGGCCGCAAGCTTTTCCAAAATCTCTCCGATATCCATGGGGCCCTGCGAAATCACCGGATTCAACCGAAATCCTTCTCCCTCCGGCAGGAATTCATATGCCCCGGTATATACCTGATTCCTCCTGGCATCCATCAGCGGACAGACGATCCTTTCAGAACCGTACAGGTTCCACGCCAGTCCCTCCAGTGTGGGCACCTCCACCAGTGGTTTCTTCAGCGCCAGCCCCAGGCCCTTCGCCGTGGCGGAGCCGATGCGAAGCCCCGTAAAAGAACCGGGGCCGCAGGCAATCGCTATGGCATCGATTGTCTGCAGATCCAGCTCAATCATCCTGCACAGCTCATCCAGCATGGGCAGAAGTGTCTGCGAATGTGTCTTCTTATAATTGGTGGTATACTCCGCCACCAGTTCATCATCTTCCAGAACCGCAACCCCGGCAACCAGTCCGGAGCTGTCCAAACCCAATATCTTCACAAAATCCTCCCTGCCGCCACCCCGCAGACCGGCGCGTCAACGCAAGCTTCTCCTGTCAATCTCAACCCGGCGATAGTCAAATCCTTTTTCCGGATCCTTCTCCACGGAGATTCTCACCAGCTGTTCCGGCAATATCTCTTCGATTAAATCCGCCCATTCTATCAGGCAGACACCGTCTCCGTAAAAGTAATCCTCATACCCGATTTCATCCATTTCCTCCACGTCGCCGATGCGATATACATCAAAATGATAGAGCGGCAGACGTCCCTCCTCATAAATCTGCAATATGGTAAAGGTAGGACTGTTTACCGTCTCCACAATCCCAAGTCCCTTCGCAAATCCCTGGGTAAACACAGTCTTGCCCACCCCCAGGTCACCTGTCAGCGTAAAAATCTGTCCCGCCGAGGCTTCTCTTCCCAGGGCTTCTCCCAAGGTAAAGGTTTCTTCCGGCGACATGGTTTCTGCCAGGATTCTGCCTTCCTTTTTCAAAACGGCCAGAATCTCCATTCCATTTTTGTATTCCATGGCATCCTCTCTTATTGCATTGCAGTTCTGAGACTGCAGCAGTTCCTTCACATCCGGACTGTATCGTGATACAGCCCAACTGCATGGAGGGTTACTGTCGAATCTTCACTTTGGAAGGAGGCATATGGGTGGAAATCATCTCAATCACAGACATCCGCTGGTCCCCCAGCTGACGTTTCGGGAAAATCGTGGCATTCACCCGGGAAGTATAGAGAATAATACTTCTGCCTGTAGAAACCGCCTTATGCATATCCTCCCAGGCCATCTTCTCCTGCGCCTCCCCCTGAGAGACAGTCAGCCCTTCCTCGTCAAGAATATATTGCAGAGACTCCTGAAAAGCTGGATTATTCAGCAGCTGTGTTCTGCTTTTTAAAAACAGCGTCCAAGGCAGATACAGCAGCATTACCAGTCCCAGAACAATGAAGATCCACTGCTTTGTGGCAAGGGCAAAAATGATCAGCAGAGCACCGAAAGTACTTCCCACTACGCCTGCCGGACTGTTGTAGGAATGCATCAGCATATAATCATATAAATCTCCCGCTTCAATTTTTACTGATAGATTGATCATAACCGTTCACCTGCCGTATGTGAAATCTGGTAAGTATGTTCTTCCTGCAATTTTACTCTAAAAATCTGAAAAAAGCAAGAAAAAAACCGTCCGAACTTATCACTTAAAAGCCTCATTTTCTCGCCTGATATCTCGACCGATATCCATTGGGCGATTCTCCGGCAATCTGTCTGAATATTTTGGAGAACCGGCTGGCGTCTCCAAATAATTTTCTTACAAACGCAGCCTATAAATATTTCTTTTTCCATTCCTGGCTTTATCTCACTGCTGAACATATCCTTCCACTGTTCAGAAATAACTCTTATTAACGAATTTCAGACAAGTTAAGCACTTTATTTCTACACTGTTTCGTCAGGTCAACCAGATGCCGTTTTCGTTATAAAGCACCAACGCAATCTCCTGGCCTTACATTTCATGGAAATAAAAATAGACCAGACGCTCCACAATCTTTGTAAAATGTCTGGTCCAAATCTTGCTGCTGCAAGGTTAGCCCTATTATCCATGCTCTATCCCTGCAAAATCAATTTCAAAATCTTCGTATATACCCGCCTTCACTTTATCTGAAAATGAGTACTCTTCAAATGTATCATACTCGAAATTATAAACCGTAATCTGCAGTTTCATCGGATCGACAATCCAATACTCCCTGACTCCTGCGGAGCGGTATTTGAATAGCTTTTTATTGTAGTCCATCTGGCGGCTTGTGGGTGATACAATTTCAAGAATCCTGTCAGGCGCTCCCTTACAGCCTTCCTCGGTAAGTTTGTTTTTATCACATATTACAGAAATATCAGGTTCCAGATAAACTGTATCATCCCCATTCAAAAGTACAGCAAATGGAGAAGGATATTATTCTTTCTCTGTGGGTTTTTAAAGACTTTCGCAATAACAGAACAGGATGCAAATAATGCAATACTCACCCTCTGTGTCCGGCCTTGATAATGGGACTCAGCGGTTTGTAGATGAGCAGTGTAATCACAGACACGCTGACGCCTTTGATCAGATTCAGCGGCGCAACACAGGCTGCTACAAAGCTGACAATATTGCCCTCACTCACCAGAGGATTTATGTCACTTCCCATATCCAGAATACTTTCAAGCGGCATACCATAAAGCTTTGAAAAGGCCGGAAGCAGATACACCGCGTTGAAAGCAGTGCCAAATACAGTCATTATCAGTGTACCTGTGACACATGCCACGATGGCTGTCTTTTTGTTCTTGCGAAAAGCATATATAACTGACGCCGGCAGAATAAAGCTGCAGCCAATCACGAAGTTAGCCAGATCTCCCACAAAAGCGGTGGATGTACCCTTGACAAAAAGCTTCAGCAGTATCTTGATAAACTCCATCATAACGCCTGCCGCAGGCCCAAAAGCAAATGTTCCCACCAGTATGGGCAGCTCGCTGAAATCCAGCTTATAGAAAGGAGGTGCAAAGGGAAGCGGGAAATCAAGCAAATGCAGAATCATGGCAATCGCACTGAACAATCCAATCATAGCCATCTTTCTCGTGCTGAACACCGCTTCCGTTATTCCATTCTTCTTCCGGGCTGCCTTCTCCAGAAAAACGGCCGTCACAAAAAGGACGACAATGATCCCCAGGAAACCCACCACATACAACGCATTTTCCGCAACATTTTGAAACAGTTCATTCATTTTCATTTCCTCCTAAATTAAGTCGCTGCGCGACAGCTCTATAGTGCGAAGTATACTCGGCGCACGACAATTCTTTTATGAGAGAAAATTCTTCCTGTCCCGGAATTTTTTCATACAGGCCGGCCCTTCCTGCACAAAAAAACCCCGAATCAAAAGATTCGGGGTTATCTTCCGCTCATTCTCGACTGCATCAAATGCGCTGCAAAATAACAGCACATCACATCGAACGTATACCATGGAAACGTCTTCCCAAAATATCCGCCGCTCTCTTTGCATTCGATCTTTCTTCTTTCATCCAGACTTTACTGTTGGTCCCGGAGTTTCACCGAGTCAGCTGTGACAGGCAGGCAAAACAACAGAACATCTGCCCTCTTCCGTCACAGGTCGCGGACTATACCGCCAGTAGGGAATTGCACCCGACCCCGAAGAATTTTCTTTTTGTATACGTTTGACATTATAATACGGTTCGAGAGGAAAATCAAGAGGCTTTTCGTCTTTCTTTTCTCATGACATTTCCTTCAAGTTCTTCTATTGCGTCTACTTTTGCAGAACCTCCTTCGCTTTTCTTATAGCTTCCCGGATTTACGATATCTCCAATTTCACAGCAAAAGCTTGAGAGGACGTTCAGAATTGACCGCCCTCTCTGCTGACTGGCTCAGATTCCCAGTCCCTCTGCGCCTATTTGTACAGAGGTCCGTATGCCGCGCAGGCCCGGTAATCCTGCCCTTCCTTATCCATGCCGAAGGCATTCCACGCCGCGGGACGGAAGATTTTATCCTCCTCCACGTTATGCATGCATACAGGAATCCGGAGCATGGAGCACATGGTAATCAGATCCGCACCGATATGTCCGTAACTGATGGCGCCATGGTTTGCGCCCCAGTTGTTCATCACATCATAAGCAGTGGCAAATGCGCCCTTCCCGGTGGTCCTTGGAGCGAACCAGGTACAGGGCCAGGTGTAATCCGTACGCTTCCACAATACATCCGTTACTTCCTCTGGCAGATGAATGGTCCAGCCCTCCGCAATCTGCAGCACAGGCCCCAGGCCCTTCACCAGGTTCAGGCGAATCATGGTGGCAGGCATCTCAGCCTCGGTTACGAAGCGGGAGGAGAATCCTCCGCCCCTGAAATACCCGCAGTCGGCATAGTTCCAGGTGGTTGCCGACATAATAGCCTTCTGGTCCTCTTCCGTCACCTCATACCAGGGCTTCATGACGCTGTTGCCCTCCGCATCCTTTGCCTGTCCGCAGGCATCCAGACAGGCTGCGCCGGAGTTAATCAGATGGATAAATCCGCCCGCCTCCTTTGCAATCCCCTCCAGCTCATAGCCGGTGGCCTTCTTCACCGCCTCGGGACTCCAGTAAGTACGCACATCAGCGAAAATCTGAGCACGATTGGTCAGCAGCTTCATAAACAACATGCCCAGACCGTTCAGCACATCGTTCTCCGTGGCCAGAATATACGGCTCTCTGGCCCCATTCCAGTCAAAGGAGGTATTCAGCATGGCCTCGGGGAAGTCACAGTTAGGGTAGAAGTCGGTCCACTGCCGCTGTCCCTGGAAGCCTGCGGCGATGGCATTGTGACCCACCATCTCCTCTTCCCTGCCCTCAGGAAGATTCTGGTTCCCATTCATCAGGTCCTTGATGATACACATCATCTTCACCACGAACTCCCAGTCCTGATCCTTCTGCTCCCTTGTCTTCTGTATTTCTTCAGGATTCTTGTCAAAGCCTTCCTTACAGTATTCTTTCGCCCAGGCAAGAGCCTTCTCATATTCCTTCTGGTCATAAATACCCTCTGACATCCGGCGGATAATCTCCACTTCGTCCACGGATTCCACACGCATACCCAGATATTCCTCGATAAAGGCCGGATCAATGATGGAGCCGCCAATGCCCATGCAGATAGAGCCGATCTGCAGATAAGATTTCCCCCGCATGGTGGCCACAGCCACAGCAGCACGGCCGAAGCGCAGCAGCTTCTCCTTCACATCCTCCGGAATGGTGGCATCGTCTGCCTCCTGCACATCATGTCCGTAAATGCCGAAAGCCGGAAGTCCTTTCTGGGCATGGGTGGCCAGTACGGATGCCAGATACACCGCGCCGGGACGCTCTGTTCCGTTAAAGCCCCAGACGCCCTTTATGGTATTAGGATCCATATCCATGGTTTCCGCCCCATAGCACCAGCAGGGTGTAACGGTCAGTGTGATATCCACTCCCGCCCTGCGGAATTTGTCCGCACAGGCTGCGGCCTCCCCCACGCGCCCGATGGTGGTATCCGCAATCACCACCTTCACCGGTTCTCCGTTGGAATAGCGCAGGTTCTCCTCAAAAAGAGCTGCTGCTGCTTTCGCCATATTCATGGTCTGATCTTCCAGAGATTCCCGCACCTTCAGAACACCTCTTCTGCCATCGATGGTGGGGCGAATGCCTATCACCGGATAATCGCCGATCAATCTGTTTTCTGCCATACTTAACCTCCTGAATTATATACGTTTATACGCAGATTCCCTGCGCTGTATACGCTCGTCCTTCGCGCCTTCTTCCCTTCCATAGCCCTGATGGGAGCCATTTTCAGCTGCGTCATACTCATGCGCTTTTCCTGTTTTTACACAACACCCTTCTGCAGCATAATATTCGCATACAATGCGCTTTCTCCTGTGGCAATGATGGCGTAAGCGGTTTTGGCCTGCTCATAAAATGCAAATCGCTCTATCTCCCCCACAGCTTCCGCTCCCCGCTCATCCGCTTTCTTCACAATCTCCTTATAGCTCTCCCAGACAGGAGTCTCCACTGGATCCCCCGGCATCACCTGCATGAGATTCACCGGATGCTCCACATAAGTATCCAGCGGGAAAAGCTGCAGTATCGCTTCCAGGATTTCACAGGTTCCATGGCCGTCCATGCGAATGACGATTGCGTTCTTTCCCATAGTTTCCGCCGGGAAATTTCCGTCCGCAATCACCAGCCGGTCGCTGTGTCCCATTTCACATAACACCTTCAAAAGCTCCGGAGACAAAATTTTCGGTATTCCTTTTAACATGTGGTAATCACCCCCTCAACATCCCATAAATCTTCCCAGCCCTTTGCGCCTTCCCAGAGAAACACCTGTCCCTTGATGAGACGGCAGTTTTTGTCCTCCGCTTCGATGGCTTTCATTTCTTCCTCTGTCAGCGGATCTTCCGCTGCAGATTTCAGATTGGATATATACTGATTTTCTTTTACAGAGAACGGAATGGGCACCTGCCCTCTCTGCACCGCCCATTTCAGGCAGATAATCGCCGGATGTACGCCGTGGGCTTCCGCGGCGGCCAAAACTGCAGGCAGCTCGGTATCCGCCACATCTTCCTCCGTTCTGTCCCGCTCCGGTCTGGACGGAGAGCCAATGGGACAGTATCCTATGGGCAGAATATTGTGCTCCCTGGCATAGGCGAACAGTTCTTTCTGCTGGAAGGAAGGATGCAGCTCCATCTCCAGAGCAGCGGGCTGGATTCTGCACAGAGGCAGCACTGCCTCCAGCTTCGGTATAGTCATATTGCTCATGCCGATGTAACGCACCAGTCCCTTATCCACCAGCTCCTCACACTGTCTCCAGGTGGCCATGAATTCTTCCACCGAAAAAGGTCTGGAATCCGGATTCCGGGAATCCCCGCTGCAGCCCGGCGCATGATAATTGGGAAACGGCCAGTGCACAAAATAGAGATCCAGGTAGTCCAGTCTCAGATCCTGCAGGCTTTTTCGGCAGGATTCCAACACTTTCCCTTCTCCGTGCATATCATTCCATACCTTCGATGTAACAAAAAGTTCCTTCCGCTCCACCGCTCCTTCCTGCATCACACGCTGCAGTACTTCGCCGATGGAATCCTCGTTCTGATAGACTGCCGCACAGTCAATCAGACGATATCCATACCGTATGGCTCCGTATACGGCCTGAGAAACCTGCTCTGCCCCGTACTTATCGGATCCGAATGTGCCCAGTCCCACACAGGGAATCTCCTCCCCTGTATAAAGTTTTCTGACAGGCAGTAAACTTCTATCCAATTTCTCGCTCATATTTTTGCTCCTGTTCCAGTTTCACTGTTTTATTTATCGAATACCACTGCCACTTTGCCGCATTCTCCCCCTGCCATCAGGCGATATGCCTCGGCCGCCTGATCAATGGAGAATTCATGGGTAATCAGATCTTCCGGATGAATATTCCAGCGCACCAGACGCTCCACCAGTTCCTCCATCTTCCACAGAGAAGTCACCCAGGAACCATAGATACTCTTCTGACCGTGAATAATGTCAGGACTGGGATTAAAAGTACAGGTCCCGCCCTCGCCAACGAAAGCGATTTTCCCCCACTCTCTGGTGGCGCGGATTGCCAGTTGTCTGCCCGCATCGTTGGCGGACGCGTCAATGGCTCTCTCCACGCCTCTGCCGCCGGTCACTGCCAGAATGTTCTCCAGCGCGTCATCCCCGGGCTTAAACACATGCTCCACCAGTCCCAGCTTCTTCGCCAGCTCTATCCGATACTCATTCATCTCCACACCGATGAGCTGATTGGCTCCCATAGCCTTTGCCAGCATCAGCGCTGCCAGTCCCACCGGTCCCAGACCTGTCACCAGCACCGCATCATTGCCGCAGATACCGATTTTCTCAATGGCTTCATACACGGTTCCGAATCCACAGGCAACCTGGGCTCCGTCCTTGTAAGTCAGCTGATCCGGCAATGCCACCAGGTCCTTCTCCTCCGCCAGAATATAAGGTGCCATACCGCCGTTTCTCTGCCAGCCGTACGCCTGGCGGAAGCTGCTCTTACAGGATATGTAATACCCTCTCCGGCAGTCATTGCAGACGCCGCAGCCGGAAATGTGGTACACGATAACCCGATCTCCCTTTTTAAAACGCCGCAGACCCGGACCTTCCTCCTCGATAATGCCACAGGGCTCGTGTCCCGCCACCATGCCCGGGATATAGCCTTCCGGTCCCTTGCCGGTGTGTTCCCGATAAATACAGCGGATATCGCTTCCGCAGATGGTGGTGGCCATGGTCCGGATCAGAACCTGTCCATATCCCGGTGTGGGCACCTCGAAATCCTTCATTTCCACCGTGCTGTTCCCGGGAAGAACCGCACCCTTCATCATCATTTTTACTGCCATTTTTTTACCCTCCATACATAAATGATTGTAACTGTACCGTTTCCGTTTTCTTACTTTCTATTATAGCGTTTCCCCATTTTCGTGCAAGCTTACTTTATGCCTATTTATTTCAAAAAGTGTCGTGTTTTTGAAGATTTCGTGATAAAATGATTTTATGAAAAACGACCACTGTCAACATTTGATTTCCATAGAAATAGAAAGAAGGGAATTTTTTGAAAACACTCTACACAGACCTGGATATCCGCTTTACTCTGGACGGCATCCCAGTCCGGGCATTGAATATCGTCTTTGAACGGTTCACACAGACCCTTCCCTCCCACAGCCACGGCAGCGGCTGTTATGAAATCCATTACATTCCTTTCGGATACGGAAAGCTGAATGCCGACGGACAATATTATGACATAGTGCCGAATACCCTCTATGTCACGGGTCCGCACATAGTGCATGCTCAGACCCCAATCCTGGACGACCCAATGCAGGAATACTGTGTCTATCTGAAGATACGGGACAGCTTCCGATCCAGAAAGCCCTCTCCTGTAATGGATGCATTTCTCTCCATGCCCTTCTGGATCGGTCTGGATACCCAGGGCGTTCACCCTCTGATGAGACAGCTTTTCTCCGAGCTGGAACATCGCTACACCGGCTATCAGAATCAGGTGGAGCTTCTTCTTCCCCAGCTTCTGATCTGCATGGTGCGCAATTATGAACAGCACCGTCTCTCTTCCACAGTTTTTGCTCACAACATGTCAGATTCCAAATCTGTCATCATAGATCAGTACTTCCTTTATGAATATCATTCTCTTTCTCTGGAAGTGCTGGCTGACAGATTGAAAGTCAGCCCCCGGCAGACCCAACGGCTGTTACAGGAATATTACGGGAAAACATTCCAGCAAAAAAAGGCGGAAGCCAGAATGTCAGCCGCCGCCATTTTACTTTCCGACAGGGAGAGAAGTATCTCCTCCATCGCGGAAGCTCTGGGGTATTCCTCCGCAGAGCATTTTTCTTCCGCCTTCCGCAATTATTATAAGATCAGTCCCGGCAGATACAGGCGGCAGAATGTTCCCTAGAGCCGAAATTGTTCATTCCGGTGTCAGTCACACTGCTCCAGAATGTCCCCCCTGCTCACTTCCGCTCTGTCCACCCCGCGCAGAAGAAGTCCTACATTGTCTCCCTTCTTCGCCGAGTTCAGCACTCTGCGAAACATTTCAATCCCTGTAATGGTCACTTCTCTGCCGCTGCCGTCCCTTCTCCGCAGCATTACCGTATCCCCCACGACTATGGAGCCTGCCTCAACCTTCCCCGTGATAACCGTCCCTCTGCCGGTAATGGAAAAGATGTCCTCCACCACAATGCGAAAGGCTTCTGCAGCTCCATAGGCGGCATTACCATAATAGCTGTCCTCCGACCGGCTCATATCCCTTTGATAGGTGCCGTCCAGTGGTTTTGATTTCTTAAAGAAGCTGAAAAGTCCCATTTATGCCTCCCTTCTCCGCAGCATGTACTCTCTGCATTTTCAGTAAGTAAGCACGTTATGATACAGGCGGTAATATCCTCCGCCCAGGTCCTGGACCTGCAGCTGAATGGCAAAATTCTCCAGCCCCAGATCCTTCAGGCCCCCTTCTACATATCCCTTCCAGTAGTCTCCGGTACTGTAGGCTCTCTCTACCGAACTCCAAAGCGACTGCGGAATCACATTGGAGAACTGCTGATCCCCTTTTCCCGCTTCTTTCATCAACTTCCTGCAGTCCTCATAATATTCCTTCAGGGTATCCCGTACCTGTTCTTCCGTAATTCCTGCTTTTTCCAGACTCTCCTGCTTTTTCTCCTCCGCCGTCTGTCCTGGGCCGCCCGTATCTGTGGGAGTCTTGCTCTGCCATTCCATGGGCTTTATGGGATTGGGATTAATCAGATCCGACAGAGAATCCGGGACATCCACGTCCCCATTCCCGGAAATTGCAGTATCGCTTTCTCCTGTTCTGTCGTCGTCAGATACACAGGCCGGCAGATAAACGGACAGGCCTGTCCGCATATGGGTATCTGCAAATTCCCCGTCTGTCTTGTTATAGTAATCATAAGTAGGATCATCCGTATCATCCCATGTCACATCTACATTGTAATAACGGCCATCTATCCTGACAATATTCCACGCATGGTCTTCTCCCGCATAACCGGTACAGTAATAACATGGAATACCCAGCTGCTGCATCAGATACTGAAAGGCCCTTGCATAGCCGGCACAGACACTCTTTCCTCCCACCAAAGCACTGTAGGCGCTCTGGTTCATGGAAGCACTCATATCATACTCTGCTCTCTGCATCAGAGCATCATGAACATATTTTTCCTTTTCAATGTCGGAATTCAGCCCCTCTGCTCCTGCCAGAATTTTCTCCGCCTCCCCTTCGAACTGCTGCCCTGCTCCTGCAAAATCGTTCACAGTGCTGTTATATTTTAATGTGATTTCCACACAGCCGCCGTTTCGCAGATACTTACAGGAATACCCTGTCTCCAGCCAGAACAGTTCCGGATGGTCGTTATACACCGCTTCGAAGACACTTTTAAGCTGTTCCACACTGACAGAAACTACCGGTGCAAATGTGGTATTTAAATCCATGGCATTGGCATAAATCTGACTGTATAGCTGCCGCATATCCCCTTCCAGCATGGCATAATAAGGGTAAAAGGTCCTGTCAAAGGTAAGTCCGCTGCCCGTGTCGCCGGTCTCCACGGAATCTGTCAGCTGGTCCGCTTCTTCCTGGGCAATTTGCTCCGCCTCTTCCTGCACCGGCTCATAGCCTGTTTTCCCGCTTACGGAAGCGGGCGTTTCCACCGGCTGCGTTCCGGGAATCTCATAATGGGGACTGTCTCCTTCCTGCAGCCAGTCCGTATTGATACCGGGCTGTACAGCTGCAGGCTGATTTGTATCCCCCTGCCCGCCCATGCCGGTCATTCCATCATTCCCTCCCGGCGCCGGACTCAGGCTCTCCACTTTCTCCGCCAGCATGGCTGTCAGCGAAGGATTCAGTGCACAGACCAAAATTCCCAGACATCCGGCCATAATCAGAAACATTATGGCAAAAAAGATTGCTTTTCCTATTTTCTTCAAATTCTCACGCATTCTGCCGTCAGACGGCCATTCATTCTGCCGCACCCTGTACTGCCGGTGCTTATTGCTATTTTAACACAATAGACAACTCTGCCGCAACCTCTGATTAATACGAACTCTCCATTCCCTTATTCGGCAAATGACATCAGCTCATGTGCATTCTCATACACAAAGATCACATACTTCCCATCTTCATAAACCTTTTCTCCGTTCTGCAGAGCTCTGGCCTCTTCATAAGCCTGTGCCTCTTCAGCCGTAAGCAGCAAAAATACTTCTCCCTGGTGATATGCTTCCTCATAATACTTCACAGGAGAAGACCATTTAAAATATTCCAGACTCTCCGGATCCAGAATATTCCCTACCTCCACTTTGCCGTCTGTGAGCTCTGTCACAATATTGGCATTCCAGTAAGTGGCAAATCCAAAGTCATATCCATTCTCTTCCAGGTAAGCTGCCGCCTCACGCTTATCTGCATTTTTATCCACTGTAAGAAAAGAAAGTGTCACTTTGGCCGTACTCATACACAGGCATAGTGCCAGAAGCAATCCTGCCACAGTCCTGTCCAACAGCGGCTCCTCTCCTCCGAAATAAATCGCAAGCACAGGAAGTACAAAAATCAGGATAGTAATATAATATCTGGGTACCATGGTACTGGTGGTAAACACAAATACAAACACATTCACCGCCATGGCAACTGCCAGAAACAGAATCACGAAAAAACGCTGCCCATAACTTTTCTTACAATCTTTCCAGGTTCTGACACCGCAATAACAGAAAATTCCAATCAGCACAAAAGCTATCAGCGTAATCAGTCCTCTCAGGGACAAAAACCCCTTATCCGGAATATATCCGAAAAGCATCAGCAGACTGCCCAGGGCATTCTGCGCTCTCTCCCACAGAACCCCCTGATACACCGCAATGAAATTCGTGGCGTCATACGTCTGAAATACAAATTTCCTGCTCACCCACAACACATTGATTCCATAACCAGCCACAGCTGCCAGCGCTCCAAGCAGACTATAATACAAGTATACGGCCTTGTCACTTTTCCAGATGCGCTTCCAGTAATTTCCCACACTGTGACTGACCCCAAACTGCCTGCGGAACATCTGAAATTCATCCGCTCCCATCAGATAGATAAAGGAAGCAAGCAGAAGCGGACACTGCATGGCAAGCAGATATCTCACTCCCGACAATCCGAAAATGACAGCCAGAAGCACATACAATATCCTGATTACCCACATTCTGACCAAATGGGATTCCTCTCTTTTCACCAGGCGCAGGAACATGCCGAAAAAGAAGAACAACAGAATCACATGGACCATGTAGGTATTGCCCATCTGCATATGTGTTATCATTGTCTCGGAAAAGGGCAGAAGAAGAATAGCCCCTGTGAGTACTGTCAGACTTCTCCTCACCTTCAGAGGCTTCATCATATAGAAATAAGAGAGCAGCATCAGCACATAAGCCGTAATGTTGGTAAGCATACGGATCAGATGCCAGCTGTCCATAAAAGAAAAAAGCGGTGTCATCACCAGCTGGGTATACAAAACGCGAAATTCCGTGGAGTAATACCAGTCCGAAGTCCCGAATATATGTCCTTCCTCCGCCAGCAGCCTGGAAAAAATCATTTCCGCGGCCATATCAGAGTCCAGCCACTGATCCTGCCAAAATGCATTCAGAAAAACCAGGGCAAGAAAAATCAGCCCCAGGAGTACAAAAGGTCCGGATTTTGCTATTTTTGATTTCATCATTCATACGTCCTTATATCAGAAAATTCGCAGAAACTGGCTTCATTATAGCAAAAAGTCCGGCAGGTGTAAAGAGAGTTCCAAACAGCTACCTCCCGCTCCGCATCGTGTTCACAATTCCGATTACAAAGAATACCAGCGCCACTCCCTGAAGGCAGCCTTTTACAAACCCATAAGGAAACTCCATCCTGCTGCTCTCCTCCACTGCCGGCATCAGATAAGTGATTCCATTCACCAGAAGCCCCACGGCCAGAAATAAGGAAGGTCTGCGCCCTCCTCTCCAGCACTCCTTCGGCTGTTCCTTGCCGATTCTCCCCCGGAGTTCCTCCAGAATTCCGTCCACACGAGCAATTTCACGGACAAAGCAGACTGCCAGAGCGGTCAGCAGGAAGCAGAAAAATGCCGGCAGGGCAGCGGTAGTTGTACTGCCTCCGGCAATAACCCCGAACAAATTCACTGCAGCAAAGATGATTTCCAGAATTGCGGCTGTCTTGAACATCCTTCGGATTCTCTCATAGTGCCGGATATTTGACTCCACATCCGTGTACAATACAAAAGGTCCCTCGGCC
The DNA here is from genome assembly GCA_910588225.1 of uncultured Acetatifactor sp. Lineage (GTDB taxonomy): Bacteria > Bacillota > Clostridia > Lachnospirales > Lachnospiraceae > Acetatifactor. The sequence continues at coordinate 22,584 of CAJUQT010000036.1, forward strand.
GCTTTCTTCCTCAGCAGCACCCACAATCCCCATGTACATACGATTTCCACACCCATATCCTGCATGAATTCTCTGTAATCCCCGCTCACCTGGAACATCGCTTCTCCAATATCCACCTGATAGATGTATTCCCCGGGCCGGCATCTTTCAAAGAGGTAGAAACCTGCAAAAAAGTTCTTCATGGCATATCCCTTCCCCACCATTTCATTCAGATATGCCGTCTCTTTATCCTTATTAAAATACAGTCGAAATCTTACCATGTCCCCTCCTCCATTTCCTCTGCATTGCGCAGAAGCTCCATCAAACGCTTTTTTTCTTCTTTGAAAACATGTCTGCCTGCTTCCGTAATGATGTACTCCTTTTTCTTCCTGGAATCCGTCTCCTCACTGTAAATCCGGATCCAGCCTTTTGCCGACATGGTCTGTATGGCCCCGTAAAGTGTTCCCGGTCCCAGTACCACTCTGCCTTCCGTAAGCTCCTCCACTTTCTGGATAATTCCATAGCCATGGCTGGGCCTGTGCACAGACAGTAAAATGTAAAACAATGCTTCCGTCAACGGTGTGTGTCTCTCCATTTCCCCGCCTCCTGATTGGAATTCCACAGTATCCCTTTCTGCCACAATCCTCTGAAAACATTTACGGGCGTATAAAACATCCACTCATAAATGTTTCCGCCCCTTCGGCATACTGTAAAAGGGGCTGCCCTCCATGACAGTGCGGCTTATTATGTTAAGAAGAAACCTTCAATATTGTACCGCACAACATATCGGGAAGTGATATATCATATAGATAATATATCACCTCCCGATATATCTGTCAAGAACAGTTGCTGTAAAATCTTATAAAAAAAGGCTTCCACCCGGCCGTCAAACCGTCGAAAACCTTTTTCCTGTCTATCACAGATTCCGTTTAATGTCTCTTCCGCTCCTGCGCACATCTCTCTCTTGTCAGTTCCAGCAAATTCGAGGAGCTTTGTCTGTACTTACAATGTCACGCCCTGCTTGAAAATCGCCATGTCATGATAACCGGACACCTCGCTGCGCACATATCTGCCGGAGGCCACCTCCACCACATAGTCAAACAAAGCCTTTGTCTCCTTCTCCATATCTGCGTCTTCCGCAAGCACTCCCGCATTAAAGTCAATCCAGTTGCACTTCCTGCCGGCGAGATCGGAGTTGGTGGAAATCTTCACCGTAGGCACAGGGGATGCAAAAGGCGTTCCCCTTCCGGTGGTGAACAGTACAATCTGTGCCCCTGCCGCCGCCAGCGCCGTGGACGCCACCAGATCATTGCCGGGTGCGCTGAGCAGATTCAGGCCGGTGGTCCGAACCCTCTCCCCGTACTGTAATACCCCCTTTACCGGCGCGCTGCCGGACTTCTGGGTACAGCCCAGAGATTTATCCTCCAGTGTGGAGATTCCGCCCTTTTTATTGCCGGGAGAAGGATTCTCATATATAGTCTGATTGTGGCTCTTAAAATAATTCTTAAAATCGTTAATCAAGTCCACTGTCTGATGGAACAGCTCTTCGTTGGCACAGCGGTTCATGAGAATAGTCTCCGCACCGAACATTTCCGGCACCTCGGTGAGGATAGTGGTACCTCCACGGGAAATCAGCCTGTCGGAGAAGCGGCCCACCAGAGGGTTGGCCGTAATACCGGACAGACCGTCGCTGCCGCCGCATTTCATGCCGATGATCAGCTTGCTGACGCTGACAGGCTCCCGCTGAAAAGAACCCGCATACTCCGCCAGCTCCTTAATCATTTCAATGCCTTCATCCACCTCATCACTGCAATCCTGAGCCACCAGGAATTTCACTCTGTTCTCGTCACAGGCGCCGGAATGCCCCGCTTCCATGATATAGGGCTTCAGCACTTCGATATTGCTGTTCTCACAGCCCAGTCCCAGCACCAGCACACCGGCTGCATTGGGGTGATTGATGAGGTCGGCCAGAATCTTCCTGGTATGCTCCTGGTCATCTCCCATCTGGGAACAGCCGTAAGGATGAGGAAACGCAATCACCGATCCCACATTCTTCAGCCTGTCCCCCTGGGAGATAACCCACATGGCGGCCTGTTTTGCAATGGACTCGGCCACATTGTTCACACAGCCCACGGTGGGAATCACCCAGATTTCGTTGCGGACTCCCACCTTGCCGTCCGGACGCACAAATCCCATAAATGTCTCATCCCCCACAGGCGCCTGTTCCTCTTTGCCTGCAAAAACGGGCTCATAATTGTATTCCAGCAGATCTCCCAGCGCTGTCCTGACGTTGTGGGTGTGAATCCATGCGCCGGCCTTTACTTCTTCCCTGGTATTGCCGATGCGATAGCCGTATTTGATTACTTCGCCGCCCGCAGGGATATCCCGGATTGCCATTTTATGACCTGCGGGAATTTCCTCCAGCGCCGTGATTTCCACAGTGCCCTCCGATGCGGGTACATTCACCCTTTCCCCTGCGGGAATGGTGTTCAGCGCCACAATTACATTGTCATTGTCGTTTATTTTCAGGAAATTTTGCATAATGCAGCCCTCATTCCATTCGTTTTGATATCATCCAGGTAAGCAGTCACCCCGTCTGTGAGGCCGGCCACCTGATTCAGATTCTGCCCGAAAAAGCTCTCATTCCCCAGGAAGTTTTCTACAAAGGTCCTGCTGTCCTTCTCACAGTTGTCGCGGAAGAATTCCAGCACTTCCATATCGTCTAAAATGTTGTACTCCTGTCCGTCTCTGTGGCCAATCAACGCCTTATCTCTGATTTCCGTACCGTGATAGAACGCCATCAACGCCGCCAGAGAGAACGTCAGATGTCCAGGCAGTCTGCCGAACTTCTCCGCATATCCCAGAAGGCTGGGCATACATCTGGCTCTCCACTTGGATACGGAATTCAGAGAAATGGAAAGCAGCGCATGCTTTACATATGGGTTGTTAAAACGGGTAATCACCGCCTCGGCAAATTCCTTCAGCTCCTCCTCCGGAAGAGTCAGTGTGGGAATCACCTCGTCAAAGATAGTCTTCGTCATAAAGTTCCTGATATCGTCGTCCTCCATGGACTGCTTTACGATATCGTTGCCGCACAGATACGACGCCAGTACAAAAGAGGTATGTGCACCGTTTAAAATGCGTACCTTTCTCTGTTTATAGGGCTTCTGATTATCCGTGAAAATCACGGGAAGGCCGGCCTCCGGCAGAGGCAGCTCGCCGCTGATATCTTTAGGGCTCTCAATCACCCAGAGTGCAAAAGGCTCGCCGGTGACCAGAATGCGGTCCTCGTATCCCAGAGCTTTCCACTCTTCCTCTATGGTATCCCTGGGATAGCCTGTAACAATGCGGTCCACCAAAGTGGAGGTAAATACGCAGGCCTCTTCCACCCAGGTCCTGAATTCTTCACCCAGCTTCCAGAGGTCAATCAGCTGCATCACACATTTTTTCAGCATGATGCCATTGTCGTCGATGAGCTCCACAGGCAGCATCACAAGCCCCTTGCCCATGTCCCCTTGAAAGGTCTCATATCTGTGATATAAAAATTTGGTCAGTTTGCCGGGAAACGTTTTGGGCGGATTCAGCTCGAATCTGTCTTCGGCATCAAAAACAATGCCTGCCTCCGTGGTATTGGAGACTACAAATCTGAGGGTGTCAATCTCGGCCAGTCCCATGTACTTTTCATACTCTTCATATGCATCCACGGCATCCGCCACACTGGTCACCTGTCTGTTGAGAATCTTCGCCTCGCCGTCCACCATACCCCGCAGGGATACAGTATACTGGCAATCCTGCTGATGAAAGCTGTCAAGACTTCCGAAGCTGATGGGTTTGATCAGCACGATATCACCGTCAAATTTACCCTGTTCATTGGCAATGTCGATCATATAATCCACAAATGCCCGGAGGAAATTACCCTCCCCAAATTGCACCACTCTGATGGGTCTCGCCTTCTTGTTCGTCATCGCCCTGTTTAAAATCTCCATTTCGTCTCCCTTCCGTCCACCTTCCGGACATTTCCTCCGCCCCGCCGCAAAGCTTTTCAGATATTGCATCTCCTGCCTTTACCATAAACTGTTCTGTCGCCCGCAGGCTTTTGCAATCGAACGCACATTCATTTTCCATAAAACCGAGGCGTCATTGAATACGCTTTTATGTAAGCGCTTACAACATTTATTTTACAGCGTATTTTCCATTTCGTCAATATAAAAATCCTAATTGTTAAAAAAATATCTTGCAAAAAAACCTACATTTGCTATAATGCAGATAGACCTTTTTTGAAACTACTTACATGCTTACGAGGAAAGCCAATGACAATTTATGATATCTCCGAAAAAGCCGGCGTTTCAATTGCCACGGTTTCCCGGGTACTGAACGGCAGTAAAAATGTCAGCGAAAAAACCAGGCAGAAAGTTCTGGATGTCATTGACAGATATGAGTATACTCCCAATGCTTTCGCCAGGGGCCTGGGCCTGAATACCATGAGAACTATCGGTATCATGTGTGCGGACAGTTCCGACCTGTACCTTGCCAAAGCAGTGTATTATATTGAGCAAAAGCTCCGGGCCAATGGCTATGACAGTCTTCTGTGCTGCACAGGATATGGACTGGAATCCAAAATTGCTTCCATGAATCTGCTTCTCACTAAGAAGGTGGACGGCATCATCCTGGCCGGCTCTAATTTTGCGTATGAAAAAGAAAGCGAGAACAAATATATTTCGGACGCCGCCCTTCAGATTCCCGTTATGCTCCTGAATGCGGCGCTGGACATTCCAAATGTCTACAGTGTGGTATCCGATGATTTTACATCTATGTACAAAGCGACTCTGCAGATGATAGCAAGCGGAATAGACGATATACTGTATTTTTACAGCTCCAACTCCTACAGCGGCAGACGAAAGCTGGCCGGTTACCTGGCCGCCATGGAAGAAAAAGGATGCGGCACAGACCCGCTGACGCAGTTTTATCAAGGTTCCCACGAAGATATCCATGCCATGACAGACTATCTAAAGCAGCTGCGGAAAAAAGGCCTGACCTTCCACGGCGTCATTGCCTCGGATGATGTCCTTGCTCTGGCCGCCGTCAAATACGCACAGGAAATGAAATATCGAATACCAGACGAATTCTCCGTGCTGGGTTACAACAATTCCATGCTGACGGTCTGCTGCGAGCCTGAACTGACCAGCATTGACAACAAGCTGGAAACCCTCTGTCAGCACCTGATTACCACGCTTCTGGGAGTGCTGGACGGGAAAGAAATGCCGAAGAAAACCGTTTTTTCAGGGGAAATCATGAAGAGAGGCACCACCCTGTAACTTATACGGGCGATCACGAGATTTGCCGGATTCCCCGTAAGAAAGCCAGGTTCAGAAAACCATTCGAAAGTTCTTCAGAAATTTATTTTAAAACAGATACCATATTTTCAGGAAAAAGATAATAAAAAATGAATGGAGGAAAAGACATGAAAGAATTTATGGACAAGGATTTTCTGCTGGAATCTGAGACAGCCAAAAAGCTGTTCCATGATTACGCAGAGGGCACACCGGTACTGGATTACCACTGTCATATCAACCCAAGAGAAATCGCGGAAGACAGACATTTCGACAACATTACGCAAGTGTGGCTGGGAGGCGATCATTACAAGTGGCGTCTCATGCGCTCCTTCGGCGTGGACGAAAAATACATTACCGGAGATGCCTCCGATTATGAAAAGTTCTGCAAATGGGCGGAATGCCTGGGCAAGGCCATCGGCAATCCTCTCTTCCACTGGAGCCATCTGGAACTGCAAAGATTCTTCGGTTATCACGGAGTGTTGAATAAGAAGACAGCGGATGAGGTCTGGAAGCTCTGCAATGAAAAGCTGGCCCAGCCATCCATGAGTGTCCGCAATCTGATTAAGCAGAGCAATGTGACCCTGATCTGCACCACCGACGACCCTGTTGATACCCTGGAATGGCATAAAAAAATTGCGGAAGACGAAAGCTTTGACGTAAAAGTTCTCCCCGCCTGGAGACCTGATAAGGCAATGAATATCGAGAAACCGGATTACCTGGATTATCTGGACCGGCTGTGCGAAGCCGCAGGCATGGCGGAAATCAACAGCTTTGCCTCCCTGAAGGAAGCTCTGAAAAAGCGTATGGATTACTTTGCTTCCATGGGCTGCTCTGTCTCCGATCATGCGCTGGAATATGTGATGTACTATCCCGCCAGCGACGATGAAATCGAAGCCATCTTCTTAAAGAGACTGAACAGAATGACTCCCACCAGAGAGGAGCAGCTGAAATTCAAGACGGCGTTCATGATTTTCGTGGGCAGAGAATACCACAGACGCGACTGGGCCATGCAGCTTCACTTTGGCTGCAAGAGAGACAATAACACGAGAATGTTCGAAAAGCTGGGCCCTGACACCGGTTACGACTGTATCAACAACGATGCTCCCTCCGCCCAGATGGCTGATTTCCTGGATGCCCTGTGCAAGACGGATGAGCTGCCAAGAACCATCCTTTACAGCCTGAACCCCAATGACAATCAGTCTATCGGCGCCATCCTGGGCTGCTTCCAGGATTCCAGTGCCGTGGCAAAGATTCAGCAGGGCAGCGCATGGTGGTTCAACGACCACAAAACCGGTATGACAGAACAGCTGATTTCCCTGGCCAACCTGGGCAATCTGTCCGGCTTCGTGGGAATGCTGACCGACTCCAGAAGCTTCCTGTCCTACACCAGACATGAATATTTCCGCCGCATCCTGTGCAATCTCATTGGTATGTGGGTGGAAGGCGGCGGATTCCCCGCAGATATGGATACACTGTCCGAGATTATCAGGGATATTTCTTACTATAATGCGAAGAGATATTTCAAGTTTGATATCTGAGCCGGCATAACATAGCAGTTCAGGCAGGTCTGCTCTTCGGACACCGCACAAGAAGCATCGGACTGTTGCACAAAATTCATACCGGTTCCATTTTCGTTCTGACCGGTATGAGAAATCTGCAACAGTCCTCAGCAGAAAGATATTATGAGAAGACAGGAGAATCCTATGATCAGAAAAGCTGAGCTGAGAGACATTCCGCGCATCGCAGAGATCATTGTCTTCGGAAAACGAACGGCCTATCGGCCCATCTTTCAGAATGATGCCTTTTCTTTCAATGAACTGCAGGTATGCAGTCTGGCAGAAGCCTATACTCGTGATCTCAGTCAGCTGCAGCATATGTTGGTCTATGACGATGGAATTCTGAAAGGTGTTATCAACAGAAAATATAGCAAAGACCGAATTGAAATCTGTGACTTTTATGTGGATCCCTTTTTTACAGGCAAAGGCATCGGCCGTACGCTGATTCGCCATGTAATCCGGGTGGCTGGGCAGACGCAGATCCATGCCATTTTCCTTTGGGTCATCGCCGAGAATCAGAAGGCACGGACTTTTTATGAACGGAATGGTTTCGTGACAAATGGGAAAACGGCGCTCATTGAAGGAACGAATAAGCTGGATATGTATTATGAGCAGACTTTTCCATAATGTAAAAGCGGGGCATTTTCCACATTTCGGAAAATGCCCCCGTAATATTTCCTTAGTATACCTTCGGCTCCTCTTCTCCATTCAACACACGCAGTGCCCCCTGGGCCAGGGCCAGCAGCTCATCCTCGCCGGGATATACGGTAAAGGGTGCAATCCACTCTGCCCTCTCCTTCAATGCCGCCACCACATCGGCTCCGTATGCAATGCCGCCGGTGACAATAATCTGATCAATCTTGCCGTTCAGCACACAGGCCATGGATCCGATATCCTTTGCCACCTGAAGCAGAAAAGCTTCCTTTGCCTCTACTGCCTTCGCGTCCCCTTCATTGGCACGTTTCGTCACCTCACGCATATCATTGGTGCCCAGGTAGGCATTGAAACCGCCATTGCCCACCATTTTGCCATATACTTCCTTCTCGGAATATTTTCCGGAAAAGCACATCTTAATCAATGCTCCGTTGGGAACACCTCCTGCACGTTCCGGAGAAAATGCCCCGTCGCCATCCAGCGCATTGAACACATCGATAACTTTTCCATTCTCATGAGCGCCCACAGACACACCGCCGCCCATATGCACTACAATCAGCCGTAATGATTCATACGGTTTCCCGACTTCCTTCGCATACCGCTTTGCCACAGCTTTCTGGTTCAGAGCATGGAATATGCTCACCCTGGGAAGCTCCGGCACACCTGAATATCTTGCGATGGGCATCAGCTCATCCACTACCACCGGATCCACAATATATGAAGGCACACCGATGGAATCTCCGATTTCCTTTGCCAGAATGCCGCCCAGATTGGAGGCATGCTGCCCCTGAACCCCTTTACGCAGATCGGCCAGAAGCGCTTCCGTCACCGCATAGGTCCCACCGGGAATAGGTTTCAGCATACCGCCTCTCCCCACTACCACCTTCAGGCTCTTAATGTCAAAATTCCGCGACTCCAGCAAGTCCGTAATGATCTTCTTCCGGAAGTCCTTCTGGTCCACAATATTGGCAAACTGGCTGATCTCCTCGGTAGAATGCCGCAGCGTCTCCTCAAATAACAGTGTCTCATCTTCAAATACACCAATTTTGGTGGATGTAGAACCGGGATTGATAATTAAACTTTTAATTGACATGGGATGTCCTCCTATTTTAGTTCCGTCTCTCTGCCTCCATTCCCCTCCTTCAGGGGAGAATTTCCAGCTGCACAGGCAGCATCTGTAATTTCTCCCAGGCATGGATGCTGAGAGACTGATTTTAGTTCCGTCTCTCTGCCTCCATTCCCCTCCTTCAGGGGAGAATTTCCAGCTGCACAGGCAGCATCTGTAATTTCTCCCAGGCATGGATGCTGAGAGACTGATTTTAGTTCCTGCATATTAATTATTCTTCTTCATCTCTTCCGCTACCACGGCCGCCAGGGCGATGGAATTCACCTTCGTCTCAAAGGTGTCGGAACGGCTGGTGAGAATTACGGGAACCTTCGTCCCTGTGAGAATACAGCCGTTTCTCATTTTCACCATATGTACGATGGCCTTGTACACCAGATTGCCCGCGTGAATATCCGGGAAAAGCAGCACATCCGCATCACCCTGAATCTTCCTGTGGGTGGCACCCTTATGCTTCGCGGCCTCCGGGTCGATGGCAAGGTCAAGGGAAAGAGGTCCGTCTATGATACATCCCGGAATCTGGCCTTCCTCACACATTTTGCTCAGCTCAGCAGCTTCCACAGTGGCAGGCATCTTCGGGTTCACCACCTCCACAGCGGCCAGAGGCGCTACTTTGGGCATATCCACGCCGCAGGCATTGCACACGGGAATGGTATTCTTAATGATGTTAACCTTATCCTCCAGAGTAGGGTAGGTCATAAATGCCACGTCTGTCAGGAACAGCAGTCTGTCAATGCCCGGAATCTCAAATACACACACATGGGAAAGCGGTTTCCCCGTGCGCAGGCCCACTTCCTTATCCAGCACGCTCTTCAGGAAATCCTTTGTTTCAATGAGCCCCTTCATATACATGTCCGCTCTGCCGTCATGAGCCAGCTTTACCGCCTTCAGCGATGCCGCAATCATATCCGGCTCGTGGATAATCTCATAACCGCTCAAGTCCATATCGATGGAAGCCGCCACTTCTCTGATCTTTCCTTCGTCTCCCACCAGAATCGCATCGGCAATCCCTCTTGCCTTCGCTTCCTTTACGGCCTCCAGAACTGCGGAATCCTGCGCAACAGATACCGCCACCGTCTTCCTGCCGCATTTCTGCACCTTTTCCATTACGTCATCAAAACCCTGCTTCATTTTCTTCTGCTTCCTTTCTTTCTCCTCCGGATCTTTCTTCTCGTTCTGATTCCATCCCCGGGGATTTTATGTTTTTGCAGGCCTGAAAACCTGCCTTAAATGTATTTTATACCGGCAAAATTATAACACGGCAGGCCACAAAATGCAATACTGCCCGGCTTTTTCCGCAGAAATCCGGTAACGTTTGTATCCTTTTATGTAATACTCCTGCCGTCCAGAACAGCCTCCGTAAGGCAATCCCCCTCGTAACGCATTTTAAGCGAAAAGAATTCTCTCCCTTCCTCCAGGAGACGGAAAAATATCTTGTCCCCCTCCCATATGGGTAAATCGTATACTTTGGATTTCTCCACCCACTCCAGGGTCCCTTCATCACATTCCGTCATCGTCCCCAAATACTCGTCCGCAGTGTACAGAAACATATATTCCGTCTGGGACGAACCAGGAATAAAAGTGATAATCCCCCTCAGCTTCCAGGCGGTCAGCTCCAGCCCTGTCTCCTCCCGCACTTCCCGCAGCAGACATTCTTCCGGTGATTCATCCTCCTCAAAATGCCCGCCCACGCCAATCCATTTATCCTTATTGATATCGTCCTTCTTTTTCACCCGGTGAAGCATCAGGTAACTGTCATCCTTCTCTATATAGCAAAGTGTGGTCAGATTGCTGCGCATCTTTTTATCCTCCCTGTGTATTTCATTCTTCCTGTTGTTTCCTTCTACCTTATTACCGTTTTCTCTTATGAAAAGTCCTCTAATCTTTCTGAAAAAATAATCTGCCTGTTTTTCGGAAATTTCATTATCATAAAATGCAGAGTTGATAGAACCATATACTTCTCTCCAAAGCCAATCCAGCAGGGTGAAATTATTTCGAATTCCCTCTGTGAATGCTTCAATATCCTTTTTTAAATATGTTGGTAATGTGAGCTACAATAAAGCCATCTTTTCTTCGTTCGACATCATCTTCCTGCTTCCTGTGATTTCTACGATTCATTTGAAAAATCCCGCTTATATCTGTATCCCGTTCATCCCGCGGGACATTTCCACCTCTATGCTATCACACACCGGCCGCAAAAGCAACCGTGACGCCGGTATAAATCAAGCCTTGACAGAAGACTGCAGGAAAGATAAACTGTTATTTAATTATAGGAAAGAAAGGCGTATGCAAATGGAATTCAGCAGAGAAAAACTCAGACAAATCAGACATTTAATGCTACTGGCAGCTCTTTTGATATTGGCGCTTATATACAGCAATCAGGTGTTTCAGGGAATCGGATTTTTATTTGGTATCTTCTCCCCCTTCCTTATAGGCGGAGCTATCGCCTTTGTTCTGAATATTCCCATGAAGGCATTCGAGGAGAAAATGCTCGCCAGCTGGAAGGGAAAAAGTGCCCGGAGCTGTAAACGTCCCCTGTGCCTTGTGCTCTCCATCGTGGCAGTTGCACTGGTCATCACCGTAGTCATCGGAACGGTAGTTCCACAGGTAGCCTCCACAGCCTCCGAAGTCGGGAAAAAAATACCCGCCTTTATGGAACAGGTCATGGAAGAGCTGGACCTGCTGACCAAAAAGTACCCGGAACTGACCAATCAAATCAACAAACTGGATCTGGAAAAAATCAACTGGGATTCCATGCTGAACAGCATTTTTGACTTTCTGAGAAACGGCGCCGGCGACATGCTGAACTCTACTGTCACCGTGGCCAGCGGCATTATATCAGGAATTGTAAACGTGGTGATATCCTTTATCTTCGCCCTGTATATTCTGGCCCAGAAGGAGCGCCTTGAAGACCAGGGGCGCAGAATCATCTCCGCCTATCTGCCGGAAGCAGCAGGGCGGAAAACGCTGGAAGTCTGCAGCCTTCTCTATCGGAATTTCAGCAGTTTTATCACCGGGCAATGCCTGGAAGCCGTCATTTTGGGCTTTATGTTCGTTATCTCCATGAGTGTCTTCCGGATGCCCTATGCTCTTATGATAGGTGTGTTGATTGCCTTTACGGCTCTGATTCCCATCGTGGGCGCCTTTATCGGCTGTGCCGTGGGAGCGTTCCTGATACTCATTGACAATCCCCTCCAGGCGCTGTGGTTTATCATTCTCTTCCTGATACTCCAGCAAATCGAAGGGAACCTGATTTATCCCAAAGTGGTGGGCAATTCCGTGGGTCTGCCTGCCATCTGGGTGTTGATGGCCGTCAGCGTGGGCGGCAGCCTGATGGGCATTTCCGGAATGCTGCTTTTCATTCCCCTGATGTCTACCGGCTATACCCTGCTGCGCGAGAGTGTCAATAAGAAAAATGCAGGGAAAAAACCGCTTTCCCTGCCCAAAAATGAAGCCGTGGAAATATCAGGGCAGCCGGAAAATGTCAAACTGCCGAATCCGCCGAAAAGCGACGGTCAGGCTCACAAAAAAGGGGCCAGGAATTCGTCCCGCAGATAGTCCTTCTGTCTTCCGTAAATTTCTGCTTTAGAAAAGTGCCTTCGGCACCTCACTGATTCCAGGTCTGTCTGGCAGCGGACTTTCCTGATAAAGTAAAAAGAGACTGCCAGTCACACCGACAGTCTCTTTTCCATTTCACAGCTCTATAAATTCTTATCCCACATCCGGCTCCCCTCTCAGCGCAATGCTTTTCGCCGCTTTCCCCTCTGTCTCAAAGAAAATAATTTCATTCTCCCCTTCTTTCAAAAGCGGCGCCGGAATATACAGGCGTTTCTGAGGGCCGATCTCCCAAAATCTCCCGATATTGAATCCGTTTATGAACACGCAGCCCTTCCCCCAGCCGGCGAAGTCCAGGAAAGTATCTCCCTTCTCCTCCACCTGGAAGGTAAACCGGTAAAAAGCAGGGGTCCCTGGCAGATAAGCTCCGGCAAAGTCCACCTGCTCCACATTGTCCAGCGGCAGAGGATACTGCTCCCAGTGATTGTGCATATGTCCGTTAATCTGCACACACTGGCTGATACCCTTTCTCTGTCTCTCCATCAGCGGCCCGAAATTCACCCGGCCCATGTTCTCCACCAGAATATCCATCCTGGCATTTTTCTCTGTGGGAAGCGGTGTTTCCAGCTTTCTCTCCTCCAGCAGCTCCCTATCGTACAGCGTCATTACCGGTCTGTCCTCCACCAGAATATTCGCCCTGTCATTGGCACCCCAGAGACGGATTTTCTCCAGATTCTCTTCCGTGTGCAGCCTGGTCCGATACAAAATATAACCGTAATTCTGTCCCAGCCTCTCCATAGAGCAGGGGCAGATGGAAGGAATGCACCGACTCAGCTTCTCCAGCGTGGAAGTCAGACTTACCTTTTCCTTCACTTCCAACGTTCCGTAATCCTTCCTGACAATTTTCGTGGAAAGAGGCACTTCTGAAATCTCCGTATACTTTCCGATGACTTCTCTGTACCTGCGGTATTTCTCCGTAATCTGCCCGTCCTCTGTGAGCACCGCGTCATAGTCGTAAGAGGTCACATCCGGCGTCAGCTCGTCATAATAATTAGAGCCGTTCATGAATCCGAAATTGGTTCCGCCTTCAAACATGTAGATATTCACATGGCCCAGCTCCAGCATCTTGTCCAGATCCCGGACACTCTCCTCCAGATTGCCCCTCATATGGCCGCCATTGCCCCAGTGGTCAAACCATCCCACCCAGAATTCCGTACACATCAGCGGGCCGCCGTCTGTATATTTTTCCAGTGTTGCAAAACGCTCCTCCGTCCGGGAACCAAAGTTTCCTGTGGGCAGAGCTCCGGGAAGCTTCCCTGCATTCAGGCTTTCCGGAAACGGACCGTCGGAAGTCACAAGCGGCACTTCCACGCCATTTCCCCGCATCAGTCTTCTCATCTCTTCCAGATAGGTGCGGTCATTAGCATAGTAACCGTACTCGTTTTCCACCTGCATCAAGATAACCGGACCGCCTCTGGTGCACTGCCAGGGAGTCAGTCTGGGAAGCAGTTCCTTATAATATTCCTCCACATGCCCCAGGAAAGAAGGATCATTCACCCGAAGCCGCATGCCATCCTCCCGCAGCAGCCAGGCCGGAAGTCCTCCAAATTCCCATTCTGCACAGATATAAGGAGAGGGACGCAGAATCACGTACAGCCCCAGCTCCTGTGCCAGCCGGATAAACCTTTCAATATCCAGAATTCCTTCAAAACAAAACTTTCCTTTTTCCCGTTCATGAAGATTCCAGGGAACATATGTTTCCACCGTATTGCACCCCAGATTCTTCAGCTTTTCCAGCCTGTCCCGCCAGTACTCCGGAACCGTGCGGAAATAGTGAAACGCACCGGAAATGATTTTCACCGGTTTTCCGTCCATATAAAAATTGTCTCTGATTTCAAAACAGCTCATGATTACCTCTCAATCTGCCGCCCGGAATTTCAGCTCTTCCGGTTCAGGCTTTAATTATACTTCCGGCGGAAAATGTACCTCTATGACCTGGTTGATATAAAAAAAGAAGCGAGTAACCCACTCAAGACTCCTCAACAGCCAAATGGTACAGAAACCGCTTCTTTTTTCAGATTAACATGTAAATTCCCGTCTTGTCAAGTTGTAAATTTCAGTTTCACCCCAGCATTTTTCCATGACCGCACCATTTTCCCGTCATTGCCGACGCTGCGTGGACAGCAGCACAATCCGGTAATAGCTTCTGGATGTCAGAAGGTAAATCAGACTGTACATGACAGCAAAAATGAGAAAACAGGCGATTGTACAGACAATATACAATCCGGTGTTGAGCAGATTCAGCAGCTCAAGCAGCTTCGATATCATGGGAAAAGCCGCCGCAACATGCATTCCTGCCGCTGCCAGCGGAAGGAAAAATACTGTCAGTACCTGAGAATGGATGGTATCCTTAATCTCATCCCGGTCCATACCCACCTTCTGCAGAATTTCAAACCGGGCCTTATCGTCATAGCCTTCTGATATCTGCTTGTAGTAAATAATCAGTACGGTAGCCATGATAAAGAGTATTCCCAGGAACACACCGATAAAGAAGAATCCTCCGTACATGCTTACAATTGAAGATCTTGATTCCGCCATGGATTCCACTCTGACTGCCGTTCCCGTCCGGTTCATTTTCTCCCTCAGGGCTTCATAAAATGCAATCTGATCCTCCTCTTCCGCATCTGTGTCAAATCCATATATCTGCTGGATGTCAGCGGCGTCCTCCTGCAGAACCTCCTGTTGTTTCTGATACAGTTCCCGGAAAGTGTCTTCTGTCACGATAATATACTGTGTGGTCGTAATATTTGCAGCAAAAATACCACTTCCCACAAATTCTTCCGCTTTTCCCGCCACGGTATATTCCCTGCCAAACAGTTTCAACGTGGGATACTCGTATTCCCCGCGCTCGGAATGTACCAGAACTTCCCCTTCTGTCAGTGTCCTGTCTTCCCCTGTAAGGGAATTGTACTCCGACAAAGGAACAAAAAAGAGCGAAACAATTGCATCCACCGAACCCAGAGTAAAATCCCTCTCCACGGAAAAAGTATCTCCGTCACAAAAAGCGGAAAAAGCCAGATAAGTGTAGCTGATTTCCTCTGTCACAGGAAAGTTTCTCTCCTCCTGCAAGTCACGGATCACAGTGATCGCCGCTTCGTTTTCCGCTTCTGCCACCCCATTAAAATAAAGCATGAAGTCCGCCGGATAGCGCGTCCGGATGATATCCTCTATCCCCAGCATCAGCGATGTGGTGGAGGAAACCATCACCAGAACCATGGTGGAAAGCACACAGATATTCGCCAGACCAACTGCATTCTGCTTCATCCGGTAAATCATGCCCGAGATGCTGACAAAATGTCTCGTCCGATAATAGTATCTCTTATTCTTCCGCAGCGTTTTCAAAAATGCAATGCTCCCTGCAGTAAAAAGCAGGTATGTGGCCGCGATTACCAGCAGGACAGCCACAAAAAAGAGCAGCAGAGAGGCTATTGGATTCCGGGTTGTAAACGCGATATAATATCCGCCGCCCAGCGCCGCAAGCCCGGCAAGCGTGAGAAACCACTTGGTTTCAGGCTCTTTCTCTCCTGCTCTTCCGGCCACAAGCAGTTCGACGGGATTCGCCGTATAGACCTGCCGGATGGAGTGGAGACAAATCAGCAGAAAAATCACTGCAAACAGCAGAATGGTTTCCATAACCGCCTTCGAAGAGACAAAAAATCCAAAGATTGTCTCCCCTCCTATCGCCATATTGATGATCAGGTACATGGCTTTATCCATAGCAAGCCCCAGTATAAGGCCGAAACCAATTCCCAACAGTGTCACATAGATACTCTCCCAGCCCAGCACTCTGGCCAGATGTCTCTTCTCCATGCCCAGGATATGGAAGACACCAAATTCTTTTTTCCGTCGTTTCACCAGAAAACTATTGGTATAAAACAAAAAAATCAGGGCAAAAATCGCAATAATTCTGCTTCCCAGAAACATGGTCTGGTTCAGATACGCCGAACCTGCCATCCGCTCCAGCCCCGGATTCAGAGCCAGAGAGCGCTCAATGTAATACATCGCCACCGTGATAACACAGGTAATCAGATAGGGAATATACGTCCTGGCGTTCTTTCTGATATTGTCTGCCGCCAGTTTCGGGTAAAACCCTTTTTTCATAAGCGCTCACCTCCCGTTGCCAACAGTGTAAGTGTATCCGATATTTTCTGATACAGCTGTTCATTGGTACTGTTGCCCCTGTAAATCTGATGGAATACCTCACCATCCTTAATAAAGAGAACCCTTCCCGCATGACTGGCCGCCTTTGTGGAATGCGTCACCATCAAAATCGTCTGGCCGTCCTCGTTAATCTCGTTAAATATCCGCAGCAGGCTGTCCGTGGCCCTGGAGTCCAGTGCGCCGGTAGGCTCATCAGCCAACACCAGCTGGGGCTTCGTGATCAGCGCCCTGGCCACCGCCGCTCTCTGCTTCTGTCCGCCGGATACCTCATAGGGAAATTTATCCAGAATCTCCCGGATATTCAGCCTCTCCGCGATGGGTTGAAGCCTCTGGTTCATCTCCCCGTACTCTTTTCCTCCCAGCACCAGAGGAAGGAAAATATTGTCCCGTATGGAAAAGGTATCCAGCAGATTAAAATCCTGAAATACAAATCCCAGATTACTGCGCCGAAATGCCGCAAGTTCCTTCTCTTTCACGCCGGAGAGGCTTTTCCCTCCCAGCAGTACCTGTCCTCCTGTGGGCTTATCCAACGCCGCCAGAATATTCAGCAATGTGGTCTTGCCGGAACCTGACTCCCCCATAATCGCCACATATTCCCCCTGCTCCACAGAAAAGGATACATTGGTCAATGCCTGTACCTGATTGCCGCCAAAGCGGGTGGTATACACCTTTCTAAGGCTCTGTGTCTCCAATAATGCCATGTCTCTTAACCTCCATTGTAATTCCGTAAGTGCACTCCAGTCCCCTTATGCTTAGATTGATTTTCGCCCATATAACCCATATGGCCGTAAATCAACCTGGATACTGGTCGTGCACTTACTGATTGTAATTCTGCACCTGCCTGACCCGTACCCGTTCACTGGCAGTGGATTTCCGGACGGTGCGATAGATACAGTATACGAAACGGCAGAACTCACCTCCATCGAATGAGGTGACAATTCCGCCGTCTCATGTGACATTTTTGTAAGATCATGCTTTTTTCCTTCCCTGCCGGTCAGCCATTCGCCTGCTCTGCCACCGGCACATTCCGGCGCAGATCCGGCAAGAGCAGAATGTCTTTCGTCTACTCCACCTCCAGTGCGTCCCTGTGCAGATCCAGCGAAAATACAGTTCCCTTCCCCACTGCGGATTCCACAGTGATTCTGTGAGAAAGCCTTTCCGCAGTCAGTCTGCACAGGTAAAGTCCCAGGCCTGTGGACTTTTTATCCGCTCTGCCGTTATATCCGGTAAACCCCTTCTCAAAAATCCTGGGGACATCCTCCGGTGCAATTCCGATACCCGTATCTGCAATCTGAAGAACCTTATTCTGTGTGACTGTAATTTTCACGCCGCCCTTCTGAGTATATTTGACAGCATTGGAAAGAACCTGTTCAATGATAAACAGCAGCCACTTTTCATCCGTAAGCACGATACCGTCCGTGGGCTCATAAGAAAGCCGCAGTCTCTTTCTGATAAACTGCGGCGCATATTTGCGCACTGCCTGTCTGATGATTTCATCCAGAGCGCACTCCCGAAAGACAAAATCCGAAGCGTTTCCGCCCAGCCGTATCCAGTTCAGCGCCATCTCCACATACTGTTCGATTCGGAACAGCTCTGCCTGCAGCTCCCGGTGTTCCTCCGTGTCCTCTCCCTGCAGAGTCATCCGCATCACGGAGATGGGGGTCTTAATCTGGTGCACCCAGGTGGTATAATAGTCCATGCTTTCCTGCCGCTCATTCTGCCAGGCTGTCAGATTGGCGTCATAACTCCCTTTCAGCTTTCGAAGCATCTCCTGATAATCCGCTTCCGTCAGTGACTTCGGTTCCGGCAGCTCGTCCAGAGCGATTTCCACATCCCGGAGAATTCTCTGCCTCCTGTCGTATGCCTTCCAATAAAAAACAAAATTCACAGGCAGTACCATCGCAGTGAGCAGCCCGCACAGTACCGCCGCGTACAGCACAGCTTCTGTCTCCAGCTCATACAGGAAAAAGACAGCTGCAAAAATCCCGCTGTACAATACAAACATCAGCACTGTCCTCCAATATTGTATTAAAAATTTCTTCGGAATAAAATACCATTTTCCTTTCGCCATCTCTTCCTCCCCACCGCTTACCAGGTCGCGCTTTCTGCCATACCCCTGCCCGCATATATCCCGCTTCCTGCATAATCATTCCACTGTTCTCTGTGCGCCTTTCGCCGCGGCAGACGATTCGCTCCAGGATATGGCAGCGATACATTCACTCCACAATATAGCCGCTGCCCACCTTTGTGGTGATAAAATCGCTCAGCCCAGCCGCCTCCAGTTTCTTACGAAGTCTGGTCACATTCACTGTCAGCGTGTTTTCCTCCACATAGGAATCCATCTGCCACAACTTTGTCATCAGAGTGTCTCTGCTGACGATTCTTCCCTTATTTTCCAGCAGTGTCTGCAGGATGCGGAATTCGTTTCTGGTCAGCTCCAGCCGCTCCCCATTATAGGTGAGAGAAGTATTGTTCAGATTCAAAATTGCCCCCCTGTGCTCCAACACAGGCAACTTTCCCGCCATATCATAGGTTCTGCGCAGTACAGCTTGTATTTTGGCCATCATCACATCCAAATCTACAGGCTTCGGAATAAAGTCATCCCCTCCCATGTTCATGGCCATGACAATATTCATATTATCGGAAGCGGAAGATATGAAAATCACCGGCACATTGGAAATCCTGCGTATCTCGCCGCACCAGTGATAGCCGCTAAAAAAGGGCAGCATAATATCCATCAGCACCATATGCGGGTCATATTCCACAAAAGTATGCATAATGTCCCGGAAGTCTTCCACACATCTGACTTCATTTCCCCAGGCTTCAATTTGTCTGTGCATCGCCTTTGCCATTGCCGCGTCGTCTTCGATAATCATAATACGATACATTTTTCTCTCCATTCGGTCGCTTTCTGTACATTGTATCAGGCTGTTTATCCCGCGACAAGTGCCTAATGCCCGTTTTTTTCTCCAGGGACCTGCAAAATTAAGACTCTCTATCTTAAGAAAACATAAAAAAAGAGAAAATCACTTGAAAAATCTCTCACAAGTGATATAATATCTCTTGGCTGTTCTGAATGGAACAGACTTACATAAAAGGAAATAAAAAGGAGACAAAGTAACATGAAAAAGAATTTTTGGACAAAAATGATAAGCCTGGCTCTGGCATTGGTATGTGTACTCAGCCTTGTAGCATGCGGCGGTGGCGGCGGCAATTCTGATGTAGCCGGAAATTACAGCCTTGACAGTGTCAAGACAGGAGATTCTACCATGTCATGGAAGGATGTTGCCGCAGCTGCAGGAATGTCCGCAGATGACGTCGCCATTGGTCTGGAGCTGAAATCCGACGGTTCCTTCACGCTTAACATGGATGCCATGGATCCCACCCTTTCCGGTGAAGGCAAGTGGTCGGCTGACGGCAATACCATCACGCTTTCCGGCGACGGAGATTCTCTTACCGCTACTCTTAACGGCAGCGAAATCACCATTGAGCAAGATGGTGTAAGCTTAATCTTCAAGAAATAAGGATTCCTGAAAAAGGAACAAAAGAGCCATTGTACTGCAAAGCAGTTCGGTGGCTCTTTTCTTACTCTATTTTCTGTGAAAGCTATCCTCTGCGGACCGCAATCAGCCGCAGTATGTCATCATATAGATTCCCTCTGTCTTCCTTTCCCCTGCGTTACTCCCGTCCGATGACTTCGTCTCACCTCTGCCGATTCTGTCCGCCTCCAGAACTACCGTCCGAATCCCCACCTGCTTCAGATAATATGCCGTCAGAATCCCTGCCAGCCCGGCACCGGTAACGACAACCGGCACCTCTATATCCCTCGGAAGCGCCTCCGCTTCCTGATTTCGGTATCATCCATACAGATTCCATTTCTGCCTCCATTGTGTTCTCTCCCTGCAGGACGATTCTTCTGCAGAAAAGATATTTATGATAATAAAATCCTCGCAAATCGGGAATTCTGTTGTGGTTAGCATATGCCGAAATACGGGGATTATACAATTTTCAATGTCCTTAACTTCCTGCAGAGAAAGAAGGATGCAAACCCCTCAGATACTGCTCTGACTGATTTGCATCCTTCTTTTATTTGTGTCCCTGTATTTCACAGGCAGCTTACACCGTACCGGTATAACGTGAATTCCCCTGTACATTATAGGTTCCGCCGGCTGTATAACCATTCGCAGCATTGGCCTGGGTGGTCATATAATAATCTACCAGCGAAGCATTGGTAGCAATGGATGAACCATAATCCTTGAAGAAAGCCTGGACTTTGGACATATCTGATTTCTTAAATGTGTCCTCGTCAATCTTCATTCTGCCCTTCCCGTCCACACTGATTCCAAATGTCTTCAAAGCCTCCGCATTGCGTGCCGTCTTCTCCCTGATATAGGACAGGTTCGCCACCACGCCGGAGTTTGCACTGGACTCTGCCGCGTCGAACATTTTGTTGTAATTGCTCACAAAGCTCTTTGCTGCTGCAAATATCTTCTTGAGATCGTACTCGTCTGTCTCATTGCCGTCCTTGTCTTTCACCTTTTGATATAATTCATCGGATGCAAGAGCCTGACTGTCTGCCTTGAGGGAGGACGCACCGGAAGGTGTCTTCTTGTCTGTCCCTGTAAGGTCTATCTCTTCCGTACCAGACCCAGCACCGGCAAACTGCAGACGCGATGAAACCATAGAACCATAGCTCAGAATATTATCGCTGGAGAACAATTCCTGTACTTTGGAGATGTCTGTTTCCTTCAGCTTTCCTTCATTGAACATCAGCGTCCCGTTGGCATTGATTGTAACACCGATCTCCGCAAGCTTATCGGCATTCGCCGCCGTACTGCTCATCATATTCGCCACATAGGACGTCTTACTGGTCAGCGTGGAGTCCTTTGAAGTACTCACCACATTATTGTAATTCGTCACATAGGCCTTCATCGCGGAAACCACCTTATCCGATGCGCTCTTGCCATCTGTGGAGTCCGTATAAGTACTGTCATTTCGCAGCGTTGAAACAGCGCTGTTCAGGCTGGAAAGCCCCGCTGACAGCTCCTTGTTGGCCTTCTGCACCTCTTTGGAAACCTTCGGATGCATCTTCTCTTCCAAAATCTTGTCAAGAATATTGCCCTTACTGCTCTTCTTGTCGGATGACATCGCGCCTGTACCGGTACTCTGCCCCATTCCGTAATAAGCCTTCATCAGTTTAGAATAGCTGCCGTTCTTGAGACTGGCGTAATCCGATAAGAAATTCAAATTGCCAAGGCTGCTGCCCGACGACGAAAGGCCCTGAAATAGATAGGAATAATCCGAACCTGTATTCCCTACATCAATACTGATACCCATATAATCACTCCTTTAATCACTGATGAAATTTCACATGCCAAAATGCCTTATCTTTCTAATATATCGTCCGCGTTCCTTTTTTTCTTAACCATAATCTGACATTTTTGAGGGCAAACTGGCTTTTTCTGCATTTGACAGTCATTAAACAAACTGAAGATACCTTTTTAAGCTAAATCAGTAAGTGGAAAGCCTGCAAAAACAGGACCAAAGCCTTTTGGCGAAAC